>CAZMEL010000013.1:0-55448 GCA_964565225.1 uncultured Thermoanaerobaculia bacterium | reverse complement strand
CTCTCGGTCTGTCCCGAGCTCTTCCCTCGGCCTGGAGCGAGAGCCTCGGGAAGCTCGACGGGGTCGTGGTCTTCACGGGGATTCTCGGTGTCCTGCTGCTGTTTGCCCTCACCCTGACCCTCGCCGCCGTCCGCCGGTTTCGCCGAGGGCGGCTCCTGGCCTGACCCTGGAGGCATACATGGCATCGATCGAATCTACATCTTCCCTTCGACAAGACATCCGCTTCGAAGGATCGGAGCGTTCCACGGCTCTCGGGAATCTTCTGGGTGCGTTGCTCGCTCCCAGGGCTGCTTTCGCTCGACTCGTACGGCGACCGAGATGGGGTTTGGCTCTGGTCGTTCTCCTGGTCGCCGGCATTGCGGAGAGCCTCGTGATCTCGACCAGGATCGACAGAGATCGGGTGTTGCGGCAGACCTATGTGGAGCGGGGAATCCAGGTCTCCGAGGAGAGCCTCCAGAGCCAGCTCGACCTGGCGTCGCGATTCGGGCTGCTCTTCGCGGTGGCCGGTCCCACGGTGTCGCGGCTCTTCGTCGTTGCCGCGGTTTCCGCCGTGCTCTTTCTCCTCTTCCGGAGCCTGGGCGAGTCGATTCGATGGAAGCCAGGCGTGGCCGTTTGTGTGCACGGTCTCCTGCCCCTCGCCGTGCGATCGTTGCTCGCGGCCGGAATGGCCCTCCCCCTGTCGTCGCTGGGCCCGGAAGATCTCGAGAGAGGCCTGGTCGCGAGCACGTTGGATGTCTTCTTCGTTCGGGATTCGTCCGCGGCCTGGATCGAGCTCCTCGGAAGAATCGACCTGTTCCATCTCTGGTGCCTGTTTCTCCTGAGCCTCGGCTATCGAGAGCTGACCCGGGCAAGACGGTCCCGCGTGGCCTTGATCGTGGCCGGTCCTTGGGTCCTCTGGATCCTCCTCGGAACCCTGTGGGCAAGCCTTGTCTGAGCTTCCGATGTGGAGAACACTCTTGTCGTGCTTGTCGAAGAGAGGAGTCGCACCACTTCTCGTGATCTCGGGCCTCGTGCTCGTGTCGGCCTTGAGCCTTTCATCCCGCGGCTCGGTGTCGCGGCGACCCGAGGTCTGGGTGGAGGTGGTCGATCGAGGACGGATCGAGCATCGGGTACAGCTCTTGGGAACGATTCAGCCGGTGCGCCTCGTGGAGGTCTCTGCACCGGTCGTGAGCCGGATCGAGGATCTGCTCATTCGAATCGGAGATGAGGTCCGAGAGGGCCAGACCCTCGCAACTCTCGAGAGAGACGACCTCCGAGCGGCGGCCCGCCGAGCCGAAGCCGCGCTGGAGATCGCCCGGCTCGAGCTCCGGCAGGCGCAGGCTCGTCTCTCTCTCGGGCAGCAGAGCCTGTCGCGCCACCGGCAGCTCTTCGAGAGTGGTCTCGTCTCGGCCGAATCCCTGGAGCAGAAGCAGCTGGAGTTCCGCGAAACGGGCCTGGGGCTCGAGAAGGCGGGGGAGAGAGTTCTCCAGGCCGAGGCCGATCGAGAACGTGCGGCGAGCGAGCTCCAGAAGTCGATCGTGGTGGCGCCGATCTCCGGTCGGGTGATCGGCGTCGAAGCCGAGATCGGAGAGGTCGTCGTGGCCGGGACCCTGAATTCCCGCGGCTCGGTGCTCGCCACGATCGCCGACTTCCGCCAGGTCTTGGTAGAGGTGGACGTTCCCGAGCATGAGGTGGTTCATCTGCGAGCTGGCAACGAGGCCGTGGTGGAGGTCGAGGCGATCCCGAACCGCCGATTGGCCGGGCTGTTGGTCGAGATCGCCAGCGCACCTCGGCGCGAGCCCGGGAGCAACGGAGTCCGGTATCCGGCGAGGATCCTCCTGCAGGAACCGATCTTGGCGCTTCGAGCCGGCATGTCGGCACGGGTTACGGTCGCGGTGGATGTCCGAGACGAGGTTCCTTTCGTTCCCGTGCAGGCCGTGGTGAAACGACAGATGGAAGGGGAAGGCGAGGAGCCGGTCACCGTCGTCTGGGTCGAAGAATCGGGACGGGTGCTTCCGCGGCAGGTGGCGCTCGGTCTGGCCGATGGGCAAAGGGTCGAGCTGGTTTCGGGCGTAGCGCTCGGAGAACGGGTCGTGGTCGGGCCGTATCGGGCGCTGCGGTCTCTCGTGCTCGGGGCTCTGGTGAGCCCCCGATCTTCCAGAGCCAGTGGATCGATCCGTTCATGACGCCCGCCCTGATCGATCTCGACAAGGTCTCCCGCCGGTACCGCGTCGGCAGCCAGTCGGTGGGTGCGCTGCGGGAAGTCGACCTGCGGATCGAGAGCGGAGAGCTGGTGGTGATCAAGGGTGCCTCGGGTAGCGGAAAATCGACGCTGATGAACCTCGTAGGATGCCTGGACGTGGCGACTTCGGGGATCTATCGGCTGAATGGAGTCGAGGTCGGCGCCCTCGGGGATCGGCGCCTGGCAGCGATCAGGAATCAGGAAATAGGCTTTGTCTTCCAGGAATTCCATCTCCTGTCGGGCGCCACGGCCTTCGCCAATGTGGAGATGCCCTTGATCTACGCCAGGGTTCCGCCGCAAGAGCGCCGAGAGAAGGTAGTCGAATGTCTGGAACGGGTGGGCCTGGCCCACCGGATCGACCATCGACCCTCGGAGCTCTCCGGCGGGCAGAGGCAGCGGGTCGCGATAGCTCGGGCCCTGGTCAATCGCCCTTCGATCTTGTTGGCCGACGAGCCCACCGGGAATCTCGACAGCCGGTCCTCGGCAGAGATTCTGGATCTCTTCCAACAGCTGCATGCAGAGGGCACCACCGTGGTGTTGGTGACCCACGACCCGGTGGTTGCAGCCGCCGGCGAGCGCATCGTGACGTTGTGTGATGGCCGAGTAGCCTCGGACGTTCGTCCATCTCCGGAAGAGGCCCGTCGGTGACCGAGCGAGACCTGCTCCGTTGTGCCTGGAGCAACCTCGGCATCCAGCGTCTGCGTTCGCTCCTCACCGTGCTCGCTGTCGCCATCGCCGTCGCTGCGATCGTCGGCGTGGCCGCGATTCTGGACCTCTCGATCCGTACGGTGATGAAAGAGTTCGAAAGAGTGGGCTCCACGCATCTGGCGATCGTCCCCTGGCAGCGGCCCGAGGCCGCCATCGGCTCTGGCCCGGTGACACTGACTCGGGGCGACGGAAAGGCCATCGAGCAGATCGAAGGAGTGGTCGGAGTGAGCCCTCTGCTGAGAGGGGAGAGCTCGGTGACCTTCGGCGGCCGCAGTTATCGACCGTCGCTGGTGGGGGGCGTCAGGGACGACTGGCTGGAAATGGAAACCGCCGAGATCTCCGAAGGCCGGTTCATCGCCACCCTCGATCTGGAACGGCATCGGCCGGTGGCGGTGGTCGGAGCCACGGTGGTGGAGGAGCTGGGGTTGATGCCGGACCCGGTCGGGCGTCGAATCACCGTGGCGGGTACACCCATGGAGATCGTGGGGACGTTGGAGCCCCAGGGACGATCTCTCCTGGGCGGCGATTCCGACGATGTGGTCTTCATTCCCTTCGAAACGGCCCTCGGCCTGTTCGGGCACGAAGCAGGCAAGCGACTCCAGCTGCGAATCCGGTGTCGCGAGCCCGAGCAGGTTCGGAAGATCGAGCAGGAGATCTCTCGCCTCCTCCGACAGCGGCACGGCCTCGGGTCCGATCACGGAAATGACTTCCAGATCCTGGTTCCCGACCGGATCCTCTCCACCTCGCGATCGGTTCTGCGCAGTCTTGGCGCGGGGGCGTTCGCGGTCCTTGCCCTGGCGCTCCTGGTCGGAGGGATCGGCATCATGAACATCATGCTGGTCTCGGTAACGGAGCGGACCCGAGAGATCGGGCTGCGAAAGTCGCTGGGAGCCAGCCGTCTCGACATTTTCCGGCAGTTTCTGGTGGAGGCACTGCTGCTCTCCTGGTTGGGCGGGTTCCTGGGAATCGTTTTCGGAGCGCTCTTCGCGTCGATGCTCGCATTGCTCCTCTCCTGGGTCCTTCCCGATGGGAGCCCCGGTCTGAGAATCCCTTCCTGGACGATCCTCCTGGCGTCGAGCTTCTGCACTCTGGTAGGTCTGTTCTTCGGACTCTATCCAGCCCAGCGGGCAGCCGCACTCGAACCGGTAGAAGCGCTGCGTCATTCTTGAAACCCATTCTGCCCTTCGCTCTGAACAAAATTCTCGCCCCGGGAGATCGCGGGCCGGGAAGATCTCCGTTTGCTTGAGGAGATAGAGAGCCTTCGATACACTGCCCTCTCCTTCGCCATGACAAATAGGAGATGTTTTCGATGAATGACGCTCCGGCCCCACCTCCGCCTCCACCTCCGGCCGCTCCGCCGCCGGGACCTGCTCCGGGAGGGGCTTCCGGCTCCGGAGGAGGAGTCTCGGAAAATCGTCCGTTGATGATCGTTCTTTCTTACCTCTGGTTGCTGGCTCTGGTTCCTTTCCTCACGGAGAAAGAAGACCGCGAGGTCCAGTGGCATGCCAAGCACGGTCTGGTTCTGACCGGTGCAGAGATTGCGATCCACCTCGTTCTCTTCGTCATCAACTTCTTCACCGGATGCCTGGGCTGCGTGCTCACCGGACCTGTGGTCCTGGTCCAGTTCGTGATCCACGGAATCTGTATCCACAAGGGTCTCAAGGGCGAGCGCTTCACCATCCCCGGCCTGAGCGACTTTGCCGATCAGTTCTGAGGAATCCGGAAGCGGCGAAGCCCCGGCAGGCTCCCGGCGTCTACGCTGGCGAGTGGTCGGGGTTTCGCTGTTTCTGTTCGTGGTTTTCGACCTGAGCAGGGCTCCGGAGAACCAGTGGTCCGCCATTGGCCTCCTGGCCGCCATCGATACCTACCAGGCCACACTCTCCCCCTGGATGCCGGTCATGGGCGTGAGCTGTCGGTTCACTCCGACCTGTAGTCACTACGGGGAAGAATCGATTCGAAAATACGGAGCCCTGCGCGGAAGCGCACGGGCTGGCTGGCGGGTGTTGCGATGCGGTCCATGGACTGCCAGAGGAGCTCACGATCCGCCTTGAGCGAAGCCCTCGCGACCACCTGGAATGTGATTCAATACGTCCCCATGCACGGCTCGATCCGATGATCGAGAGCCGGAGAAGCGACGACTGGAACGATGAGTGAAGCAATACCCACCGAGATTCGCCGAGTCCCCGAAGAGCATCTGCTGCGGGTCACCTGGGCCGACGGCGGGGTGAGCGAGATCGACTACGACCAGCTCCGGGGTTGGTGTCCGTGCGCGAGCTGTCAAGGGCACGGCGTCTCGGAGATCAAGTTCCGTGCTCCGAAGAATCCGGTGACACCGGTGGGTATCGAGCCGGTGGGTCACTATGGGGTCTCCATCGTATGGTCCGACCAGCACGCGACAGGAATCTACCGTTTCGAGTTTCTTCGGGACCTGGGGAAATGAGCATGCCTGCCAAATCCGTGATCGAGAAAGTCCTGATTGCCAACCGCGGAGAGATTGCTGTGCGGATTCTCCGCGGCTTGCGGGAGCTCGGCATCCGCAGCGCGGTGATCTACTCCGATGCCGATCGCTCGAACCTGCCGGTTCTGCTCGCGGACGAGGCCTGTCGTATCGGACCGGCGGCTTCGAGCGAGAGCTATCTGCGCGCCGAGGCGATTGTCGATCTGGCCCTCGAGATCGGTGCCGATGCCATTCACCCGGGCTACGGATTCCTCTCCGAAAACGCCGACTTCGCGCGGCTCTGCGAGGAGAAAGGGGTGATCTTCATCGGTCCGCCCTCGAGCGCGATCGCCTCGATGGGATCGAAGATCGAGAGTCGGCGTCTGATGATCGATGCCGGGGTGCCGGTGGTGCCCGGTGGTAGGGATCCGCTTCCGGATCTGGAATCGGCCCGCAGAGCAGCCCGAGAAGTAGGCTATCCGGTGATGATCAAAGCCTCGGCCGGTGGTGGTGGCAAGGGCATGCGGGTGGTCGAGAAAGAGGAAGAGCTGGCCGCGGCGTTTCGCGGCGCCGCTTCCGAAGCGCTGGCCGCCTTCCGCGACGATGCCGTGTACATCGAGAAGTTCATCGAGAATCCGCGGCACGTGGAAATCCAGGTGCTCGGAGACCACTTCGGCAAGGTCGTCTCTCTCGGGGAGAGAGAGTGCTCGCTCCAGCGCCGGCACCAGAAGGTCGTGGAAGAAGCTCCATCGCCGGTGGTGGACAGCGATCTTCGGCGCCGCATGGGAGAGGCAGCAGTTCGTGCCGCCGAGGCGGTCGGATACAGCAACGCC
This sequence comes from uncultured Thermoanaerobaculia bacterium, assembly GCA_964565225.1. GTDB lineage: Bacteria > Acidobacteriota > Thermoanaerobaculia > Multivoradales > J023 > CAZMEL01. The sequence continues at coordinate 49,249 of CAZMEL010000013.1, read as the reverse complement.
GGCACGGTCGAGTTCCTGCTCGACGCGCGAGGCGACTTCTACTTCCTGGAAATGAACACCCGACTGCAGGTGGAGCATCCGGTGACCGAGCTGGTCACCGGCCTCGACCTGGTGGAGTCGCAGATCCGGATCGCCCGAGGTGAGCCTCTCGACCCCGCGATCGGTTCTTCCGAGCCGTACGGGCATGCCATCGAAGTTCGTCTCTACGCCGAGGATCCCTTTCGCGGCTTCGTTCCCTCGCCTGGGTTGATCCGGCGTCTGCGCCTACCCGAGGGACCCGGCATCCGCAACGATTGCGGGGTTCAGGAAGGTGCCGAAGTGTCGATCCACTATGATCCGATGATCGCCAAGCTGATCGCCTGGGGCCAGGACCGGCGCCAGGCGATCGCTCGTCTCGATCGAGCTCTCGAAGAGCTCCGGGTCGAGGGTATCCAGACGACGGCACCGCTGTTTCAGACCATCCTCCGCGACGAAGACTTCTGCGCCGGCCGCATGGATATCGGCATGCTCGACCGCAAGCTCTCGTCCGGGGAATGGCGACCCAGCGAAGGCGAGCCGGACGAGAGGGATCTGATGGTGGTCCTCGCCGCCATCGCCTACGCCGAGCAACAGAGATCCGCGGCGACGGGATCCTCCAGCGCCGTACCCGAGCATCGCAACGTCTGGAAAACCGCCGCACGGCGAGAGGCTCTACAGGGGCAGACATGGAAGTAGTGGTCAAACGAGGCGACCGGGAAGAATCCGTAGGGCTCGAAGAGCTCGATCACGGCTATCGAGTGACCTTGGGTGAACGCACCTACGAGGTCGATGTCGCCCGGATCTCTCCGGGTCATTACAGCCTGGTGTTCGCAGACCGGCAGGTCGAGCTGGCCGCCACCCATCGCGGGCAAGGCCTCTTCGAGCTCGTCACCGCCGAGGGGACCGAAGAAGTCACCGTGGTCGATCCTCTCGATCACCTCGCCCGCCAGGCTCACGGTGTGGCCGGCGGCGGTCCCTCGAGGGTCGATGCCTACATGCCCGGTCAGGTGGTGGAAATACTGCTCGAAGAAGGTCAGACGGTGGAGCCCGGGCAAGGAGTCCTGGTGCTCGAGGCCATGAAGATGAAGAACGAGATCCAGTCGGAAGTGGCGGGCCTGATTCGCAAGATCTTCGTGCAGAACGGCCAGGCCGTCGAAGGAGGCGACCCTCTCTTCGAGATCGAGCCTCCCGAATCCAACTGAGTCACGACTTCGTTCGTCGCTCCAAGAACAAAACGGGCGCCCTCGGGCGCCCGTTTCGATTCGATGCATGGCGGCGAATCGCTGGAATCAGGTTTCCAGGAAAGCCCGAAGCTTCGAGGCCCGGCTCGGGTGGCGGAGCTTGCGCAGGGCCTTCGACTCGATCTGGCGGATCCGCTCGCGGGTCACGCTGAAGGAGCGGCCCACTTCTTCGAGGGTGTGCTCGGAACCCTCACCCACACCGAAGCGCATGCGAAGAACCAGCTCTTCGCGAGGAGTGAGGCTCTTGAGCACGGCGCCGGTGGAGTCGCGGAGGTTCGAGTCGACCACGGCTTCGATGGGGGATACGGCGTTCTTGTCCTCGATGAAATCGCCGAGGTGCGAATCTTCCTCTTCGCCGATGGGCGTCTCGAGAGAGATCGGCTCTTGGGCGATCTTCATGATCTTGCGGACCTTGGACGCCGAGAGATCCATGCGCTCGCCGATCTCCTCGGCAGTGGGCTCACGCCCGAGCTCCTGGACGAGGGATCGGCTGGTGCGGGTGAGCTTGTTGATCGTCTCGATCATGTGCACCGGAATCCGGATCGTCCGCGCCTGGTCGGCGATGGCTCGGGTGATGGCCTGGCGAATCCACCAGGTGGCGTAGGTGGAGAACTTGTATCCGCGCCGATACTCGAACTTCTCGACCGCCTTCATCAGGCCGATGTTGCCTTCCTGGATCAAATCGAGAAATTGCAGGCCGCGGTTGGTGTACTTCTTGGCGATCGAGACCACGAGCCGAAGGTTGGCGACGATCAACTGCTCCTTGGCTCTCTCACACTCCGATTCTCCACGCCGGATCTTGGTCAGGGTCGAGGCCACGTCTTCGTAGGCGGTTCCGTAGCGCTGCTCCAGGACGACCAGCTTCTCCTTGTACTTCTCCATGCGGCGGATCTGGAGCGAGCGAAGCTCTTCGTTCGTCTCCTTGGAATGGGCCTTCTCCGCCCGTCGCAGGTCGTTGCGGAGGCGGGAGAACTCACGGTGGATGTCGCGCAGGAGCTCGACCAGGACGTTGCGCGTCTGCACGCTGAAATCGATGCTGCGGATGTCCTTGGCGATCTTGGCCACCAGGCGGTCGATCTCCCGTTCCCGTTCCTGGTACTTGGGATCTTTTTTCTCGACCCCGTCTTGCTGCTTGCGGAGGGCTCGGATCTCGCGATCCTGCTCGTTGATCCGCTCGAAGGTCGCCAGGTTCTTCTTGATCCGCTCCGTGGCTTTGGTGTCGAGAGGCTCGTGGGGGTCGCTGGTGATGAGCTCGCGCAGGATCCTGCGATCTTTTTGCGCCATCTCGTTGAGGCGCAGCAGCTCCCGCAGCACGACGGGGTTGCTGCACAGAGCTTCGTAGATCAGCCACTCGCCGTTCTCGATCCTCTGCGCGATCTCGACCTCGCCTTCGCGGTCGAGCAGCGGTACCGTACCCATCTCCCGCAGGTACATGCGGACCGGGTCGTTGGTCTTTTCCTGCTCGGTGAGGACGAATTCCTGGCCACCTTCGGCGTCTTTCTTGTCGAAGTCGCCACCCGGGAGGGCGCCATCGCCGCGGTTCTGATGCCGCTCGGGTCGCTCGATGACAAACACTTCCAGGTCGCTCAGGCGCGCGTAGACCTCGTCTAGCTCATCCGGTAGACTGACGACCTCTTCGGGCAGCATCTCGTAGATCTCGTCATAGAGGAGATAGCCCTTGTCCTGCCCGAGCTCGATCAGTTGCTTGACCGAGCTGTATTTGTCCTCGATCGTCTCAATCTTCGAGATGGCCAATTTCTGTTCCTACCTTCCTTCGAGGCACTCGCTGGGGCCGGTGCTCTGCCAACAATACAAAATCACCATAGCTTGCCAGTCGTTGCGGGATGCAAGCTATGGATCAGGGACTTCTGTTCTTCGAGCAGTTGGTCGAGGCGGGGCTGGTCCTGTTGTTCTTCCGCCTCACGGATCTGCCGGTGCAATTCGGGTCTCCGGCATTTCTGCCAGCGGTGCAAGAGATGGTCGAGGGTCGCTTGTAGATTTCCCTCATCGGAGTCGGAGACTTGTAGCAGAAGTTGGGCTGCTCGGTCAATAGCTCCGCTCTCCGGATCCAACCTTGCGATCACTGCGCTGCTCGCGGGAGCCATGGGCTCTCCGTCTCTATATAGAGCGCAAAACGCCTCGTAAATATTCCGACATTGAGCATCAAAAAAAATTTCTTTGGGGGGGAGTCTCTCACAAGGTGGGATCTGGGTTCCAGGCACCAGCATCAAGCGAAGAGCGACCTCTTCCATTCCCGCCTTCGAGACCTCGGGACTCGACCTCTTCGGTTGGCTCTCGATGTCCGGCGCAGGCGCAGGCCCGACTCGACGAAAGAGGAGATCGAGCGGCACGTCCAACCTCTGGGAAGCCCTCTGCCCATAGGCCTGGCGAACGATCTTGTCGCGCATGGGGCGCAGGATCTCTCCGATCTGGCTGGCGATTCTCGATTTCTCTCGAGGGTCGATGTTCCGGGTTGCGGGGATCAGGCGATCGATCTCGAGCTCCACGCCGTCTCTCGCGGTGTCTACGTGTCGCAGCACTTCGTCGGCTCCCAGCTCCAGACGCAGGGAATCGGGATCGTGGCCTTCCGGAAACCGTGCCCGCCGTACGCCGAGGCCCGCGGCGAGCAGAATCGGTAGCGCTCGCTGGAATGCCTTCTCGCCGGCCGAGTCGCCGTCGTAGGCGACGATCACCTCGTCGGTGTAGCGGGCGAGGAGCTTGGCCTGCTCCGGTGTCAGGGCCGTGCCCATGCCGGCCACCGACCAGGGGATTCCGCTCGCGGCGGCGCCGATCACGTCGAAATAGCCCTCCACCAGCAAGGCCTTGCCGCCGTCGCGGAGGTTTCTCTTCGCCAGGTGGAATCCGTAGAGGAGCTTGCCCTTGCTGAAAGCCTCGGTCTCGGGGGTGTTCACATACTTGGCACGATCGTCGCCGAGAGTTCGTCCGCCGAAACCCACCAGTCGGCCGGCCGGCGAGTGGATCGGGAACATCAACCGGTGGCGAAATCGGTCGTAGGGGTCGCCGCTGCGCTCGCTGCGACCGACGAGGCCGGTCTCGATCAGGAGCTCCAGAGGGAAACGCTGTCCGAGATCCTTCTGCAGCTCGTGCCAGCCCTGGGGCGCGTAGCCGAGACCGAAGCTCTCGCCGAGAGACTTTGGGATCTGCCGATCCTCGAGGTACTGGCGAGCGAAGTCGCTGCGCAGGAGGCACTGGCGGAAAAAACCGGCCGCGGCCTCGAGCACGGCGGTGTGGTCTTTCCTGCGCTCGAGGGACGGGCCAGCGGCGGAAGCGGCGGGCAGGGCGATGCCGTACCGCCGGGCCAGGGCTTCGATGGCCGCGGGGAAATCGTCGCCCGAGCTCTGCTGGAAGAGCTTGATGGCATCGCCGCCTTCCCCACAGCCGAAGCAGTAGAAAAGGCCCTGGTCGGGGTCGACGCTGAAAGAAGGTGTCTTCTCTTTGTGGAAGGGGCACAGACCCTGGTAGCGCTTGCCTTTCTTCTGCAAGCGGGTGAGGTCGCCAGCGATCTCGACGATGTCGATCGAGTCGCGGACGGCCTGCACCACCTCGGATGTGATCCTGGATCCCCGCAAGGTGCCCTAGGCTCCCGCCAGGTCGACGACGGTCGCTCCGTCGCCGCCTTCCCTGTCGTTTCCGGGTCGGTGACCGGCCACCGCCCGGTGTTGGCGGAGATAGGAGCGAACGGCCTTGCGCAGTCGACCGGTTCCATGGCCGTGAACGATCCGCACCTCGGAGAGAGACTCGCGTAGGGACTGGTCGAGGAATCGGTCGAGGGCTTCGAGGGCGGGCTCGACCCGTTGGCCGATCAGCATCAGCTCGGAAGGCGCCTCTCGCAGGTCCGGTGCCGCCTCGCGGCTCCTTCGCCGCGGGGTCCGGTTGGCGGAGGGAGGCTTCGAGTGGTTTCGGGCCGGCTCCGATGCGGAGGCCGGCACCAGGTCTTGGGCCCCGCAGCTCAACACCTTTCCGTTCACGCGCACGGTGGCCTTCTTGCGTTCCAGCTTCTCGAGCGTGCCGCGCCAACCGAGCCGCCGATGGCGGACCGGGCGACCCACGGAGATCTCTCCCTCGGGTGTTTCCTCTTCGGGAACCAGGGGCGGGGCTTCCTTGAACAGCCGCGCGACTCCTTCGCTGGCGAGACTCTTTCGGCGCCCGGAGCGAAACTGCTCGCGCAGAGTCTCCACCTCCTGGTTGAGCCGACGCAGGGTTTCTGCGCGGAAGCGGTCGAGCTCGCCGCGCATCGATTTGCCGAGGGTCTTGCGTTCCGTGGTGAGAGCCGCCTCCTGCTCGGCGAGCCTACGACGCAGGGTGGCGACGTCGGCCGTCTCCTGCTCCAGGGTCCGGCGAGTCGCTTCGACTTCTTCGCGGGCGACTTCCAGCTCGGCGAGGAGTCGTCGCAGGTCCCGGTGCTCGGAGCCGAGGAGCTCTTCTGCTCGATCGAGCCAGGCCTCCGGCAGGCCGAGTCGCCGAGCCAGAGCGAGAGCTTCGCTTCCTCCCGGTGGGCCCGGTAAGAGCCGGTAGGTGGGTCTTCCGCTCTCGCTGTCGAAGAGCATTGCGGCGCAGCAGGCCACCGGGCTCTCGAGCGCGGCGGCCGCCACCTGGCCGAGGTGGGTGGTGATCATGGTCAGAGGGCCGCGGTCGATCAGCCCTTCCAGCACTGCGGTCGAGAGTGCGGCTCCTTCTTCGGGATCGGTGCCGGAGCCGAGCTCGTCGAGCAGGACCAGGGCTCGGGGAGAGGCGACCTCCCAGGCTTCTTTGAGGCGCAGTAGACGACCGCTGAAGGTCGAACGGTCGGCCAGCAGATCCTGGTCGTCTCCCACGGTGGCGACGATGGCGTCGAAGAAGGGAATACGACTGCCGGGCTCGACGGGAATGGGCAGCCCACATTGGTGGGCCAGGGCCAGAAGGCCCAAGGTCTTGAGCGCCACGGTCTTTCCACCCGCGTTCGGCCCGGTGACGACCAGCGCCCGGTTGTCCCCGTCGAGCTCGAGATCGAGGGGAACCACTGCCTCGAGATGCCCGGGTTTGCCCAGGGCCTCCCGGCGCAGCTCCGCCAGCTTGGGGTCGATCAAGGGGTGTCGAGCCGCCACCAGCTCGAGCTCTCGCTGCTCACAGAGCTCGGCCAGGCGCCCGCCACTGATCTCGGCAAAACGGGCGGCCGCCTGTTGGGTATCGAGCTCGGCCAGAAGATCGGCATGGGTGCGGATCGTCGGGAGCTCTCGGCGCAGGGTGGAGATCATCTCGGCGAGAATCCGTCGCCGCTCGGCGGCCTCTTCTTCGCTGATCTGTTGCAGCTGGTTGTTGTCCTCGACCGCGTCGAGGGGCTCGAAATAGAAGCTCCTCCCGGTGCCGGATCGACCGTGGATCAAACCCGAGGCGCGGCCCTTGGCGCCGGCGTTGAGCATCAACACGAGGCGGCCGCCGCGCATGGGGATGGTGTCTTCGCTGAGATTCTCCTTCAGGCTCTCGACCGAGGTTCGGAGACGGTCGTAGACCTTCTGGCGGGTGCTGCGCAGGTTGCGGCGCAGTCGGGCCAGCTCGGGAGTTGCGTTCTCGCGGATGTCTCCGCGAGAGTCGAAAGTCTTGCGAAGTGTACGCCGCAACGCTGCGGCGCTCTCCAGCTCGGCGACTCGCTCGGCAAGGCCCGGGCAGGGTGGATCGGCTTCCCGGATCCGATCTATCGCCTCGTGGGTCGAGTCGAGCAGGTCGGCGACGCCCACGAGATCTCTTCCGCCGAGATCCTGACCGCCTCGGGCCAGGGCTTCCAGGAGAGGGGCGAGCGGGCGTTCGCTGAATCGTACGAGAGGGCTGCCCGCGACCAGCCGCGCGACATCGAGGTACCGCTGCCGGTGTCGACACAGGCTGGCCTGGTCGCGAAACGGGCGGGTGGCCCGAGCCTTCTCGAAACCCAGGTCCGACGCCGTGAGCTGGGCCACGATGCCCAGGAGGCTCGGGAGCTCGAGGGCCTGGAGAGTTGCGCGAGAGAACGGTTCGTGGGGTTGCATGGTTCTGCCGGAATCAGGGACTCGCGACCGGTGCCTGCGGTCGTTCCTGTTGGGGATCCAAATACAACGAAAATGAAAAAGCGGGAGTAGGAAGTCTCCTTCTCCCGCCGAAAGTCGTTCTGTGGCTCGTGGCTGCGTCTAGCCAGACTCGCTCAAACGAGCCCCATCCGGCGCTCTTCGGCCAGCTTGCGCAGCATCTTTTTGCGCCCCTGCAGGGCCTTGCGCTTGCGTTTGATGCTCGGCTTCTCGAAGTGCTGGCGCTTCTTCAGCTCGGTGAGGACTCCAGCTTTCTCACACTTCCTCTTGAAGCGACGAAGGGCGTTCTCGAAGCTCTCTTCGTCTCGAACATGGACTATCGGCATGGCTGATGACTCTCTTTCTTCTTGGAAACGTCTCGGGTTCTGGGCGGCCTCCTATAAGGATTCGGGAGGCCACGAAATCTCGGAAAATTTGTGGGAAATCTTCTTGTTGCTGGCTCTACGATTGAAATCAGGATACCGCTCGGGAGCGGCTCTGTGGCCAGAGGTGCAGACGGGGGCGAACGGAGGCTCGGAAGGAGCTTCTCGATTCTTGCTCGCTGTCTGGAGCCCTCACGGCTCCGTAGGGGTTCGACCACCTCCTGAGTTGGCCCTGTTCAGGGCCCGTAGTCAGCGCCGCGTTCGTCAAGGGTTTCTCGTACCGTCAGGGTGGTCCGACGGGACCGGCTTCCGGAAGGCACAGCTCACGCGCGGCAGCTGCTAATTATGCCGCGAAACCGAGACTTCGTCAAGAAGACTCGACCGGTCGGTTGGAAAGGCGAGGGGGAGAGGGGGAAAGGCGCCTCCCCGAGAGGGTTTCTCGGATCGGGGAGGCGTAGGAACGGTAGTAGTGGCCGAGGGGCCTTATTCTTCGGCCTTGATCGCGTTCCAGTCGATCTTGTAGACCGTGAACTCTCCGCCCTTCTCCTGGAAGAAGACCCCGGCGGCTTCACGTGGTGTTTCCTTCGGGTAGAACCAGCCGATCACCCCGTTGTCGAATTCGCGGATGTTCGAGGTCTTGGGAATACCCAGGAGGTCTCGAACCTCGTCGCGGGTCATCTTCTTCTTGACCTCTCCGAGCCGTTCCTCCGTCATGTACCGAAGCTCCTCGGCTTTGGCCTTGGCTTCGAGCAGCAGCTCGTTGGTCGGATCCGAGAGCAGAGAGGTGGTGTAGATGTCGATGGCTCTTTGGTAGTCGCCTCCTTCGGAGATGTACTCCTGGGCGACGAGAATGTCTTCCTGGGCCTTCATGTTGAAGGCTTCGCGCTGCTCGGTGGTCAGCTCGGCACCTTCGACCAGACCTTGCGAGTTGATGAATCCGATCAGCTGCCCTGCGAAGTCGTCGGTCAGGCTGAAGATCTCTTCTTTCAGGGCGTCGGCCTGGGCCTGCAGCTCCTCGGGGCTCACCGGAGCCGCTTCCTCCCCACCCTCGGTGTCCTCGGTGCCCTCCGCGGCGTCTGTGTCGCCCTCTTCTTCTGGCAGCTTGCCAGCGATCTTTTCTTTCAGCGTCTTCAATTCGGCTCGCTTGGCGTCGAGGGTCGCCTTGGCTTCTTGCAGGGCGGCCCAGGCCTCCGCGTCTTGGGCGGCTTTCTCCTCCGCTGGATCGGGACCCGAGCTACAGGCGCCGAGTCCCGTGACCAGGAGCAGCAAGGCGCCGAGGGCGAAGAATTTCCTTCCGCTGCGCATTCGAATTACCTCCGTCAGAATGCCTAGGGGTGGTGTCGAGAAAGGGTCGAAGACCTGCTTCTTGCAGGCCCACCGTGTCCAGAGCTGGCCTCGGGATCCGGCGGCGCGGCCTCGAAATAGAGGCGCCAAGTCGGCGAGGATCTCGAAGATCTCTCGGGAGTGGACAGGCTGAAGGGCCGATCTGGATGTGGGTCGACTTTCAACACGGGCTGTTAAGCTGAGCAAGCTACCACAGGGCTTTGGCGGGAACAAGTTTCGCTCCCGGTCGACGGCGCTTTTGGGGCCGGGTTCCGTCGAGTCGCTGGTCGAAGCCGGGCTCGGCGACATAAGTCTGTATCTCTCAGCGCCTTGCAGCTACTTTTCTTGACATGGTTTCGAGCATGAAAAATAATCCAGGGTTCAACCCTTGAGAGGCCAGTAGTCCGCTCACGGAACGCGATCTGGATCATTCATCAGGAACTACGGGAGACAGGCGGCGACAGCAGCTCGCACCTCGTCGCCTCGTGAAGGAGATTGAGATGTCAGGGGAGCAACCGAAGTCTGAGTCCAGGCAGGCTGGGGATTCCCTGTCCCTCCGTCTGGAGCAGCTGAATCGGCAGGTCGCGGATACCATGGAAGAAGCGGTTCGGTCTCTGGCTGCCGAAGCCGTGGTCGAGGCCGAGAGTCAGGCGGTCGGCAAGCTCCTCGAGAGAGTGGCCCAGCTCGACCTGGCAACCGATCAGAGCGGAGTGCTCATGGCTCTGCTCGAGGGAGGTCGCGACTTCGCTTCGCGTACCGCCTTCTTCTTGACCCGGTCCGGCGAGGTGAGGGGTTGGGCAGGCCACGGCTTCGGCTCGGCGACGGCCGCTCTCGAGGGTCTCCAGTTCGACTATGCCGACGACGGTGTCTGGGCCGAGCTCTCCGAGGGTCGAGGGGCGGTTCGCATGGACTCCGAGGCCTGTGAGAGGCTCGCCGCTCGGATCCACGCACCCGCGGGAGAAGAAGGTCTGCTGATTCCGTTCGTCTTGCGCGGGCAGCTCGGTGGTGCGATCTACGCCGACCGCCTGGAAAGTGCCGGTCCCCTGGGCGCTTCGAGCCTGCTGCTCCTGACCCACTGCGCGGCCACGGCTCTAGAGACCCTCGCCTTCCGCAAGGGTAGCTCTCCCTCTCTCCGCTTCTCCGACCCGTCGGAAGAGGCCGAAGGTGTTCCGATCTGGCAGCCGTCCACGACGGCGACGGTCTCCGCGGCCGCGGCCGCGGTGGGTGCTGCGGCCGTTGCGGCGGTGGCGGGAGCCGTTTCCGAAACCGAGCAGGAATCGGTCGCCGAAGAGGGCAGGGAGCCGGACGAGCCCGAGGGCGTGGACGACGCCGAGCCCGTTGCGGAAGAGCTGGACGTGAAAGAGCCCGTGGCCGAGACTCTCGCCACCGAATCTCTGGGGGCTCCAGTCGAGGAGGACGAACCGGTTGCTGTCGAAGAGCTCTCCGCTCCGAAAGAGCCTGTCGGCGAAGAAGATGGCGAGGAGGCGTCGGCCGCCGAGGATTCCGCTGCCGAGCTCCTAGAGACCGAGCTTTCGGACGTGGAGGCGCCGTCGACCGAGGCAGCGGAGCCGAGCTTCGAGATGGCTCCCGAACCCGAGGTCGAGGCCCGGCCCGAGATCGAAGAGATCGCCGTGGGCAGCGAGGCTGTGGCCGAATCTATCGAAGCTCCAGGGTTCGACGAAGAAGCCGCTCCCGAGGAGCTGGAGGAGCACCACCTGGAGCCAACCTTCGAAGAGCTCTCTCCGGATCTCGAGCCCGAGCCCGAGCTGGAAGACACCAGCGTCGATCTCTGGGCCACGGCGGACGACGAAGACGATGAGGACGACGAGCCGACCGCCGTCGGGCAGGCCGTGAAAGTCCAGCCTCCCGCAGCGGCCGAACCGGCGGACTTCGATCCCGCTGTCGAAGCTCCTGCAATCGCGCCCGACGCCGTCGGCCAGCAGACCGTTCGCCTCGATCTCGCGACGATCCAGCAGGGAGGCGGGATTCAGACTACTCCTCCGGTCGAGGGTTTCCAGCCACCGCCGAAAGCGGCGGCGCCGGCATTCGAGCCCCCGGCGCTGGAAGTGCCCGAGACGATCGAGCCGCCACCCTTCGACCCACCGGAAGAAGACGAGATCGCTGCCGAAGAGCAGACCATGATCAGTCGACCTCAGGCTCCGGCCTTCGAAGAGAGCGAGAGCAGCGGTGGGTACGTGCCTCCGCCGCCGGAACCGGCCGCAGCGGCAGGCGGCTCGACCGAGGTCAAACCACCGGAAGGTCTCGAGGGGCCAGGCCTGGCCTTTGCCTCGGCCGGCGCCTTGGCGCAGAACGAGCAGGAAGAGTGGCACGAAGAGGCCCGGCGCCTGGCTCGTCTGTTGGTGAGCGAGATCAAGCTCTATGCCGATGAGCAGACGATCGAGGAGGGACGTCGCAACGCCGACATCTACTCTCGTCTCAAGGAAGATATCGATCGTTCCCGTCAGATGTACGAAGAGCGGATCAATCCCGGCCTCCAGGGCAGAGAAGACTACTTCTACAAAGAGCTCGTGCAGCGCCTTGCCGGCGGCGACTCCAGTCTCCTCGGCATGGAGTGACCGGGCTCTCCGGAGCTCTTCCGGCCATTTGGCCGAACGCCGGGTTCTTACCTGGAGATCGGCACCCTTCTGCTCCTCATCGAGCTGGCCCAGGGTGGTATAGTCGAGTCATTCGACGCGAGGGTCCATAGCTCAGTGGTTAGAGCAGCCGGCTCATAACCGGTCGGTCCCTGGTTCAAGTCCAGGTGGACCCACAATTCACGCCCCAGAGCCGGTTGGCAAGGGAAGATCAGATCAATTATGGCAGGCCACTTGGAAGCGATCGTGGAGCTCCAATCCACGCTGGATGACCTCACGGCGTCCAACCTGAAGCTGAACAACATCCCGGATTGGATGACCGAGCTTCACGAGCAGTACTCCGAGAAGAAATCCGAGATCGACAAGGTCGAAGAGCAAGCCAAAGAGGCGGACAGCCTACGCCGAACCGCCGAAGGTGAGCTGGCGGATGCACAGACCAAGCTCAAACATTTCCAGGAGCAGATCGGCCGAGTCTCGACCCAACGAGAGTATGGGGCTCTCCTGAAGGAGATCGACTCCTTCAAGGAGAAGATCAGCGAAGCCGAGCAACAGGCTCTGCAGGCTCTCGAGAACAAGGAGAAGGCGGAGTCCGAGCTCGGAGAGCTCAAGGAAGGCTTTCGTGAGATCGACGAGCGGTACCAGGCGGAGCTGGCGAAGTGGGAAACGGAAAAGCCTTCGGTCGCCAGCTCGGTCGAGGCTCTGGATCGGCGATCGAAAGATCTCAAGGCCAAGATCCCACGCAACGTGCTCGCCCTGTTCGAGCGAATCTACGACCGCTATGGCAAGGCTGTCTCTCGGGTCATCCGGACCGAGGCTCGAAAAGGGTCGAACGCAATGTGGCACTGCGACCTGTGCAACTACAACGTGCGGCCACAGATCGTCGTAGAGCTCAGGAACGAAGGCACGATCAATCAGTGTGAGAGCTGCAAGCGAATTCTCTACTGGATGGAAGAGCCCGAAACCGTCGAGGCCTGAGTCGGCTCGAATCTCGAGATTCCACCCAACCCCATGAGCACGAACGCGGCGGAGCTTCGAAGCCGGCTCGAGCGGGTCCGAGATCGTATCCGTGCCGCCTGTCAGCGGTGTGGTCGCTCGGCGGAAGAGGTCACCCTCGTCAGTGTCAGCAAGCGGCAGCCCGTCGAGAAAATTCGTTGGGCTTTCGAAGCGGGCCAGCGAATTTTCGGTGAGAACCTGATCCAGGAAGCGGCTGCCAAGCGAGACGAGCTCCCGGCCAGCTTGGATTGGCACTTGATCGGCCCCTTGCAGTCGAACAAGGTCAAAGCTGCGGTTCGCCAGTTCCAGACGATCCACTCCCTCGACCGCATGAAGATCGCACGCCGGCTCGATCGCGAGGCCGAGGCGCAGGGCAAGAAGCTGCGGGTCTTCGTGCAGATCAACATCGGCCTCGAAGAGACCAAACACGGCTTTTCACCCGAGACGTTTCTCGAGGAAGTCCAACCCCTTGCCGAGCTCAGCTGCCTGCAGGTCGTCGGCCTGATGGCGATTCCTCCCGCAGAGCGGGATCCGGAACGGACCCGAGGTTGGTTTCGGCGCCTCGCCGAGCAGCGAGATCGGTCGCTGGAGCAACCCTGGTGGCCAAGAGAGGCGGTACAGCTCTCGATGGGCATGAGCAACGATTTCGAAATCGCGATCGAAGAAGGGGCCACCCACGTGCGCGTCGGCTCGTCGATCTTCGGCCCTCGGTCCTGAGCTCCGGCCTCGCTCGAGGTGCTGCTGTTACAATACGATCCAAAGCCGCCTCTGAATCGACCGAGCCTCGGGCACGAGGATCGAAAGAAAGGTTGAAACCATGGGTCTTACTCCCCTCGATATTCGGAAAATGACCTTTCCTCAGAAGCTGCGTGGACTCGATCCTGCGGAGGTCGAGGATTTTCTAGGGCTGGTTTCCGAAGAGCTCACCGCCCGCCTCGGCGATATCGCCCGGCTGGAGGAAGAGAACCGAAGCTACCGACAGCGTTTGGAAGAAGCCGGTACACGGCAACAGGATTTGCAGGAAGCCCTCCTCCACGCCCAGCGCCTGTCGAAGGACATCACCGACAACGCGAAGAAGGAAGCCGCGATCCTGGTCAAGGAGGCGGAAGTGGCGGCGGAAGGTATCGTCTCCCAGGCGATCGAGCAGGCGACCAAGATCGAGACGAAGATCGCCGAGCTGAGGTATATGCGTAGAGATCTACAGCTGAAGTTTCGCAATACGCTGGACCTCTTCCAGCGCATCCTGGAAGCCGAGATGGATGACGAACGAACCACGGCGACCATTCGCACCCTGCCCCGGCAGCGCCGCCAGAGCTCCTGATTCCGGCTCCTTCCCGCCACGTTCCGACGGAAGGCATCGCGCCTTTTCGAGTCCGAGGCGCGCTCCACTTTTCGCCGTCGCCCGTGAAGAATGACCGTCCGAACCCTCAGTGATCTCGTCTTCTACCTGCGGGAGTCTGCGTCCGCGAGCTCCGATCTGGTCACCGTGCGTTGGCCGGAGCAGAAGGAGTCTCTCTCCCGGACCGACTTTCTTCGTGGAATCCACTGCCTCTTGCTGGCCTTCGAGGAAAGAGGCCTGCGGCCCGGAGAGAGAGTTGCGATCTATTCGGAATCTCGCCCCGAGTGGCACGTCGTCGACCTGGCCTGCCAGATGCTCGGGCTGGTCACAGTGCCGGTCGACCCGGGCCTCTCCTCCCGGCACCTCGGTTTCATCCTTCGCAACAGCGGCTGCAAGTGGGTGTTCTTCAGCAACGGGGAGAAGCGGAATCGACTGCTGGAGCTCCAGAGCCAGCTCACCGAGCCGGTGCAGCTGGTGGCGATGGAGATCGAGGCCAAGGTCCCCGGAGGATTGACCTTGACCGGGCTCCAGGGGGAGGGAGCCTCACGGCTCGGGGAGACTCCGCTGGAGCGTTTCCGCGGCCGCACGGGGGAGGACGATCTCGCCACGCTCCTCTACACCGCGGGGACGACCGGTGATCCCAAGGGGGTCATGCTGAGCCAGCGCAGCCTGGTATCGAGCTTCCGGGCCTGCGGCGAGGTCTTCGAGCTCGGCGCCGGTGATCGGGCTCTCTCGTTTCTCCCGCTCTCGCACGGCTTGCAGCGTACCATCGACCATCTCTGCTTCTTTCGCGGAGTGCCGGTTCACTACGTCCCGGCGCTCGAGCAGGTTCCGGAGGCTCTGCTCGAGGTCCAGCCGACACTGCTGGCGGCGAGCCCGCGAGTGTACGAGGCGGCGTTTCGTCGCGCCCGGAAGAAGGCTCTGGAGGAAGCTCTGTGGCGCCGGCTCCTGTTCCACTGGGCTTGTGAGATCGGGGAGAAGTACCAGCGAGTGGCGCGGAGGGGTTTTGTCGGCCCGTTTCTGGCGTTGCAGCGAGTGATCGCGGATACCTTCGTCTTTCGCCGGATCCGAGCTTCGTTCGGTGGAAGCTTGCGGATCGCCATCTCCAGCGGCGGACCCATGGGAGAGCACGCGGGGAGCTTCTTCCAGTGGATCGGAATGCCGATCTACCAAGGGTACGGCCTTGCCGAGATCTCTCCCCTGCTCACCAGCAATGTGCCGGGCGACGAACGAGCCGGCTCGGTGGGGAAGGTTCTGGCTGATCTCGATCTGCGGGTCGGCTCCGACGGAGAGATCCTGGTCCGAGGACCGAGTGTGATGCTCGGCTACTGGGAAAACCAGGGAGCCACGGCGGCCTCGGTCGACGACTCGGGCTGGTTGCACACCGGGGACCTGGGCCGGATCGACCAGAGCGGCTATCTCTTCATCACCGATCGGAAACAGGCGATTTTGGTGACCACGGAGGGCAAACGGATTGCACCTCTGCCGATCGAGACCCAGCTCGTCAGCCACGGTATCTTCTCCCATGCGATCGTGGTCGGCGACGACGCCCCGTTCCTCGGCGCACTACTGGTGCCGGACCTCGTGTGGTTGCGGGCACGCCACGGAGATCTTCCCACCTCCGAGCTTCTGGCCCTTCCCGAGGTGGTGGAGCAGATCGAGGCGATCGTGGAACGGGTCAATGCCAATCTTTCGGAAGACGAGAAGATTCGTGGGTATCGATTGATTCCGGAGGGATTGAGCATCGAGCGCGGAGAGCTGACATCGTCGCTCAAGGTTCGGCGGCGAGTCGTAACCCAACGCCACGCCGAGCGCATCCAGGAGATCTACTCCACCTCCTCCTGATTGCGGCGCGGGCTCCACCTCCGAACCATGGTCAACGGCTCTTCCTTCGCCGAAGAGGGCGTCGCTCGGGGCTCGCGGTCGTCGGATCCTCGGGCCAGGCATGGCGCGGGTACCGGGCCCGGAGCTCCTTGCGAATCTCGGGATAGGTGTTGCGCCAGAAGCTCTCCAGGTTGTCGGTGATCTGCTGTGGTCGTTGGTTCGGTGCCAGAAGGTGCAGCAGTACGGGCTGTCTTCCACCGGCCACTACCGGCGTCGTGCCGAGGCCAAACATCTCCTGGATGCGGACTGCCAGGACCGGAGGTTTCCCGGGCTCGTACCGGAGTCGAATCCGGCTACCGCTGGGTACTTCGATGTGTGTCGGCCCGTGGCGCTCGATCTGCTGCCAGGTTCGATGGTCGAACGATGCCCGAAGCGTCGCGAGCCAGGGTGCCGCACGCAGCTCGCGGAAAGTCCGAAGGCCCGACGCGAGAGAAACCGCGAGATCCCCCAGCCTCGAGTCGTCGACGGGTTCCAATCCCAGCTCGGGCATCCAGTGGGAGAGGCAAGCGATTCTGCGGATCAGCTCGTGGAAGGTGGGGTCTTCCGGGAGAACCCGGGCGATTTGATCCCGCGCGGCTCGGCCCAGCACCTCGGCGGCGCGAGCGGGCTCGGGCTCGATCTCGACCGACGACAGGGGGAGATCGCGGAAGATCGACCGACGCTCGCCGACCACCCGCTCTCGCTCGGTATCGAAGAACATTAGATCCCGGCTCTCGACTCCTAGCTCCTCGAGCCATTCGAGCTCGATGGCGGAGGCGATTCGTACTCGCGCTTCGCTTCGCGACCGACCTCCGGCGTCGAGCTCCAGGCAGAGGAAGAGCTCGTGCTGGCGAACGGCGCTCATCTCGTCCAGAACCACTCCTCGCCCACCTACCATCCGTCCTCTCCGGCTGTTGGGCTCGCGTCGACGAGCGACCCGATCGGGGTAGGCGCTCAGGAGGGCGCGCAGAGCCGCGTCCTCGGGGCTCTCCTCGAGGGGAGGGGGTGGACCCAGGGACCTGCGGCTCCAGCGCATCAGCTGCTCGGCGATCCGGCCGATCTGCCGGGCCCTACCGTTCGGTACGGGGCCCAGAGGGGTTTCTCCATACCCGCTGCGAAGGTTTTCCTCCACCGCCTCGTAGCGATCGAGCAGGTCCGATCTCGAATGAGCACTCGCCACCAGAGGCCGACGATCGCCCGCGGGGCGAAACACAACGTCTCGTTCACTGAGCAGACTGGCGAAGAACGCGCCGGGGCGCGGCGCACCCAGCCGATGGGCCTCGACCATCATCCTCGCCAGGCGTGGGTGACCGGGGAATCTCGCCATCTGCCGACCCGATCGGGTGAGGCGTTCCTTCGAGTCGATGGCGCCGAGGTCCCGGAGGAGCTCCATGCCTCGCTCGAGAGATCGCCCGTCCGGGGCTTCGAACCATCGGAACTCTCGGGGGTCGGGCTCTCCCCAGGCGAGGAGCTGCAGCAGGGGCTGCGCGAGGTCGATCCTTCGAATCTCGGGCATCTCCTGCTTCTGAAGGCCCATCTGTTCGTGTTGGGTCCAGAGGCGTAGGCAGATCCCAGGTGCTTGTCTTCCGGCGCGACCCGCCCGCTGGTCTGCCGAAGCGACGGAGATTCGGACTCGTTCGAGCCGGTCGAGGCCCACCGAGGCGTCGAATCGCGGGATTCGGGCCCGGCCGGTGTCGATGACGGCCCGAATGCCGTCGATGGTGATCGAGGTTTCGGCGACGTTGGTCGCCAGCACCACCTTGCGGCGAGTCGACGGTGCCAGCACGGCGTCTTGCTCCGCCTGGGACAGGCTGCCATGGAGAGGAAGAACCCGTACGTCTCCCAGGCTTCCGAGCTGCTCCGCGGTGCGCCGGATCTCCCCCACTCCGGGCAAGAAGACCAGCAGGTCCCCCTGGGCTTCGCCGAGCGCTCGCCGGACCGCCTGGGCGGCGACCAGGTGCAGCGGCCTGGGGTCGCTCTGTGGGAGATACCGGATCTCGACCGGATACTGGCGTCCCGAGCTCTCCAGCACGGGGCAACCTCCCAGCCATTCGGCGACCGGACCGGGGTCGAGGGTAGCGGACATCACCACCAGCCGGAGGTCGGGCCGTACGTCGTTCTGGGCGCGAAAAGCCATGGCGAGGGCGAGGTCCGACGACAGGTGCCGTTCGTGGAACTCGTCGAAGATCACCGTGCCGATGCCTTCGAGGAAGGGGTCCGACTGCAGCATCTGGACCAGGATTCCCTCGGTGACGACCAGAATTCGGGTCTCCGGGCTCGCCTTGCGATCGAAGCGGATGTGGTAGCCGACGAGATCCCCGACTCGGGTTCCGAGCTCGCTGGCGATGCGCCGCGCCGCGGCCCTGGCGGCGACCCGGCGGGGCTCGAGCATCACGATCTTGCCCGAGTCGGCAAACCCGGACCGCAGGAGAGCCGGCGGAACCCGAGTGGTCTTGCCGGCGCCCGGGGGCGCTCGCAGCACCACCGCTGGTTTCTTCGCCAGGATCTCGCACAGATCGGGAAGGATGGAATCGATGGGTAGGGTGGGTTTCATGCCTCGAGCCAACAGGAAGCGTTTGGGCATTTGAACACGGTCCGGGGATGTGCCTCAACGGAGAAGAGCCACTGACCGACTCTGAGCCTCCATTCACCGAAATCTCGGGATCGCAGCCGGAGAACCTCCGTAAGCTCCGGTGTACGAACGCTTCGGTGCTCTGGAAGGAGAAGACGATGGATAGATGGACGACATCAGCACCCGGTCGGCGAAGAAGTCTTCCGACCCGCTTTTTTCTCGGGTTCGCCCTGATCATTCTGGGAGTCGTGTTCAGTCTCGAGCAGCTGGGATGGATCGAAAACGCGAGAGACCTCTTGAGATACTGGCCGGTTCTCCTGATCGTGGTCGGCCTCTCGAAGAGTCTGTCGCCCTCCGATTCCTTTGGCAGGCTCTCCGGCTTCGTCTTCCTCGTCGCAGGCGTCTGGCTGCTGCTCGCGGAATGGGATCTGATCTGGATCGAGCTCTGGGACCTGTGGCCTCTGCTCCTGATTCTCATCGGTGCACGGATCGCCTGGCAGGGGTTCTTTCGCGGGCAGGGCACCGATCCACTCGCTTCGGTCGTGAATTCCGTCGCGGTCCTCGGAGGCACGGCTCGGACCAGCGCCTCTCCGGATTTCAAGGGTGGAGACCTTGTCGCCGTCATGGGAAGCTGCGACGTCGATCTGCGCCGGGCCGAGATTCTCGACAGCCCCGCGGTGATCGATGCCTTTACCTTCTGGGGTGGAATCGATATCCGGGTACCCGAGTCCTGGACGGTCACCGTTCGCGGGATCCCGCTGCTCGGAGGATTCGATGACGAAACGCAACCGGAAGCCGAGCCCGGAGGTTTTCGCCAGGAGCTGGTGGTCAAGGGATTTGCGGTCATGGGTGGTGTCGAGGTGCGGAACTGAACGCTCGGAGCCAGGTGCCCGGGCGCCCGCGGCGAGGTACCACGGTGGGCTGCTGATCCATGCATCCGATCTTCGCTCGATCCCGCCGCCTGGGCCTCTATCTCCTGCTCTTCTTGCAGGCGGGTGCCCTGCTGGGAGAGCTTCTGGCGCAGAACACAGCAATGAGCCGCCCGCTCGCTCTGCTGGTGGCGATTCCCGTTCTCCTGCTGCACTCTTTCAGCTGCCTGGCTTCGTGGTACCTGTGCCGGAGCCTTCCTCTCGGTGGGGAGCGTCCGGGCCTCCCCGTGTTCGCCCTGGCGGCCGCGGCAACCCTGGCCGCCGGGCTGCTCCTCGCCCTGGCGGACGTCTGGGCCCGAGCTCTCGACGAGATCGTTTCGGCGTCTGGTGGAGGGGCACGGGAAAGCCTGGTGCAGGGAAGATTCCTGATCTTCGTCTTCGGCCTGCTGATCTTCTCCCTCGTCGCCGTGGTGCACTACCTGTTCATCATCGCCGAAGAAAGGCGTACCGCGGTCGCCCGGGCATTCGAGATGAAAATCCAGGCTCGGGAGGCCGAGCTCCGGGCCCTGAGGGCGCAGATCAATCCTCATTTCCTGTTCAACAGCCTGAATTCCATCAGCAGCCTCGTCACGGCCGATCCGGTCCAGGCTCGGAAGATGTGTATTCGACTGGCGGACTTCCTTCGCCAGAGCCTTCGTTTCGGTGCTCGCGACAGCGTCTCGGTTCGTCAAGAAATCGAGCTCATGGCGAGCTACCTGGAAGTCGAGCAGTTTCGCTTCGGCGCTCGCCTGCGTCCGTGCCTCCAGGTCGGTGAGGAATGCTCCGAGCTCCGGGTTCCGCCCTTGATCCTTCAACCCCTGGTGGAGAACGCGGTTGGCCATGGAATCGGTCAGCTTCTCGAAGGGGGCTCGGTGGAGGTTCGGGTCCAGTGCCGAGGCGGGCGCCTGCGGATCACCGTCGAGAACGACTGCGAGGCCCGGCCGTCGAACAAACGAGGAGAGGGGATCGGCCTGGAGAATGTCCGGCAACGGCTCGAGGCTCGGTACGGAGACCGTGCAGGTCTGAAAATCGAGGCACCCTGGGCGAAGTCTCGGGCCTCCGGGGAGAGCCGAGAGGTCGAAGAGACTGCGCTCCCGGGCCGACCCGCGGTCTCCCGGTTCCGGGCGACCGTGAGCCTGCCCACGGTCGAAGATCGGGAGTAGAGGGTAAGATGAGCACATGTCCCAGCTCGAACAGATCCAGACCGGGGCCTCGGAGGAGAGTCCGACCAGGGTCTTGATCGTCGACGACGAAGAGCCGAGCCGCAAGGTGCTGCGGGAGTACCTCGACAAGATCCCGGGTCTCGAGGTCATCGGTGAGAGCACCAACGGCTTCGAGGCGATTCGTCACTGCAGCGAGCTGCAGCCCGACCTGATCTTCCTGGACATCCAGATGCCGAAGCTGAACGGTTTCGAGGTCGTCGAGCTACTGGGCGAGAGCCGGCCGGCGATTGTGTTCGTGACCGCGTACGACCAGTACGCCCTCAAGGCCTTCGAGGTCAACGCCATCGACTATCTGCTGAAGCCTTTCGATGAAGATCGGCTCCACGAGGCGCTTCGGCGGGTGATGCCCGGCAGTGAGGTCTCGGATGAATCGGCTGGCCTGGTGGATGCCCTCTCGGGGAGACTCTCCCCTACCGATCCGCCGGGTATTCGCGAGAGAGTGCTGGTGAAAGAGGGCTCGAGGATCCACGTCGTCGCCGCCTCGGATCTCGACTACGC
The DNA here is from genome assembly GCA_964565225.1 of uncultured Thermoanaerobaculia bacterium. Classification (GTDB taxonomy): domain Bacteria; phylum Acidobacteriota; class Thermoanaerobaculia; order Multivoradales; family J023; genus CAZMEL01. Next base: position 28,259 of record CAZMEL010000013.1, on the reverse strand, counting down.
CGAAGCCCAGGACGATTACGTGCTCTTGGTCTCGGGCCGGCAGAAGCTGCGAAAGCAGGAGACCCTGAGCCGCCTGGCGGCGTCCCTCGATCCGCGAACCTTCGTTCGAGTTCACCGCTCCTACGTGCTCAACGTCGAGCGGATCGAGCGGTTGGAGCTCTATGCCAAAGACAGCCGGATCGCGATTCTGCGCAGCGGGGAACGCCTTCCGGTGAGCCGGGCGGGTTACTCTCGCCTCAAAGAGCTCCTCTGAGCCGAGCGCTCGCCTCGGCAGGCTACCGTCGGTTCCCGAGGGTCAGGATCCTTGGAAACCGGAAAACGGCGCGATTGGACGGGCTCTATCTAGAATCCTGGCGGCGGTGGGGCAGGCCCGAGAGGATCTTGCCGCGAAGCTTGCTGGGAACCTTGCAGCGCAAGTTGCGTTTTCGCAGCAGGCTCACGAAGAAGGCGTCCGTCCGTTCCTGTCGCGCGCAATCCGGGCACCTGGAGACATGACTCTTGTAGGAGATCACGAGATCCTGCCCCATTTCTTTGTCGATGAAGAGGAAGACGAGCTCCTCCTTGATCTTCTTGCAATCCATCACCGACTTCCTATGGAAAGTTGACGTCTCTACAGAGTTCCAACCCGTCGGAAGGTCCGGTTATTCCGCGCCGGAGGGTGAAATCTATGTCCAGAGACAAGCGCAAGAAGAAAGGGGCGGTCAAGCGGGATCCTCTTCCTTTTGGGTGGGTGGCGAATCCTCTCGCGATCGCATCTTCGGCGGTTGCTGCTCTCGCAGATACCCCTGGCGGAGCCCGTAGTCGAGCAGCACCTTCTCGAGCAGGCGTCGGCCGCGGTAGAGGCGGCTCATCACCGTGCCCACCGGAACGTCGAGAATGCTGGCGGCTTCCTTGTAGGAGAAGCCTTCCAGATCCACGAGGTGGATTACCAGGCGGTAGTCTTCGCGCAGAGCGTCGAGCGCCTGCTGCACGTCCTGGTCCAGAACGGACTCCAGAACCTCTTGCTCCGGGTCCTTGGTGTTGCGAAAAGCACTCTCGAGAACCTGGCTCTCGAATGCGTCCTCAATGTCGGAAAAGGCGCTCTGGGGAGGCTGGCTCTGCTTCTTGCGGTAGCCATTGATGAACGTGTTCCGCAGAATTCGGAACAGCCAGGCCTTGAGATTGGTGCCCGCCTCGAATTTCTCGTAGTGTTTGTACGCCTTGAAGAAAGTCTCCTGGACCAGGTCTTCGGCGTCTTCGGCATTGCGGGTGAGCCGGTAGGCCATGTTGTAGAGCCCGTCCAGGTACGGAATGGCCACAGACTCGAAGTCCCAGCCCAGGGTTGCTTCGGGTGTGAGCTCTGTCGGATGTTCGGCGCTCTGCATCATGGAGCCTCCTACTCTACAGCTTACGATTCCCGGCTGCCAGCGGATGAGCCTTCCGAAGCCCGAAGATGGCATCTCGACCCTGGCTCTCCCTCGTGGGGCACTCCGTCCTAGAGATCGAGATCCTGCGGGTCGACCCATGTTTCGGCCCGGCCGGCCAAAAATCTGTTGCCACGAACGGCGGACTTGTTGCACAATACGCCCGTTCACGATTTAGGGACCCGTCTGCCTCGGAAGCTTCTACACAACATCTCTCATCTAGGCATGCGGACGCCCTCGAAAAAACCACGAGGACGCCGGGTTCGCAAGGCTCGCCTCGCCGGACTCGGAATGGAGCTTCTAGGGGCGATACTCGGATTCACCCTACTCGGTCTCTGGATCGACCGGAGCTACGAGTCGAGCCCCTGGGGAGTCTTGATCTGTGTGATCTGCGGCTTCGTCGGTGGCTTCTACAACCTCATCCGTTCATCACTCGAGGCGTTTCGCACCACCCGCCCGGACAAGCATCGAGACCATGACACAGGGAGTTGAGCTGGCATCTGGCCCGTCGAGCGGGCGCTTCGGAAGATTCCTGGGCTACGCGGCCGGAATCCTGGCGCTGCTATGGGTGGTCGGCTACTTCCCGACCCTGCGGCTCGCGGGCGAGGGCGGGCCGGTCGCCATGGTGGCCGGTTCTCTGCTCAGCCTGGTCGGCTCGGTCGTGGGAACCATTCCCTTCGCTTTCCGGAGTCGGCAGCCAGGTGATTTCGTTGCCCGGGCCATGGGTGCCATCGCGTTACGTCTCTCGGTCGTCATCGCCCTTGCACTTGCGGCTGCGTTGAGTGGCTTCTTCGCCAACGCGCCGCTCTTGATCTGGGTCGCGATCAGCCACGCGGGCCTGCTCGTAGCAGACACGTTCTTCGCCCGCTCTCAGCTCTGCGACCAGCCTGGAGATCCGGCTCTGGCGAGCTGATCGCAGGAGCCTCTGGAGAAGTCATGACGTTTTCGCTCGCGCCCGACAATCCGCTGTCCCACGTCGTACCGCATCCGATCAAGTCGGTCGAGTACGACCTGGGAATGCTGACGCCGAACGGAGTCATCACGGTGCTCAGCAATCAGATCGTCATCATGATCCTGGGCTGCCTGCTCCTCTGCCTCGTGTTTCCCTTCCTGGCGCGCAAACGTCGGGACCAGAGCGGGACCGGGCGATTGGTGACCTCTGGAATGGCGAGCTTCGTCGAGCTGATCTGTGAGTATTTCCGCAAAGAGGTTGCCGAGCCCCATCTGGGTGCCCACACGGACCGCTTCATCAAGTACATCTGGAGCGCGTTCTTCTTCGTCTTGACCATGAATCTCCTGGGGATGCTGCCGCTCGGCGCGGTGACTCCGCCGCTGACCGGTCTGCATATCGGCGGCACTCCCACAGGAAACATCTGGGTAACCGCCACACTGGCCATTCTCACCATGATCCTCATGGTGTTCAACGGTCTGCGGTTCGGCGGCAAGGCGTACCTGGCTCATTTCGTGCCGGGGCCCATCTGGATGGCGCCGCTCATGCTCCCGGTGGAGATCATGGGGCTCTTTGCGAAAGTTTTCGCCCTGGCCGTTCGCCTCTTCGCGAACATGGTGGCAGGGCACATCCTGCTGGCGGTGTTGATGATGATGATCTTGATGGCGGGTTCGGCGCTGGGCGCGCTCGTCGGTGTCGGGATCGCCATTCCACTGGTGCTGGCCAGTGTCGCCGTCAACATGCTGGAAATCTTCGTTGCGTTCCTGCAAGCCTTCATCTTCACGTACTTGACGACGTTGTTCATCGGCATGTCGGTCAATGTGCACCATGACGATCACGGGGAGGCAGGAGCACACTAATCAGAATGTGTTCGTGACAGTTCATCGCCGGTCGGGCGTCCAAGCTCGGATGTCCGGCCCAGGTCCGCTCCGGCGGACGGGTCAAACGAGAGTTTTGGGTTCCGTTCCCAGTGGGTTGGGGACCCTCGAGAAGGTCAAGAAAGGACGATAGGAAAGATGAGCAAGAAGCTGGCTAAAGTGTCGTTGTTTATGGTCGTCGTCGGACTCGCCCTCATGGTGGCACCCGCGGTTTTCGCCCAGGATGGCGGAGAGGCTTACGCCGGAATCGGAAAGCTCGGTGGCCCGATCGGTGCCGGTCTCGTCGTGATCGGTGGCGGCATGGGTATCGGCCGCATCGGCGGCAGCGCCGTGGAAGCCATGGCCCGCCAGCCCGAGATGGCCGGTCAGATCTCCACCGCCATGCTGATCACCGCGGCCATGATCGAGGCCGGTCTCCTCTTCGGCGTCATCGTCGGTCTCCTCGCGTCCCTGTAATCGATCTCGCGAGAGCCCTCGAGCGCCAGATCGGGCCCCGGGTCCGATATGGCGCTCTTCGACAGCGATCGGTGCGCTCGGGAGCCAGGCGGGCATCTTGCCTCTTCGGCTCCGGGTTCGGCGTGAACAGTAGTGACAAGCAGTTAGGAAGTGGTTGAATGCAATTTCGAAGCCTTAGGTCTCTGACCCTGGGGATCCTCTGCCTGGTCGTGGCTTGTGTCGCACTGCCGGCCCTGGCGGCTGGCGGCGGTGAGGGCGAGAACAACATCTTCGCTGGCGACATCGGGAATGTCCTCTGGACGCTCCTGACTTTCGGCCTGGTGGTGTTCGTCCTCGGGAAGTTCGCTTGGGGCCCCTTGACCCAGACGCTGAAAGAGCGTGAGGACTTCATCCACAATCGGCTCGATAGCGTCAAGAAGGACAGCGAAGCCGCCGCGGCCAAGCTGGTGGAGCTCGAGCAGCGCATGGTCGACGCCCGTGCAGAAGCGACGGCGATCGTCGAAGAAGGTCGCCGGGACGCCGAGGTGATGGCCGAGCGCATGAAGCAGAGTGCGCAGGAAGAAGCCGACAAGATGGTCGCCCGAGCGCGGCGCGAGATCGAGCTCTCCCGAGCGACGGCGCTCAAGGAGCTCTACGAGGTCAGCGGCCGTCTGGCGACCGATATCGCCGGGCGCATCGTCTCCCGAGAGCTCAAGCCCGAAGATCACGATCGCCTGATGAAAGATGCGATCGCAGAAATCGGTCAGCTCGAGCAGTAGCGCGGACCGAGACAGGAGCTGAGATCGATGGCGAGACTCGACGAGAAACAGGTCGCGGTCGCACGGGTGTATAGCCGGGCGATGCTCGATCTTGCGGTTTCGGGAGGTGGAGCGGAATCGCTCCTGGAGGAGCTCGAAGACCTGATGACCCTCCTCGAAGGGCAAGAAGACCTGAACGGCTTTTTTTCGAGCCCGATGATCGAGCCGAACGAACGAGCGAAGATCCTCGAAAAGTTGTTTCGGGGGCGCGCCAGCGATCTGCTGGTCGACTCTCTGCAGGTGCTCAATCGCAACGGACGCCTGGCAGTGCTACCCACCGTGGTGGAGGTCTTCCGCCAGGAATACCAGGAGCGGTTCGATCACATCGAGGTGCAGGTGACTTCTGCCGTGGCCCTGAGCGAGGAACGGCGCGCAGAGCTCCAGGCTCTGGCGAGCGAGATGAGCGGCCGACAGGCAGTGCTGGTCGAATCGGTCGACGAGTCCCTGATCGGCGGCATGATTCTGCGGATCGGAGACCGGAAGATCGATACCAGCGTCGCCACGCAGCTCCACCGGCTGCGGGGGGCTCTGGAAGACCGATCGGCATTGGAGATTCATCGAGGAATCATGGAGGCTGGCGTCGCTTGAGACGCAGGCCGGCCAAGGACCGTCGGACGACGGAACGGACCGCAGGGCACCCTGGGAACAGCGACCGGCTCTAGCGTGCCGAAAGCCGGAAGCGAGAGGTAAAGTTCATGAAGTTGAAAGTTGATGAAATCTCGTCCGTCATCAGCGACGAGATCCAGCAATACCGAAGTGAGATCGACGTTGCCGAGGTCGGCAAGGTGCTCGAGGTCGGTGACGGCATCGCCCAGATCTACGGGCTCCGGAATGCCCTCGCGGGTGAGCTGGTGGAGTTCGAGAACGGCCAGAAGGGCCAGGTGCTCAACCTCGAAGAGGGGTCCGTGGGTGTCGTGGTCCTCGGCGGCTATCTCGAGATCAGTGAGGGCGACGAGGTCCGACGTACCGGGGAGCTGCTCAGCGTTCCCTGCGGAGAGGTCATGGTGGGCCGCGTGGTGGATCCGCTCGGCCGCCCGCTCGACGGCAAGGGTGTGATCGAGACCCCGGAACGTCAGCCTCTCGAGTTCAAGGCGCCCGGCATTGCCGAACGGCAGCCGGTGACCGAGCCGATGATGACCGGCCTGAAGGCGATCGACAGCATGATTCCGGTGGGCCGTGGACAGCGCGAGCTGATCATCGGTGATCGCAAGACCGGTAAGACCGCGATCGCCGTCGACACGATCATCAATCAGAAGGGGCAAGGCGTCATCTGCGTCTACGTCGCTATCGGGCAGAAAGAATCGACGGTCGTCGGCGTGGTGGACAAGCTCACCGAGAACGGCGCCATGGATTACACCATCGTCGTCTCTGCCTCGGCCGCCGACCCCTCGCCGTTGCAGTACATCGCGCCCTACTCCGGCGCCGCCATGGCCGAGTACTTCATGTACAAACAGGGCAAGCCGACGTTGGTAATCTACGACGATCTCAGCAAGCAGGCCCAGGCCTACCGCCAGCTCTCGCTGCTGCTCAAGCGCCCGCCGGGACGAGAGGCCTACCCCGGTGACGTGTTCTACCTGCACTCTCGCCTGCTGGAGCGTGCGGTCAAGCTGCGCGACGAGTACGGCATCGTGCCGAAGGACACCCCGGAAGACAGCACCGATCGTTCTCTGGCCCGCGCGCACCCCGACGGCTTCGGAGCTCCGGAAGAGCATCGTCCCGACGACGATCAGGGGCTCTACCACCGCAACGAGGGCCATGAGAAGGCCGAAGCCTGGCTCGAGACCCTTTCCGACAAGAGTGACCTCAAGGTTCATCATTTCCCTGATTCGGGTGGCTCGATGACCGCGTTGCCGATCATCGAGACCCTCGAGGGCGAGGTCTCGGCATACATCCCGACCAACGTGATCTCCATCACCGACGGTCAGATCTACCTCGAGCCCGACCTCTTCTTCGCCGGCGTGCGGCCGGCGGTGAACGTGGGTATCAGCGTGTCCCGCGTGGGTGGTAACGCGCAACGCAAGGGTATGAAGAAAATCGCCGGCTCGCTGCGTCTCGACCTCGCCTCCTACCGCGAGCTCGAAGCGTTCGCACAGCTCGGCACCGAGCTCGACGCCGCCACTCAGAAGCAGCTCGATCGCGGGCAGCGGATGGTGGAGCTGCTCAAGCAGCCGCAGTACACCCCGTACTCCTTCAACCAGCAGATCATCAGTATCTTCGCCGGTACCAAGGGGCTTCTCGATTCCCTGCCGGTGAGCGATGTGCTGCGCTTCGAGGCGGCTCTGCTCCGCCACTTCGAGGACGAGTTCCCCGAGCACCTCGAGGAGCTCGAGGAGACCGGCGTGATCTCCGACGATCTGGCCGGCAAGCTGACCGAGGTGATCAACAACTTCAAGTCGCATTTCGAGTCCGGCGACAGCGAGTAGAGCCATGGCAAATCGAAGGGAGCTCGTCAAACGGCGCAAGGCGGCCAGGAACATCCGGAAGATCACGCGGACGATGCAGCTCATCGCCACCGCGCGATTCCAGGCCGCTTTCAACCGTGCCGTGGCGACCCGTCCGTACTCCGACAAGCTGGCCGAGCTGGTGGCCGATCTCTCTCGCGCCGCGGGAGATACCGACCACCCGCTGATGCACGCACCAGAGGGTGTCGACCGCACGGCGACGGTGGTGGTCACCAGCAACCGAGGGTTGTGCGGCGGCTACAACGCAAACGTGTTGCGGACCGCGATCCAGCACCTCGACGGAATGGGCGAGAAGCCGACCGACATTTCCATGATCGGCAAGAAGGGCGTTTCGTATTTCCGGTTTCTCGGCCGGGAGATGTCGGAGCAGATCACCGACCTCGACGAGAACCCTCGATTCGACCAGATCGAGCCGATCGGGCAGAGCCTGATCCAGCGTTTCATCGACGGAGAGATCGCCGCGGCGTACGTGGTCTACATGCGGTTCTACTCCACCGGACGCCAGCGTCCGGAAGTGATGCAGCTGCTGCCCCTGGCTCCCGAGGCCGCCACCGAGGGCGAGACAGGCTCGGGCTCGAACGTAGAATACGAGTTCTCGCCCGACCCGAAGGCGTTGCTCGACGACCTGTTGCCGGCCAGTGTGCGGATGCGCCTGTTCCAATGCTTCACCGACGCGGTGGTCAGTGAGCAGGTGGCGCGCATGGTGGCGATGAAGGCGGCGACCGACGCCGCCGGCGACATGATCACCAACCTGACGCGGCAATACAATCGCGCCCGGCAGACCCACATCACCATGGAGCTGCTGGACATCATCGGCGGCGCTTCGGCGCTCGGTTGATGGTGACGAGAGACGAAAATCCCACGGCGAGCCCTGAAAAACGAAGACGGGCGCCATTCGAAATACCTGGGACGAGGACGTAGAACTCATGGACGGCATTCAAGGTACGGTCACGCAGGTCATTGGCTCAACTCTCGACGCGCAGTTTGCGGAAGACAAGCTGCCGGCGATCTACAACGCACTCAAGACCGAGATCGAAAGAACAGTCCTCGGCGAGACGATCCGCGAAACCTTGTGGTGCGAGGTGGCTCAACACCTCGGCGGCGGCAGGATCCGCGCGGTGGCCCTCGGCTCCACGGACGGCCTTCGCCGTGGCGCGGAGATCATGGACACCGGAAACCCGGTCAGTGTTCCCGTGGGGGATGAGGTACTGGGCCGGGTCTTCAATCTGGTCGGCGAGCCCATCGACGGCCGGGGACCGGTGGACGCAAAGTCGACCATGCCAATTCACCGCGAGCCTCCGGCGTTCGACGAACTCTCGGCGAAGACCGAAATCTTCGAGACCGGCATCAAGGTGATCGACCTGCTCTGCCCCCTGGTCCGCGGTGGCAAGACGGGCCTTTTCGGCGGTGCCGGTGTCGGCAAGACGGTCATCATCCAGGAGCTGATCGCCCGCCTCGCCCGGTTCCACAGCGGCTACTCCTGCTTCGCAGGCGTGGGAGAGCGGACCCGTGAAGGGAACGACCTCTGGCTGGAAATGCAGGATGCCAAGATCGGCGACACCGGCAAGAGCGTGATCGACCAAACCGTGATGGTATTCGGTCAGATGAACGAGCCTCCCGGCGCTCGTCTCCGGGTCGCCCTTTCGGCTCTGACCATGGCGGAGCACTTCCGCGACCAGACCGGTGCCGACACCCTGCTCTTCGTCGACAACATCTTCCGGTTCTCCCAGGCGGGCTCCGAGGTGTCGGCGCTTCTCGGCCGGATGCCCTCCGCGGTGGGATACCAGCCTACTCTCGGTACCGAGATGGGAGAGCTCCAGGAGCGGATCACCTCGACCTCCCGCGGGGCTGTGACCAGTATCCAGGCGATCTACGTCCCCGCGGACGACTACACCGATCCTGCCCCTGCCACTGCCTTTGCTCACCTCGACAGCACGGTAAACCTCGAGCGGTCGATCGCCGATAAAGGGATCTACCCCGCGGTGGATCCACTCGCTTCTTCGAGCCGGATTCTCTCGCCGGAGTACATCGGCGACCGGCACTACCAGGTGGCTCGCCAGGTGCAGCAGACTCTCCAGCGGTACAAGGATCTCCAGGACATCATCGCCATTCTCGGCGTCGACGAGCTCTCCGAAGAAGACAAGATCATCGTCGGCCGGGCGCGGAAGATCGAACGCTTCCTCTCGCAGCCCTTCTTCGTCGCCGAGCAGTTCACCGGCTTCCCCGGCATCAACTGCAAGCGGGACGACACGATCCGTTCGTTCGAGGAGCTCTGCTCTGGTACGTGGGACCACCTGCCGGAGCAAGCCTTCATGTACGTCGGCTCGATCGAAGAGGCGGCGGAGAAGGCCGAGAAGCTCAAGGCTTCCTGAACGGAAGAGGGACCATGGCCAACAGCGAACGAAGCTTCCACTACAGCGTTGTGACGCCGGAGCGGGCCGTGCTCGAAGGCGAGGCCGAGAGCGTGACCTTCCCGGCCCACGATGGCGAGATCGGTATTCTCAAAGGGCGGGCTCCTCTGCTCTGTCGACTCGGGATCGGTCCGTTGAAGGTACGCTCCGGAGACCGAGAGCAGGTGCTGTTGATCGACGGGGGCTTCGCCCAGATGGTCGACAACCGCCTGACCATCCTGACCGAGCAGGCGGTCGATCCCACCTCGATCGACCGCGCCGTCGCCAGCCGGAGCCTCGAGCAGGCGAAGGAGCTGAAGATCTCCGACGAAAAGAGCTTTCTCGATCGCCAGGCAGCTCTGGAGCGGGCCCGGCAGCAGATCAAGATGGCAACGGACGGCGATCTGCAGTAGGCTGAACGGGCAGACACCTCGAAACCAGGCCCCGAAGCCGCAAATCCCGGCGAGCTCCGAACCGCCCTGGGAGCTTCGGGGCCAGGGTCTCGCCCGATGAAGATTGCTCAGACTTCCAGATCCGCGACATCCGTGGAGGTAGCTACCGTCGAAGAATCTTCGGTGGGTATCGATACGGCTACCGACCTCCTCGGCATCTCGGTGATCGTTCCGGTTCGGAACGACCCCCAAAATCTGGAGCTCTGCCTTCGCGCGCTTCGCTCGTCCGAGTATCCCGAGCTCGAGATCATCGTCGTCGACGACGGCTCGACGGATGATACGGCTCAGGTTGCTCGGAGCCACGGGGTTCGCCTCTTCCAGAATCCGCAGCGCCAAGGCCCGGCCGTGGCGCGCAATGTCGGTGCTGACAAGGCTCGGCATCCCATCCTTCTCTTCATCGATGCCGATGTCTGTGTGCGACCCGACACCCTGAGCCGGGCCGCGGCGTCGTTTCGTGCCGACCCCGATCTGACAGCCCTTTTCGGTTCTTACGACGAGAGCCCCGGCGCCCCGAACGTCGTGTCCCAGTACCGCAACCTGATGCACCACTATGTGCACCAGGAAAGTCGCGAAGAGGCGTGGACCTTCTGGAGCGGCTGTGGCGCCATTCGCCGTGAGGTCTTCCTCGAGATCGGAGGCTTCGATCCTGATTATGGCCAGGCGAGCATCGAGGACATCGAGCTCGGTTCCCGGCTGCGTCGCGCCGGGCACCGGGTCGTGATCGCCAAGGATCTGCAGGTCAAGCACATGAAACGCTGGACGTTGTTGAGCATGATCCGCTGTGACGTGCTCCAGCGTGGGATTCCATGGACCCTCCTGCTGCTGCGGGAAGGCAGATTCCCCGACGATATGAATCTCAAGCTCTCCCAGCGTCTCAGCGCGCTGCTCGCTGGTGGCCTGATCGCCGCCCTGGCCGCCGGATCCTGGTACTACCGCAGCTTGCTGTTGGTACCTCTGGTGGGCCTCCTGGGGTTCCTGGCCCTCGACCACTTCGCCAACCGCCGGCCCGTTCCCCGCTGGGGGCGATACGCTGCGGGGCTCACTCTGCTCGCAACCCTCGGCGCCATGGTGGCCACCTCGCTCTCGGGGCAGACGACCATCGAGCTGTGGTCGCTGTTGGCCGGCGCCTTCTTGCTCGGAATCGTGCTGCTGAATCTGCGTTTCTATCTCTTCTATGCACGGGTCAAGCGACCCCTCTTCGTACCCGTGGTCATCCCCCTGCACGTCCTCTTTTTTCTCTACAGTGGCCTGGCGTTCGCCGCCGGGTTTGTCCTGCATCTGTGGCAGACCCTGCGCCCTGCGCCCCGACCGCGCTGGGATCAGGACACATGAGGGTCGGATCGACGCCTCTCTGCTCCGGCGGTGATGAAGTCCGGCTCCAACGACCCTGATTCCGTGGCGGGAGGACTCCGGTGAAGAGATCTCGCAAACGCAAGCTGTCTCGTCGCGGATCGGGGCATCCCAGATCGCGTCCGACGGCCGAAACATCGGGTGAGCCCGAGGTCTCGTTTCGCAATCCGACCCTGAGCCGCTCCGCAATTCCTTTGCTGGGCTCGGTGTTGTCGGTCGTCGTGGGGCTCACACTCTTTTTCATCTGGAACGAAGATCTCTGGTGGTACCTGGCCAGCGGCCGCTTCGTTCTCGACCACTGGGGATTCCCCGACAGCGACCCCTTTCTCTACACGGCCAACGCCTCGACACGTTTTCCCAGCCATTCCTGGCTGTGGTCGGTGATCCTGGAGCTGATCCGCACAGTGCTCGGGATGCCTGGAATGGTCGTCTTCGGCAGCCTCGTGGCCTCGGGAACCGTGGCGCTGATCTTCTGCAGCGCACGGGTAGATCGTTGGGGTCTGGCCAACAGCGCGTTCTGCGCCCTGGTGATCGCCAGCGCCGCCGAGAGGCTATCGTTGAAGTCCGAGCTCGCCAGCTGGCTTCTTCTGGTGATCTTTTTCTATCTGCTCGAACGGACGGAACAATGGACCTGGAAGGAGTTGGGTCTGCTGGCTCTTCTCGAGTGGCTCTGGGCGAATCTGCACGCGGGGTATCCGCTGGGGATCGCCGTGGTAGTGGCCTACGTGGCAGGAGCCTGGGTGCCGCGACTTCTGCTCCGTCGCAGCCACGAGAAAGGGCCGGCGCCGATTCCTCTGTGGGCTCCGTTGGTGGTCGCCGTGGCACCCTTGATCACTCCGCAGATCGCAGAGCGGTTTCGTCTGCTCGAAGCCAGCTCGGACATTACGGTCTCGGGTCTTTCGGGAGGTGGCGGGCTCTCGGTTTCCCTGAACGAGCTCCAGGGTACCTTCGCGGTCTCCGACCCAACCTATTCCAGGTTCTATCTGCTCGGCCTCGGCCTGGGCCTTCTCTGCCTCGTTCTCGCTCCACGGAGTCGGTGTCGGCTGGCGCGGCTCTTCTTCGTGATCGGTATGGCCATACTCGCCTACACCGCGATACGGCACGTCACCGGTCTGATGATCGCCGTGGCTCTGGTGTCTCTGCGATCCCTGGGAGAGCGGCAGGCAATGGCGTCACGCAGCACCGGGGCCGCCGCCAGGTGGAGCAAGGCCTACACGGGTCTCGCGGTGGCCTGGGGCCTGCTGCTCTGCCTCGCCACTTTCGGGCTCTGGACGAACGCGAGGTCGCTGGAGGCAGGTCAGTCTTCGGGGCAGCCCTTTACCCTGAGCCCCTTGTCGACGGCCCCCGGGGCAGCAGACTACGTGCTGGAGCAGAACCTGCCCGGGCCGATTTTCAACGACATGATCCTCGGGGGGTACCTGACCTACCGGCTTTATCCCGAGCACCAACTCTTTGCCGACAACCGAGTGCTCGCGCCTCGAATCCAGAACGAATACATGAAGATCTCCACCTCGGAAGAGATCTGGCGGCGAGCGGAGCAGAAGTACGGCTTTCGTACGGTGATCCTCAGCCATCTCGGGGTGCCGGCAGATACCGCCCTGCGGCCGATTCTCGCTCGGGATTCGAAATGGCGGCAGGTCTACATCGATCCATTGGCGGTGGTGTTCGTCAAGCTACCCTCCGCCGCCAGGGCACAAGAGCGACTCGACGACGACGGGCAGGCCCCCTACCTGGTGCCGGGAGGGTCCTGGCAACTGCCTCGGCGCCTCTCGCGGCTCTTCTTCCGCACCGATGTCGATCAACTGCTCCACCAGTACTTCGCGGTCCTCGGCCGGCTGCAGCAGACCGCTCCTCTGATCGACCTGGTGTCGACGGCGGTCGAGGAGCGCCCCGAAGACTCGGTGCTCTATCGGCACCGGGGCTCGGCTCTGATGATGAATCGTCGGTTCGACGAGGGGATCGACGACCTGGAAAAAGCGATCTCGCTCGACCCGAGTCATCCGACCAATCACTTCACGATGGCCCTGGCGCTCCGCGACAGTGGGCGCCTGGCCGAAGCGCTTTCCGCGCTCGACCGGGCTCTGGATCTCGACCCGGGCAATCCGAGATACATCGATATGAAGAGACGGTTGGAACGGGCCACCGGCGGACGACGTTCTGGAAGGGGAAGGTAACTGGAGATCTAGCCTGGAGATCAGCGGATCGCTCGAGAGGGATCTGAGCCTTGAAGGAATAGAAGATTCGTAACGAGCCTATGGTACGATCGAGATTCGTGAGGCCCGGGGGACACGGGCACGAAACCATCCAGAGCTAGCTTGGTCTTTCTTCGGTCGGGATCTTCAGAGGACGCACATGATGCCGATTGCCTTGAAATTCGTCCGTCCGACCCTCGGCCAGGGGCAATATGCCCGGTAGAGCCGGCGGGCTCTCCTCCCGCGGTCGAGCGGTGATGATCCTCGGGCTGGTGGCCACGGCGGCCTCCCTGACCGCCTGGATTCACCAGCTCGAAGACGAGATCAGCCACCCTCGGGTCGTGGTCTCCGCCAGCCCCCGCTACGACTCTACACTGGTGGCCCGTTGGTCACCCCTCGAAGAGCCTCTCGATCTCGCGTCGATTCGACCTCCCTACCCCATTCGAGTTGGCAAGGGCCAGACTCTTGGCGGCCTGCTGACGGACCTCGGCCTCAGCCCCAGTGAGAGTCGCGCGGCCATTGAAGCGGCGAAGAAGTTCGTGGAGGTGCGTAGGATCCGCGCCGGAGAGCCGGGCGAAGCCTATTATGGCCCTGATCGTCGGCTTTCCGGCTTCGACCTGCGATACCGGGACAAGGGTTGGGTCGAGGTTCGGCGCCGAGGAGACACCTGGACGAGCAGTTTCCGAGAGCTCCGCCGGACGGTCTCCGTTCGGGCGATCGAAGGTGAGCTCACCGGTGCTCTGGAGTCTGCGGTGCGACGGGCCGGAGGCCTGCCCCAGGTGACCTATCGCATGGCCGATGTCCTGCAGTGGGACCTGGATTTCAACCGTGATCTCCGACTCGGCGACCAATTCGCCGTGCTCTACGAAGAGGAAGAGATCGAAGGTGAAGCCGCCCTGCCCAGAGACGTGCTCGCCCTGGTGTACGAGAACCGGGGCAAACGTTTCGAGGCCTATCGGTTCGAAGATGCGTACTACGATGCCGAGGGTCGACCCCTGCAGAAGATGTTTCTGCGCTCTCCCTTGCCCTTTTCGAGGGTGACCTCGCGCTTCAACCTCCGCCGCTTCCACCCGGTCCTCAAAGTTCACCGGCCTCACTACGGTGTCGACTACGGTGCACCGACCGGCACACCCGTTCGAGCCACGGCCAGCGGTGTGGTGGACTACGTCGGCCGTAATGGTGGAGCCGGCAAGATGGTGCGCCTGCGGCATGCCAACGGCTACGAGACTTCGTATCTGCACCTCTCGGGGTATGGGAAAGGAGCCCGGCGGGGCCGAAGGGTCGGTCAGGGCGAGGTGATCGGCTATGTCGGGAGCACGGGGTTGTCGACCGGGCCACATCTCGACTACCGGGTCAAGAAGTCCGGACGTTGGATCGACCCCCTGTCTCTGACCCAGACACCGGCAGAGCCAGTGGCTCCGCGGGACCTTCCTCGGTTCCAGGCTCTACGGGCGACCCTCCAAGCAGCGCTCGCGGGTGCCGAGCTCGAGCTGCCGGAACCGGAGCCGCTGTTGGCCTACGAGGATGGGCCGGAAATGCCTCGGCCCATGGCGCTGGAACGCGCCAAACGGTAGGGTTCGGCCTCTGTCTGGGGCCGAACGAAATTTTTTTGATCTTCAGGAAAACGAGCCCGAGCCGGAGGTATTCGTTCGCCGAGCGGATCTCGCTCGGCGTCGGAACCCGGGGCTCTCGGTGATCTGGCGGGTATGAGATATGTGCGTGTATGCTGGCCTGGGCTCAGCCCGAGCCAGTCTGCCGCTCTTCGTCGCTCGAGCCCTTGCGAGGGGCATCGGAGCCCTTGATCTGCGCTCTCTTGAAAGCGATGAAAGCCTCGACCTCGCGCCGAGCGTCGGTCGGAAGGTGCTTGAGCTCCTTGACGACCTGTACTTCGCGAGGGCTCAACGATTCCTTGGCAACGTCGTCGAAGAATTCGCTGATGCTGACGTTGAACTCGGCGAGGATCCGGAAGAGAGTATCGAGGCTTACACGATACTCCCCTTTCTCCATCCGGGAGAGATCGGACTGCTGAATTCCGATCCGGGAGGCGAGCTCGGTCTGCGTGAGCTTGCGCTCCTTGCGCAACTGGCGGATCTTCGGCCCGACGAGTTGTACCTGACGAATCTTGTGAATGAAGGCCATGATCCGATGACTCCTTAGAACTTCGACCCGGATCTTTCCCAGACCCTCGGCCTCCTCACGATGGAAGACCAGCTGGAGGACCAGCGCTTTCCGGAAGATAATGCTATTTGAGCATCGACCTCGAGTCAAGGTACTGTGACATGGAGCCATGGCGTGGTCTCATGAAGATTCAGCGAAGGAAGCAGGGGGCCGTTGCTGGCTTGCCGCCTTCCTCCTGGCTTTGACGTCGATTCGATTTCGTCTTACCCTTCACCACCGCTCGATGCCCGAGCAAGCGCTCGCAAGCGGCGTTCACCGACTTCTCCAGAGATCTTCCCCTTCGGTCTGCCAGCTCGATCGTTTCCGCGGCCCGAAGAGGCGAAACGTTTCGCCGAGATACCAGAATGGCCAAGAGCCTTTTTCTACTACGTGAGCTCGTCAAGAGAGACTTCCAGAGCCGTTACATCGGCTCTTTGCTGGGGTTTCTCTGGGCGTTTCTGATTCCTCTCTGGCAGCTCTTGCTGTACAGCTTCGTGTTTTCGACGGTGATGAAGATCTCGCTGGTGGGAGAACGAACCGAGAGCTTCGCCGCCTTCATGTTCTGCGGCATGTTGCCCTGGATCGCCATCAACGACGGTTTGGTTCGGTCGGCGACTTCGATTACCGACAACGCCCAGCTGGTGAAGAAGATGAGCCTGCCGTCGCGGGTTCTGGTGCTGGCGGCGATTCTCGGAGGAGTGATCCACGAGCTGGTCGCAGCGGCGGTCTTCGTCGTGGTCCTGGCGGCGACCGGTGATCTCAACTGGAGCGGTATTCCATTCCTGCTGGTGCTGCTTCCGCTCCAGATCGCCTTGACCTTCGGCCTGGGCCAGCTCCTCTGCTGTATCCACACCATCTTTCGAGATACCGCCCAGGCCCTCTCCATGGTGATGACGGCCTGGTTCTTCCTCACTCCGATCGTGTACCCCCTGGCGGCGATCCAGTCGGTTCCGGAGCCCTATCGCGAGATTCTGATGTGGAATCCACTCACCCTCCTCGTGACGCTCTACCGGCAGGCTCTTCTCGCGGGAGGTGATGGCGGCCTGGCGATCGAGTGGATCACCGGCCTTGGACGACTGGCGTTGCTGGCGGCGGTCGCCCTGTGGCTCGGCGGTCGTCTGTTCCGCCGCCTCTCCCCCGGTTTTGCCGACGAGATCTGAAGGCCCGGGCACGAAACTTGCTGTCCTGGTCGATGATAGGCTCAGAAAAGCTCTCTCCCGTAGCCGAGATTCTCGGTAATCGGTGAAGCTCCGAGCCTTCCGGCCCGTCTCTCCGCCCGGCGCCCGATCGGGGGTGGACATGAGTGGGTCCGGACCTAACCCCACTGGATTCAAGGAGTCGCTTTCCATGATCTTGCAATTGAGGTCTCTCTACGGAGCGTTGTACCCATGCCTGGCGGTGCTGGCACTTCTCGTGGTGGCTGCCGTTCCGGCCGCTGCCAATTCGGCATCGGACACGGTCGATCCGGCGCCTCCAGCAGATGCCGAAAGCGGCAACGAAGGCGAAACCGAGGCTGCCACCGACGCTCCGGCGGAGGGTGCTTCGGCCGAGCCGGAGAAAGAGTGGCTCTTCGACGAGGAGAAAGGGCGTCGTTACACGATCGAGAGGGTTCCCAAGGTCGAGAAGGCCTATCTCTGGGTCGACGACCATCACATTCGCCTACCCGGTGGCCTGCGCAAGGTGCCGGTGGTCGACCACGACGACAAGTGGTTCTGGATCAAGCTCTACGAGCCGAACCTTCGGTTTCGGCAGCCGCGCAAGAAGGGTGAGCCGACACCGACCGAGCCGACGCCGGAAGAGCTCGGGGCGATTGCGACCACGTACGAGTCCGATCTCGAAGCGGTCGACCGGCTGACTCTCGAGGCCTTCGACAAAGGGCTGCCGCAGCGTGGCCAGTGGCGCAACGGTTTCGACGTCGCCGACATGAACGAAGACGGCCACCCAGATATCGTCTTCGGCCCCAGTCGCAAAGGGCGGATGCGTCCGAACATCTTCCTGGGCGACGGTGCCGGAGGATGGACCTACTGGAGCGAGGCCAGGTATCCGAATCTACCGTACGACTACGGCGACGCCGAGGCGGCCGATTTCAACGGCGACGGCCACCAGGATCTGGCCTTCGGAATCCACTTGCGCGGTCTGCTGGTTCTGATCGGTGACGGCAAGGGAAATTTCGAGGCGTGGAGTGAGGGAATTCCACTCGAGCGCCCGGGCCATGGAGGTGACGCGTCCAGTTTCTCGTCCCGGGCCATCGACTCGGTCGATTGGAACAGGGATGGGCGTATGGATCTCCTCGCTTTGGGAGAAGGTCCGAAGGGGTTGAAGACGGCCAGGGGGCGTGGTGGCCGCCCGCAGATCAACAATGCCCGCGGCCTGGTGATTTTCATCAACGGAGGCGACGGTACCTGGAAGGCGCAGCGGGTCGAGAAGTACCCGCGCGACTTCGGCGACGATTTTGCCGTGGCCGACCTCAATCGCGACGATCGTCCGGACGTCCTGATGGCGAGCAACATTTCAGGCAATCGGTCTCTCCTACGCACGTCGACGGAAGGAGAGGAGCTACTGGAATCCACCAACCTCTCCCCGGTACGGCCCGGATTCGTCTCTTCGGTCGCTATTGCCGATCTCGACGGGGACGGAGCGCAGGATCTGCTGGTGGCCTACCGCGCCCGCGAAGCTCGGATCTGGCGCAGCGGGATCGACATCTACTTCGCCGAGGGCGAGGGTTGGGATCGTCGCCCGCTGGCCGCGGAAGAATCGATGAAGGGTGTGACCGCTCTGGAGGCCGGTGATCTCGATGGCGACGACCGGCTCGATATTGCGGCCTTGACCGGTGAAGGAGAGTTGTGGATCTTCCTGGGAAAAGAGGGGCGAGCCTTTGTCGCCGAGCAGACTCCTGAAGGCCCGGCCGCCGAGACCGGCTGCCAGGGATGGGAAGTGAGGATCACCGACCTCGATGGCGACAACCGCAACGAGCTGGCGGCGACCTTTGCCGGTGAGCGGGTCGGCCCTGGCGGCTTTCCGGAGCTTACCCACCCCGGATGCAAGGGTGGCGGCCGGATTGCGGTCTGGAAGCCTACCCTGGCGTCGGGCAAGACGGCGGAAGCCCCCGCTCCCTGATCCCTACCGAGGCTTTGTGAGGTGCTCGAGCCTCGCGAAGCCTCGTTCTTCCCTCCTTCTCGAGCTCCCTCCCCCCCCGAATGTATCGAGCCTGCAACGGTAAACCGGCAACGAAGGTTGACACCGAACTGCCCGTTGACTTAGGCTTTAACGTGACACGCCGACCGACCAGACACGGTTCATTGGACAGGCTGTGGTTGGATTCTTCTTCAGCCAAGGCCAGTGTTGTGAGGCCCGGCGGGCAAGCTGTCCATCTGGGATCTCGAATCACTCGATCAGAGCGGGGTTAGAAGGCTCGGCCTTTTGACCTCGATATGGTTTCCGTGATAAATAGAGTTCGCTTTTAGAGATTTCGAGACTTTTAACAGGAGGTGATCGCCGACAGACGAGTCAACGCTGGCGCTGGCCACGGGCGACTAGCGAAATAGACTGGACACGTGGATGTTCGTTTGAAGCAATCACTTTGAGGAGAAATCCAGACAATGAAAAGACTGACTCTAGTCTTGATGCTCGTGAGTCTGCTCGCCTTGGGCGGCCAGGCGTTCGCCGAGCTCTGCACGGTCGACGCCGTGCCCGCGGCGAGCCTCCTGGTTCCGTACTTCGCGGTAGACCTCGCGGCTGATCCGGGAGCGGGCGTCAACACCCTGTTCTCGATCAACAACGCCTCCGCGGCTCCCACCATCGCTCACGTCTCGGTGTGGACCGATTGGTCGCAGCCGGTTCTCGACTTCGACATCTTCCTCACCGGTTTCGACGTTCAGACCGTCGATCTCTACCAGGTGTTTGTCGATGGCAACCTTCCGGTCACTGCCGACGAGCAGAGCGACGCGGACGACACCATCAGCCCGCACGGTTTGAACCCCGAGTGGGATGGTTCCTTCGATGACGACGGCGGTATCCTCGGTGCCCGTGACTGTGCCGATATCTTCCCGTTCTTCATCAACCCGGTCCTCCAGGGCCCCCGCCTCGAGGAGATCCAGACCAAGCTGACCGGTCTGCCGTTCGAGGGTGCTTGCTTCGGTGCCGACTACGGTGCCGACAACTCCGTCGCTCGCGGCTACATCACGATCGACAACGCCGATCGCTGTAGCTTGATCTTCCCGAACGACCCCGGTTACTTCACCGACGGTTTGGGAGCCCCTTCGGTGGCGAACAACAACAACATCCTCTGGGGTGATGTCTTCCAGGTCAATCCGGCGGAAGACTTCGCCAGCGGTGAGAACCTCGTTCACATCGAGGCCACCGATGACCCGGACTGGGCGACCGGTTACACCTTCTACGGTCGTTACACCGCGTTCAACGGTCAGGTCGATGGTCGTGAGCCTCTCGGCACCAGCTGGGGCGTTCGCTACCTCAACGGTGGCGCCTTCGATGGCGGTACCAATCTGACTGCCTGGCGTGATTCCACCGTCGCCGACATCGACGCCGATGGTTACGCCTGTGGCGCTCCGGGAGCCTTGGGTATTGGTCCGGAGTGGCATCCGCTCAACGAGACCGAAGTCGTCGCCTTCAACGAGGCGGAAAGTGCTGTCGAGCTCTGCGCTCCGTTCAGTGGCCCGGATGGCCCGCCGGTTTCCCCGCCGGACGATCCGGAAAACTTTGATCCGGTGTGCTTCCCGCTCGAGACTCAGATGGTGCAGGTCGGCGAAGGCAACCTGAACACGCCGTTCAACTTCGGTTGGCTGTTCCTGAACCTCAACGTCGGCATCGACACCGCTGCTGGCGCTCCCGATCTGGATCCGGGTTCCAACGGTACCCTGGCCCAGTCCTACGTCTCGGCGACTCACAGCGCCCTCGGTCGTTTCTCGGTTGGCCTCTCGGCCATCGAGCTGACCTCGGCCTGTGACGACCTGGATCCGACCCTGACCGACGTTTGGGATATTCCCGTCAACTGATCGGCTCAGAGTGAGGCTCGGCCTGGCCTTTGGCCAGGTCGAGCACACGGATCGAAAACGAGCCCGGCCTTCTGGCCGGGCTCGTTTTTCCTGTGTTCAGGGCAGCCGGTCCCTGATCTCGGCCGACTCGGGCCACCGGTACCTTCTTCCTTCCTCTCGTCTTGTAATATTCGCAGCGAAATCCGATCTTGGAGAGCACAAGGTACCTGTGCTCAGGGTCAGGCTTGTCCTTGACAGGCTGTTGATGCTGTGGCAACATAGAAAATCGGTCGTAGAATTCTTGACCCGACTGGGCGCCATTCCTGGCCCCGCCACGCCTTGGGCTGATCCGCCTTCCAAGCTGATTCGTTGTTGCTAAGGAGATTCCAATGATCCTCAACGCCATCCGTCGGGGCCACGTTCCCAGACGGCGTTATGTTCTGGCAACCTTCCTGGCTCTTCTCGTGCTCGGTGCTTCTCCGAGCTGGAGCCAGACGTGTTCGGGAAACTCGCCGGCGTTCGTCGTGGACGAGGACCTGTGGTTGACGAACTTCTTTCGTCCGGGTCTGACCGATCTTCCCGGGAACCGCATTCCGCCCGAGCGCGATAGCACCGACTGGGGCAGCTTGACCATTCCCGGGGCCAATTCCGGGCACGAGCTGTTCTGGGCCGTCGACGTGCTGGGTGACCATCTTTTCGTCGCCTACAACGCGGGGCTCCAGGTCTGGAACATCCGCGAGACCGGCGGAGAGCTGCCCAGGGCGGAGAATCCCAATCGAATCACTCTCAAGGACGGCTGGCGTGGAGAGTTTCTTTCCTTTCCGGAGCCTGGTGAAGACGACTTCTTCGTGGAAGATATCGATGTCATCGAGGGACCCGGATCCACGGTGTACGTGGCGATCTCCGGTCGTTTCCCGGTCGGCATGAGTGTCTGGAAATTCGATACCAACAACGAGACTCTCACGACCCTCTACCAGAACAGCAATCGGTCGTCTCGGCAGGTACGCCTGGTCGATGCCAGTGCGACGAACAATGGCTCTCAGATCTATGCGATCTCGAGCCGTGAGAATGCGGTCGAGGTCTTCGATATCACCCGAGCAGATCAGATCGATCCCTGCAACGACGACCAGTCGACCTCCAATGTCGAGTGCCCCGGGGTCTACCGCGGCAACGTCGACAGCTCTTCGGCCAATCTCACGGCTGGCGGATACCTCGACGTAATGAAGCTTCCCTCCGGCGAGGTCTATATCGGCGTCAGTGACGGCACCACTGCAGCCTCCTTGGGGCTCGACCTCTGGCAGGTAAATCTGCAGACTCCGCAGGACTCGATCCGTCGCTTTAGCGGCCTCGACACTCGGACCTTCGGCCTGGCGTTCTTCTCCCAGCCTTCTGGCCTGGAAGGAGGAGGCACCAACTACTACCTGGGCGCTATCGAGCGAGATGGGTCGAGCAACTGGATCCGAATCTTCGATGTGTCCAACTGCCTGACGTCCAACTGCTCGACCCTGCCGCGTGTCGGCCAGCAGATCGACCGCCCGGCTTCCCTCGCACGTCAGTTCCTCACGTACTCCACCAGCAACGGCACTCCCTTTCTCTACTACGGCCTGGTTTCGCCGAGCATCATCGGGCCGAAGCTCGAGCTCTTGCTGGATGTGAGCAACATCAACAATCTCAAGGAGATCACCACCGGTGGCCCGACCTATCTCGACATCTGCTCGGATCAGGAAATCGGGTACTGGGGTTGGTACTACTCTCGAAACGAAT
The DNA here is from genome assembly GCA_964565225.1 of uncultured Thermoanaerobaculia bacterium. GTDB lineage: Bacteria > Acidobacteriota > Thermoanaerobaculia > Multivoradales > J023 > CAZMEL01. Next base: position 6,018 of record CAZMEL010000013.1, on the reverse strand, counting down.
TCGGTTTCGACAACTTTACGCCGACCATCGGCAAGTTCCACCCCACACGAAACTACTTCTACCGCGCTGCGGTGGGAATGTGGGATGTGCATGTCTGGCAGGGTGGCGCCACCGTCCCGGTGATGAACGTCGCTCTCGACCCGGATCAAGGAGATCTCTGGTTCGACGAGCCCATCGGCTTCTCCGCCTCGGCGCTGAACTGTCCGGGCGCCGAGACCTGGACCTGGAGTGACGACGACACCTTCGCGAGCACCATCGACGACAACGGCACCGAGGCAGACTTCACCTTTGCGACCTGCGGCTCGAGCGACGAGTGCCCGACTCGTGATATCCAGGTCAGTGCGGTGAAGGACGCTTGTGCCGGTGACCCGAACCTGATCATCAACTCGGTGCAGGTTTCGGTGAGTGATCCGCGTGCCTTCATCGACGGAATCGACGTCGCACCTCCCGGAAACGCGTTCCCGGTGTGCTCGGTGTTGACCTTCGACACCGACCCGAATCCTCCGCGCGGCCGGGCTCCGTTCGGCTACGACTGGAGCGTCCGGACCGTGGCCGGCATCGAAATTCTCTCTGGGAACGGTCCGAGCCTGACCTGGGACACTTCCTTGCTGGATCCGGATCCGGAGATCTTCGCCGATGGTTTCGAGCTGGGCAACGTCTTGGCGTGGACGAATGCCGTTGGCCTGCCATTCGGCGGCGATCTGGGCACCAAGGCGGCTCGACCCGAGCCGGCGCCTTCGGTCCGAGATCTGGTGAACAAGACCGGTGGCGCGTTGTTCACCGTCGAAGTGGGTGTGTCGAACCTGGGCGGCCCGGTAACGGATACGCAGTCCATCCAGGTCACCATCAATCCCTTGGGGCCCCTGGGCTTCGACCCCAATCCGATCACCGCAGTCGATCAAGGAGGCGGAGCCTTCGATCTGCAGGCGAACAGCCAGAGTGCCACGGAGTGGAAGTGGGAAATCGAGGATCCGGAGAATGGATCGTCGATCGGCTGTGAGGTGTACGCGAGCTGCGTGATCTTCGATTGGGACCCGGGCAATCAGGTGGTGAGCTACCAGTGGCAGACCCCGAACGTGCCCGGCGACTACGGGGTCACGGTCTGGATTCGCAACTGTGAGCAGTTCGACGATCCGCTCTCCGCCGATACGACGGTGATGGTCGAGAACCTGGAAATTCCCGAGATCACAGGGTTCCGGGTTCCCAACAGCGAGATCCAGCCGGTGAATCCCACCGGCCCCTGCAAGTTCTTCGACGTGATCGATCAGGTTCTCCACTGTCTGGTGAACGAGGAGATCGAGTTCGAAGTCTCGGCCGATGGCAATCCGTCCGCTTATGAGTTCGCCTGGGAGACAGGCAACGACTGGGGTGCCGCGGTTCCGGCCACTCCGACGGTTCTGCGGACGTTCTCGACCACGGGATCCAAACCCTCCCGGGTGCGTGCGACCACCAACCAGGACGAGCCCTTCGCGGTGCAGCAGACCCTGGTGATCGTCAACTCGCTGCCTTGAGAGCTGGTGGACTGTAGCCGTGGAGCCGCTCAGACGCTAGCAGCTCAAGGGTTACAGTCCACGATCTACTCCGTCAGAGATCGAGTCGGCGTTCCTTTCGCCAGCTCTCGAAGGGGCGGGTCGGCTGGTTCCTCCAGTCGATTTCTCAGAACGAGCCAGCTCGCGAAGGCTGGCTCGTTTTTTCGTTGGAGTCTCCCTCTCCGGAACCTTCTCTTCGCTCTCCCGATATGACTCTCGATGTCTCGCCAACGAATCGGGCTTGACGCAATTTTTATGTTCTGAAAACATATCTAGAAACCCGGCCAAGCAAGCTCCGATTCTACGTAGCGAAGGAGATTCCGATGGTTCCTGGAAGGATCTGCAGGAGACAGAGCTCTGGACAGATTTATGCTTCTGTAGCTTTTCTGGCGGTGGCCGCTCTGAGCTCTGCTCCGAGCTGGAGCCAGACCTGCTCCGGACTCTCGCCAGCCTTTGTCGTCGACGAAGACCTGTGGTTGCCGAATGTGTTTCGGCCGGGTCTGACCAACCTTGCCGGAAACCGCATTCCGCCCGAGCGAGACAGCACCGACTGGGGCAGCTTGACCATCCCCGGAGCCAACTCGGGACACGAGCTGTTCTGGTCGGTCGACGTTCTGGGCGATTATCTGTTCGTCGCCTACAACGCCGGATTCCAGGTCTGGAGCATCCATGAGAATGGGGGTGCCTTGCCCAGGGCGGAGAATCCTCTACGGTTGACCATCAAAGATGGTTGGCGAGGGGACTTCCTGTCGTTTCCCAGCCCTCACGAAGGTGATTTCTTCATAGAAGATATCGACGTGATCCAGGGGCCCGGCTCCAAGGTATACGTGGCTCTTTCGGGCAAACACCCGGCCGGAATGAGCGTGTGGGTGTTCGATTCCAACAACGAGGGTCTCGAGCCGCTCTACCAGAACAGCAAGCGATCGTCGCGGCAAGTGCGCCTGGTCGATACGAGCGCCGGTGGCGATGGCTCTCAGATCTACGCTTTCTCGAGTCGTGAGAATGCCGTCGAGGTGTACGACATCACCCGGGCCGAGCAGTTGCCCGGGCCCTGCGACGACAACCAGTTGACTCCCGAAGTCGAGTGTCCAGGTGTCTACCTCGGAAACGTACGGGGAGCCACGGTCGATCTCCCTGCGGGCGGGTATCTCGACACGATGCAGCTACCTTCCGGCGAGGTCTATATCGGAGTCAGCGACGACACCGAGAACAACGGCAATTCCATCGGACTCGAGCTCTGGCAGGTGAATCTCTCCCATCCCCAGGACTCGATTCGTCGGTTCAGTGGACTGAACGCTCTGACGTTCGGCCTCGCCTTCTTCTCCATGCCCGACACCCCGGAAGGAGGCGGTACCAACTATTATCTCGGTGCGATCGAACGGAGTGGGTCGAGCAACTGGATTCGCATCTTCGACCTTTCGGGCTGCCTGACCACCAACTGCTCGACTCTGCCGAGAGTGGGTCAGCCGATCGCCCGACCTCCCGCCGTTTCCCGCCAGTTCCTCACGTACTCCACCAGCAACGGGACCCCCTTCCTCTACTACGGTGTGGAGGCACCGAGCATCATCGGACCCAAGCGCGAGCTCCTGTTGAACGTGAGCAACATCGACAACCCCAGGGAAATCACCGAAGGTGGGCCGACCTACCTGGACATCTGCACGAATCAGGACATCGGGTACTGGGGTTGGTACTACTCTCGGAACCAGTTCGGCTTCGACAACTTCACCCCTACCATTGGCAGGTTTCATCCCACACGTAACTACTTCTACCGCGCTGCGGTGGGTATGTTCGACGTACATGTCTGGGAGGGAAGCACAACCACCTCCCCGGTGATCCACGTCGCCCTGGATCCGGGCCAGGGGGACCTCTGGTTCGGAGAGCCCATCGGCTTCTCGGCCTCGGCACAGGGCTGCCCGGGGGCCGAGAGCTGGACGTGGAGCGACGACGACACCTTCGCGAGCACCCTCGACGACAACGGAGCCCAGGCCGATTTCACGTTTGCCTCCTGCGGGTCGAGCAACGAATGCCCGAGCCGTGAGATCGAGGTCAGCGCGGTGAAAGACGCCTGTGCGGAAGACCCGGGCCTGGTCATCCACTCGGTGCAGGTCTCGGTGAGAGATCCGCGAGCCTTCATCGATGGGATCGATGTCTCTCCGCCCGGAGACACTTTTCCCATGGGTTCGGTGTTGACCTTCGGCACCGATCCGAGTCCGCCGCGGGGCCGGGCTCCCTTCGGCTACGCGTGGAGCGTGAAGACGGTGGGTGGTGTCGAGATTCTATCGGGGACGAGCCCGACCCTCACCTGGGACACCTCCCTTCTGGATCCCGATCCGGAGATCTTCGCCGACGGTTTCGAGTCGGGCGATGGATCCGCCTGGTCGATCTCGGTCGGCCTTCCGTTCGGTCGCGATCTCGAGTCGGGATCTGCGACGAGAGAATCACGGCCCTCGGGGCGGGACCCGGTATTCCAGAAGGGGAGCACGGTGTTCACGGTGGAGGTCGGAGTGTCGAACCAGGGAGGGCCGGTCACTGACACGCGTTCGATCCAGATCACCATCGGTCCTCCCGTCTGAGGCCCATTGGTTGCCCGCAGGCGTTCCGGATTCGGTCCGAATCCGGAACGCTTCGTGTTTGATAGGATCTCGCGCCACATGTTGACCCCACTGATTTCCGCGGAAGATCTGGGCAAGACCTACCGCCTCTACCCTCGTCCATGGGATCGGTTTCGCGAGCTGGTGACCGGCCAGCCCAGGCACCAGGAGGTCGCCGCTCTGCAGGGAGTGAGCTTCGAGCTCGATCGAGGAGAAAGCCTCGGGATCATCGGGGAGAACGGAGCCGGAAAGAGCACTTTGCTCAAGCTGCTCTCCGGGGTCACCCGCCCGAGCGCCGGCCACCTGGAGGTTCGGGGGAAAGTGGCCTCGTTGCTCGAGCTCGGCATGGGCTTCCATTCGGATTTCACCGGGCGCCAGAACATCCGTCTCAACGCGGCGATCATGGGGATCACCGAGGAAGAGGTGGAGGAGAAAGCGGCCCAGATCGTCGAATACAGCGAGCTGGGTGAGTTCATCGATCGCCCGGTGAAGGTGTACTCCAGTGGCATGGTGATGCGCCTGGGTTTCGCCATTGCCATCCATGTCGATCCCGAGATCCTGATCATCGACGAAGCTCTCTCGGTCGGAGACGGCTACTTCCAGAAGAAGTGCATGGACTCGATCTTTCGATTTGTCGAGTCGGGGAAGACTCTTCTCTTCTGCTCCCACGCCATGTACTACATCTCGGCGTACTGCAAGAAGGCCCTTTGGCTTCGTGATGGCCAGATGCAGGCCTTCGGCGGGGTCGAATCCGTGGTTCGGGAGTACGAGAACTACCTCCTGGGCCGCCAGGGCGAGGAGGTGGTGGACATTGAGGCTCCTGCCGATGAAAAGAGCGCGGAGGAGCCTCCTCCGGAGGACCGCTCCACGGCCCTCGCACAGATCAAGAGCGTGCGCCAGCTCAGGGAAGGCGGAGCGTTGAAACATCGCGACCCTTGGGGTCTCGAGATCGAATGGGAAACCTTGGATCCCGAGCTGCCGTTTCATCTCGGCGTGGGCATCGACCGAATCGATGGCGTACAGATCTGTTCTTTCGGGAGCCACCGCGACGGCCGGGGCCCCTGGACGGGCTCGACGAGCCATTGCGCCCGGCTGCATCTCCCCGAGCTTCCCATGCTCAAGGGCGAGTTCTCCCTCTATATCTTCCTTCTCGACGAAGCCGGTCTACACGTCTACGACCAGAAGGTGCTGCCTTCGGCTTTTTCGATCGAGACCCACGAGTACAACTTCGGCTTGTTCCAGGTCGACCACCGCTGGGATTCCTCTCCCGAGCCCATTCGGGACGCGGCATCCACCACGACCGCGGCTGTCGGCGCCAGCGAGTAGTCAGTTTGGGCCGGCCTCCTCTTCACATCACGTACCTGCTCGCAGACACGTCTCTCTTCGGCGGGGTCAAGGTCGTGCTCCAGCAGGCGAACCTCCTGGCCCGGTGCGGACACCAGGTCTCGATCGTGAGCCCCGGAAAGCCCCCGGAATGGTTCTCTCTGGAGGCCGAGTTCCTGCACACGCCAGGGCTCGATCCCAGAGATCTGCCCAAAGCCGACGTGACCGTGGCCACTTACTGGTCGACCATCCAACCGGCCATCGATGGCGCTTCGGGCGAGGTGGCCCACTACTGCCAGGGCTTCGAGGGGAGCTACACCCACAATCTCGAAGAGCACGCCGAGATCGAGCTCGCCTACCGGAACAGGGTGCCGGGAATCGTGGTCTCGCCCCATCTCGGGACCCTGCTCTCGGAGCGCTTCGAACGCCCTTCACGACTCGCCCTCCAGCCCCTCGAGAGCTACTGGTACCCCAAAAGACGCTGGAGCCCTTCGAAGCGCCCGAGAATTCTCGTGACCGGGCCCTTCGAGATCGATTGGAAAGGGGCTGAAACCGCCTTGCGTGCCGTGCTCGAG
>CAZMEL010000012.1:0-56115 GCA_964565225.1 uncultured Thermoanaerobaculia bacterium | reverse complement strand
GGCTTCCATATTGCGGTTCTCGGTCCAGCGCACGAAGCCGAAGGGGTAGTCGTGGCCGGCCTCCTCGTAGGCGGGGTCGTAGCGGCCCGGACCGTAGGAGCAGGAGATCCGGAAGATCAGCTCCTTGTCGTAGTAGGGCTTGCGCGGCAGCTCGAGGCCCACGGCTCCGACCACCACCACAATGCCCTGGGAACGGGCGATCTCTCCCGCCGTGGACACCGGGCCGGAGCTGGCGGTGGACGCGGCGATCAAGACCTTGTCGGCGCCCTGGCCGCCGGTCTCGGCGCGGACGAGATCCATGAGCTCTTCCGTGCCGGACACGGCGCCTGCCACGCCGAGGGACTCGGCCAGGCGGCAACGGTCGGGATCGGTGTCCATGCCGAGCACCCGGCAGCCGGCGGCGCGGGCCAGCTGGGCGGCGAGCAGGCCCACCAGACCGAGACCGATCACCACCACCGTCTCGCCGAGCTCGGGTCGCGCCAGGCGTAGACCCTGCAGGGCGATGGCGCCCACGGTGGTGAAGGCCGCCGCCTCGAACGGCACCTCGTCGGGCAGGGCCACGGCCAGGTGCCGCGGCACGAAGACCACCTCGGCGTGGTTGGCGTAGCCGGCTCCGGCACAGGCGACCCGCTGCCCGGGCCGGAAGCTGGTCACGTCCTCCGCCACGGCGATCACGGTGCCGGCCGAGGAGTAGCCGAGCGGGATCGGGGCGTCGAGCCGGGAACGGACGGTGTCGAAAGCCGCCAGGACGCCGTCGCGACGTACCTTCTCGAAGACCTTGCGCACCAGATCGGGCCGCGCGCGGGCCTTGCCCACCAGGCTCTTCTGGGCGAGATCGACCATCGAGCGCTCGGTGCCGGCGCTGACCAGGGAGATTTCGTTGCGTACCAGGATGCCTCCGGGAAGGAGGGCCGGGGCCGGCACCTCGGTAACCGCCAGGGCGCCGCCCTGATAGCTCTGCACGATGGCTTTCATGACAAGTGTCCGCGGAGATGGTAGAAGGCCAGGGCCAGGGTCTCTCGCCAGGCGGCATGCAGAGCCTGGAGCCCGTCGAGGGATGGGATCCACCGCCACACCGAGCCCGGAGAGTCGGGATCCGAGCTCCAGCGATCGACCGGAAACGGAATCGGATCGAGGCCGGCGTGGCGAAAGACCGCTACGGCCCGGGGAAGATGCCGGGCGGAGGTTATCAGCACGAGCTCTTCGCTGGCCAGGAGCGGGTGAACGTTGTGCGGATGCTCGGCGGTATTGCCCGACAGGCCCTCGGCGGCGATCTGCAGGTCGGGGGCGATGTCGCGCGCCACCGCCTCCATGCTCAGGGCGGTCTGCAGCTCGCGCCTGCCGCGCCCGGCGGCGCCGGAGAAGATCAGGCGGCAGTCGGGCCCCAGCCGGGCACAGAGCTCGAGACCGGCGAGGAAACGTGTCGCCGAAGCCTGGGGAAAGGCGGAGCTCTCGAGCTCGCCCCGGGGTGCGAAGCCACCCCCGGTGAGCACCACCACCTGCTGTAGACCCCGGGCCCGCAGCTCTTCGATTCGGGGCTGTGGGAAACGGTTTTCGAGAGGACGCAGGAAGAGCTCCGCGAAGCCGCGGCAGGGCAGGAGCCAGAGCAGCGCCAGCACGAGCAGGGTGAGAAGACGAGGCCCGCGGCGAGAAGTCCCGCGCAGCAGCCGCCAGAGGCCCAGGGCGGCGGCGATCCAGAAGAGCAGGACCAGGTTGCTGACGAGGCTCGAGAGAAGTGCGATCACGGTGCGATGGCTCCCGGGCAGGGGTCAACCCGAGGCGGCGGCCCCGCGCTGCCAGACCTCGAGCACGGCGAGCGACCAGAGGACCAGGGAGTGGTCTCTCTTGCCGGCGAAGTGTTCCTTCATCAGCCGCCGGACGGGCTCCGGACGGAAGAGCCCAGGTTCTTCGATGGCTCCGGGAGACAAGAGCTCTTCGAGCCAGGGGCGGAGATCGCCGCGCATCCACAGAGCGATCGGCAGATTGAGGCCCAGCTTGGGGCGTCCGACCACGTCCCGGGGCAGCTCCGGAGCCATGGCTTCTCGTAGCAGGCCCTTGGTCGTCCGCCCCTTCAGGTGCCACGCCAGCGGAATGCCGGCGGCCACCTCGGCCAGGCGTTGGTCGACGAAGGGCACGCGGATTTCGAGAGATTGGGCCATGCTCATCCGGTCGCCATAGGTCAGCTGGTTGAAGGGCAGGTAGGTGGCGATGTCCGTGGCCAGGAGCCGGTCCTCTTGTTCGATACCTGGGCCAATCTCCCGCCGCAGCTCTGCGAGCACGAAGTCCTCGGCCCGATCTTCGGCCAGCGATTCGGCGAACGCGGGAGTGTAGAGCTCTCGCCTGCGTGCCTCTTCGAGCACCACCAGCAGCCGAGCGTAACAGGCGTCGAAGGGCAGCACGCCACCCTCGAAGAAACGGCGAGCGCGATGGAAGAGCAGGCGCCCGTCACTCTTGTCGCGCAGCAGCTGCCGGGCGAGCCCGGCGGCCAGGCGGCGCAACGGAGCCGGTAGCAGGCGATAGCGTTCGAAGATCCGCATGCCGAGATACCGCGGGTAGCCGGCGAAGAGCTCGTCGCCACCGGTGCCGGAAAGGGCCACGGTGGTGTGTTTGCGAGCCTCGCCGCAGAGCAGGTGCAGGATCACCGCGGTGGGGTTGCCGAAGGGTTGGTCGAAATGGTGCAACACCCGCGGTAGCAGCTGCACCACGTCGGGCTCGATCCGGAACTCGCGATGCTCGGCGCCAAAGGCTGCGGCCAGCGCTCGGGCCTGGTCGAGCTCGTCCCAGCGGTGCTCACGCTGCCCGAAACCGATCGAGAAGCTGCGCACGGGCTCCTCGCTGCTGCGCGCCATCCTCGCCAGGATCGCCGCCGAATCGATGCCGCCGCTCAGGAACAGACCCACCGGAACGTCGGCCACCATCATGGCGCGGACGCTGTCGGCAAAGGTCTCGCGCACGGCCTCGATCGCCTCGTCGCGAGACCGGAAGACTCCCGGCCGGGGTGAGAAGCGGTAGTAGCGCTCGATCTGCAAACGGCCGTTCTCGATGCGCAGCAGGTGCCCCGGAGGCAGCGCCCGCACGGCGCGGAAGATGGTGTCGGGCTCGCGGATGTAGAGGAAGGAGAGAAAACAGTCGACCGCTCGGGGCTCGATCTCCCGAGAGATCGGAGCCGCGGCCTGCAGGGCCTTGATCTCGGATCCGAAGAGCAGGTAGCCGCCGTGCTCCGTGTAGTAGAGGGGTTTGATGCCGAAGTGGTCGCGGGCGAGGAAGAGGCTTCGCCGGTCGGGATCCCAGATGGCGAAGGCGAACATGCCCCGCAGCCGGTGAGGGAGTGCGGGGCCCCACTCCTCCCAGCCGTGAACCAGAACCTCCGTGTCGCAGCGGGTGGAGAAGCGGTGGCCGCGCTCGACCAGCTCGGCCCGCAGCTCCCGGAAGTTGTAGATCTCGCCGTTGAAGACCAGCTGCAGCCGGCCTCGCTCGTCGGTCATCGGTTGATCGCCGGTTTCGAGATCGATCACCCGCAAGCGACGCATGCCGAGGCCCACCCCGTCGGCCTGAAAGAATCCCTCGCTGTCGGGCCCGCGATGGGTGAGGGTCCGGGTCATGGCCGAGAGGTCGGGCTCACCCGAGGCCCGGTCGGCGAGCCTCAGAAATCCGGCAATCCCGCACATGGTCTCAGAACGCTCCGGCGGGGCGAGGCAGCGGATGCCGAGGGCGGGAGAGAGGAGCCCGGAGCTGCTGCCTCGCGGCGACCCGATCCCGCTGGTAGATCTGGAGCAGCCGTTCGCTGAAGAAGAGCGAGAAGAAGAAGAGGATCGAAGCCGCATTGCCCAGGGCCAGCAGATAGTTCTCCGCAACCGCCCAGATCAACCCGCCGAGGATCGAGCGTGCGAAGAGGATCTGGAGGGCATCGTGGGAAAGAAACAAGACCAAGATCTGGCGGATGGCAGTGACGATCAAGAGGAGAAAGAACGGAACCGCGCCCAGGATTCCCACCTCTTCGAGCAGGCCGAGAATACTGCTGCCCTGCTCGGCACGTCGTTGGGAGTTCTTGGTGGCAAAGCCGAGCTGACTCTCGCTCTCGCTGGCCTGGAGCCCGAATCCGGCTCCGACCCAGGGGCGTTCGAGAAATGCCTGGTAGGTGGCGTCCCAATACGGAGTTCGCGACTCGAAGATCGTCCGGGCATCGGGATACTTGTAGAGGAACGACTCGATCTTCGGTGTGAGGTAGGGAATGGTCATCACGGAAGCGCTGATCAGCAGGAGCTTCAGGGCCTGGATCCTGCGTCCGTTGAATCGTTCCCAGCGCCAGAAACCTATCGCCAACATGACCATGGCCGCCGCGGCTGCCGTGCGGGAGCCGCATCGCAAGACCAGCAGCGTGGCCAGCCCGCTGGTCACCAGATACAGCTTGCGTTCGCGGTCTCTGGTCGCCGTTTCGAGGCAGTACAGGGCGAGAGGGAGAGCGAAGAGCACCAGGTAGAGCCCGAGGCCATTGGCGTTCTTCATCATGCCGGTGAAGCCGTAGACCCTCCGGGTTTCCGAGAGAAAGAAAGGGCCGACGAGATTGAGCCAGATATAGGCGATGAAGATCGGGACCAGCGGTGTGAGGATCCGCTCGATGTGGTCGCGGGTCTGGATCTGGCTGGAGACCAAGATACAGAAGCAGAGGAAGATGGCGAAGACCGCCCACTTTGCTCCGGCGAGCACCGGGTTGACCGCGAGGGGCAGGAGCATGCCGAAGTTCAGGAAACACAGGAGAAGGATCGTGATGCTCGGAGACATCTTGAGCACAGCACCGCTGCGATGGGCGATCAGGGCGATGGCGAACACTCCGAGGAGCACGGCCCAACGCCCGGGCAGCATCAGCTCGGAGACCACCGGCAGGCGGGTGTTGGGAGGAAAGAAACCCAGGAAGAGCAGAGCCGGGAGCAGCGCCAGCAAGTGCGGTCGCCGGGACCTGCGCCGCGGGGCCGCGATCCTCCGCGGACCGGCGGATGGTGGAGCGGCGGTGCTCATCGCGAGGTCGTCTCCCAGGAGGTCTCGATGGCCTGCAGCATGCCCTGTGCCCAGTTTCGAGGGGAGTACTTGCGGACGACCTCCCGCGAGGCGGCTCCCATTTCGGCCCGCAGGTCGGGTCGGGTCGCCAGGGTTTCCAGCGCCTCGGCGAGGGGCTCGGCCTCACCCGTCGGGAACACGAACCCGTTGCCGGGAGTCACCAGGTCGGGCGCGGCACCGACCGCTTCGGCCACGACGAGCGGAAGACCGAACTCCATGCCTTCGTTGAGCACGAAGCCCCAGGTCTCGGATCGGCTGGGTAAGACGAGAGCATCCACCGCCGCATAATAACGCGACAGGGATTCATGATCGAGGGTGCCGAGGAACGTCACGTGGCGCAGGCCGAGCTCGGCCGCACGAGCGCGGTAGCGCTCTTCGTCGGGACCCTGACCCGCGAGACAGAGACCGGCATCGACCCCGCGGGCCTGGACGGTGGCCAGGGCGTCGAGCAGGGTGGAGACACTCTTGAAAGACTCCACCAGCCGGCCCACGAAGAGAAAGGTCGGCCGTTCGAGCCCGAGCTCGGCTCGAAGGCCCTGGTGGTCTTGCTGCAGGTGCCGCGCCCGGAGGCGAAAGGTCTCGCCGTCGGTGGCATTGGGAGCCTGGAAGATCCGGCTCTCGGGCATTCCCAGGGCCCGGCAATAGGCTCCGGCCCGCTGTCCGGGCACCACACAGCCGGCGGCGCGCGACAACATCCATCGTTTCAGCTGCTCGCGGAGCCCTCGGCGAGGGCGGTCCACGGCGGTGGACTCGATCCAGAAGAGCATCCGGGTGGAGCGCAGGGCGTGGCGTAGCCAGAGCATCAGGTAGGAGGGCTCTGCCCAGCCGCCGAGGACCAAGACATCGAAGCGACCTCGGAGCACCGGCCCGAGATCGTTCCAGTGCAGGTCGTCGTCCACCGAGCGGCGCCAGCGTCTTCCGGGCAGGGAGGTCACCGGCAGGTCGACCGGCTCCTTGGCGAGCACATATCGGCGGTGGGCCATGTCGTCGGCGAGGAGAAAGATCGAGAGGTCGTCGCCGAGCTCGCGCGCCAGCTCCTCGAAACAGGGGACCCGGTAGTGGGCCATCACGTTGGTCACCAGCCCGACACGGGGTCGGCGGTGGAGGCGACTCATCCATTCACCTCCCGTTTCGCGGCCGTCTCGGCTCGGAGGGGCTGCTCCTCCTCGAGCTGCAGCTCCAGGTCGAGCCTCGGCTCGGCTTCGTGGTCGGGAAATCGAAGTCCCGTGAGAAGCAGGCTGTCGGCCAGAGACCGGGTTTCGAGAGCGGAGCCATCGGACCTGTCGAAAGCCCGGAACCGTCTGCCCTCGGGTAGCCCCAGGCTCCAGGGGAGCCGGATCCGGGCGTCCAGAAAAGGCTCCTCGGCTTCGAGCCGGAGGCGCCAGCCGCCAGCTCCGGAGTCTTCGAGGCTCGCGAGCCGTGGCCCCATCGGTCGGTCGAGGGTGAAGACGACGAAGGCGGGGGTGTCCCGAGAGCGCAGCCACCAGAACGCGCTACGGCAGGGTTCCAGCTCTACCTCGCGAGCCTCGTGGTCGTCGTCCGAGACGGCCACGGCCCGGACCCGCCGACGCAGGGAGCAGGGCACCGGCACCCAGAGATGTTGGGGGTGCTCGGGGTCGACCGGAATCCCCGCCCCGAGGACCCGCAGACGGTAGCGGATCTCGTGGCGAGACATCACGAAGGTCTCCTGGTCGAGCCGGGCCACGGGACTCCAGCCGAGGTCATGGGCCACCGCTTCGACCCCCTCCGCGGCGGTGACCTGCTCGACCCCGAGGCGCTGCCAGGCATCGAGGTGCTCGCGGAGGGTTCGCCAGTCGCCGTAGTCCTTGTCGAGCCGGAGCTCCTCTCGGCCCCGGCGTGCGTTGATGAATTTGTCGTGAGTGAGAACGGTGAAGAGGTGCACACCGGGTACCGGCTCGCGGTTTCGGCGGACGGCTTCCACGCATTTCCGGGCCCTTCGCTCCAGCGCACGGGGGCCCATCAGGTAGTCCCCCTCCAGATTGGCGACGATCGGGAGCTGTAGGAGAGGGCCACCGGGGCGAGGCTCGAAAGGTTCTTCCCGGCTGGCGAAGAAGGCCGGCGGCACCGCCCCGGCGCGTGGGGAGCCCGGCTTGTTCCGGTCGCTGTCGGCGAGCAACCCGGCCCGCCGCAAAGCCACCCCCGACCAGGCCCGGTCGGCCGGATGGTCGCCGTATTCGAGCAGGCCGCTACGCCAGAGAACCGGTCGGAAATCGGGGCTCCCCAGGCGGCCGACCTCTTCGAGCTGGCTCACCGCCCGGGCCACGCTCTCGAGGCGATCGAGAGCCCGCGGCGTCGATTCGGGTTCCGCGACCTCATCTCCACGCGGAGGCGGGCAGACCGACGCCCAGTCCCCTCGCAGCTCGGCGCCGGTGAGCAGGAATCGCAGGTCGGGCTGCCAACCGCCATCACCGGTCCGGTAGGGGAAGTGAGGGTAGGCCGGGTCGTTGAAGGTATGCAGGTGGGGTTGCAGGTCGTGGCCGCGCCGGACTTCCTCCGCCAGGTGCTGGCGAACCTCCCGACGCAACCGGACCCAGGAAGCGTCTCCATGGTCGCGGGCCCAGTCGGTCATGGCGAGAGTGGAGCCTACCTCGACCATGTGGGTCCAGGGGCGCCCGAGGTCGGCGGCGAAACGCGACTTCTCGACCAGCAATTCCTGGAGAGCCGGGGCGGTCAGGTGGCCTCGCTCTTCCTGGATCTCGTGGTCTTCGGTGACCACCAGGAGCACCCGCCCCGGTGCCTCGTCGACCACGGAGATCTCGGCCCGGGTTTCGAGGTATCGACCGTCGGTATCGACGGCCAGGGCCACCAGGGGCCAGGGGCCACCCCGTACCCGGTCGCCCCGGCAGGCTTCGATCTCGACGGACCAGGCTCCGGCCGTGCCGGGCTTCTGCTGTGCGCGGGGAGCTCGCAGCCCGTGGCCGGCCGGCGGCAGGAGGTGGAGCGCCCAGCCCGCGGCGGAGGGAGCCTCCAGCCGGATCCGCACCTCCGCTCTCCGGCCGAGTCGAATCGAATCCGGAGCCGAGATCGTGAGACGCCCCGAGGCTCGCTGCCACCTGTGCTCGGGAGCCAGGTGGCAAAGGAAGGTAGGGATGTCCTGAGGATCGAAGAACAGGACGCGCTCGCGGCTCGTCGCCGCCCGTTCGAGCTCGCCGAGGGTGTGGGCGAGCCGGGCGTCGAGACGCCAGGTCGTGGCTTCCTCGGGGAGCCATCGCCGAGCGAGCTCCAGGCACCGGCTCGCCAGCTCGAGGCGCCCGGCCTCGAGACCTCGCTCGCCCCAGAGCCAGGGGTCGGTCGGGGAGACGAAACGGCCGGCGCTGGCCAGAGGAATGCATTCGTCGAGCCCGGAGGCCTCGCCTCCAGCCCGGCGCCAGGCGATCTCGGCACGAGCCCAGCGGATCTCCAGCCGATCTCCCGCCACCGACTGCCAGGTCTCGAGGGCTCGTGCCGCCGCTTCGAGCTCTCCGCCCCGAATCCACCGCGCCGTGAAATCACGAGCCAGGGATTCGCAGGTCTGCCGCAGGCTCCGGTCGTGCTGGCTCTCCACGTCGGCGGCCGAGGGGCCCCACAGCCAGCGAGCGGCCAGCCGCCGGACGACCCGTCCCGGGGTGCGGCTCAGGTGCAGGTCCGACGCCGAGGTGTTCGCTGGATTGGCCAGCTGCCGGAGCAGGGCCTCGAAGGCCGGCCAGGCCTCCGCGTGCCCCCGATCGAGCAGGGCTCGGGCGCGGTTGCTGGCGGCGACCTCGTGGTGGGGATTGAGCCCAAGAGCCAGCCTCCAGAAGCCGGGGCCGGCGGCGGCCGGAAGGATGTTGCCGAGCCCGCAGACGATTTCGGCCAGGCCCCAGCGCAGCAGGCGGGACCCGACGAAGACGATGGAGCCGGCTTCCATCGCCTCAATCCGCGGCCTTGAAGCCCGACATGCGGTAGAAGTAGGCACCCTGCCGGAGAAGCGGAATGTGATCGAGCACGGGCTCGAGCCGACTCAGGTCGGGCAGGCCCGGGACCGGGGGTACGAAACCGCTGTAGTAGATGGGGCCGGGGTCGAACCCGGTCTGCCGGAAGAGGCGTGCCAGGGTGCGGCGCCAGAAGAACTGGGCGTCGTCGAACGTCTTGCCGGTCTCGGTGGTCGGAAAGTACCTGGCACCTCGTCGGCCCTTGCGCCAGAACATGGCGGCGAAGTCCGCCACTCGGGCGAAGTCCGGGCTGCTCTCCCGGGCCGCCCGCCGCCGTCGCCACTCTTTCCACGAGAAGAGAGGATTGAGCAGGTTCATGTCGGTGATCATGACCTCGCCCCCGGGGCGTGTGGCCGGGTACAGACGTTCGAGAAAGGCGTCCTGCCGGGGGATGTTGGCCAGCACGGAAGCGATCCAGGTCAGAGACACGTCTTGGCGTGGCGGAGAGTAGCCATCGAGGTCGGAGGCTTCGAAGCGGATCCGCAGCGGGCGGCCGAAGAGGCTCTCGAAATAGGGTTGCCGTGCCCTGGCGATCTCGATCTTCTCCTCTTCGGCATCGACCGCCAGAACCTCGGCTCCGAGGGCCGCGAAGAGGTAGCTCTCGGAGCCGTAACCGCAGCCGGCGTCGAAGACCACCGGTCGCTCCGTACGGCGAATGGCTGCCACCGCCGGGGCCCGCCGCTGCGTATAGATCGTGGTCACCAGGCCGATCGGATAGCGGCCCGGCGACATCATCACCGGGTAGTGCTCGCGCAGCCGCTCGAGCTGGTGTGGGGCGAGGTCGGATCGTCCGTCTCGGACCTCGGCCCGGAGCTGATCGTAGAAAGCCTCGGTCAGCTGCCGCGGCTCGGCGATCGCGAGAATGTCCTTGGCGTTCATGGGAGAGATGAAATCGGTTTCCGAGGTCCGGGAGAGCCGGTCTCGAGCAGGGATCGATAGAGGTCGAGGTATTGCGCTGCGGTGCGCTCCCAGGTGAATGCGCTCGCTCGCTCGGCGCCACTCTTGCCCATGGCTCTCGCAAGGTCCGGATTCCGGAGCAGACTCCCCAGTGCCTCGGTGAGGCTGTCGACATCGCGGGGAGCCACCAGCAGGCCGTCCCGACCGGGACGGAGGATGTCTTCCGCTCCCTGGGTCTCGCAGCCGATGGCGGGTTTGCCGCAGGCCATGGCCTCAAGATATACGATCCCGAAAGATTCCTGCCAGGACGGCAGGCTGAAGAGATCGGCCGCGGCGACTTCCGCCAGGGCTCGCTCGTTGGGCAGACGGCCCGCGAAGACCACCCGCTCGGCAATACCGAGCTTCCGGGCCAACGCTTCCAGGGGCGCGCGCTCGGGCCCGTCACCCACCACCGTGTAGCGATACCAGTCGACGCCCTGGTCACGGAGCCTGGCGAGGGCTCGCAGATTGAGCTCGACTCCTTTGGTCCGCCACAGATTCGACACGCTGACCACGTGCCCCCAGGGCCGTTGCGGTCGCTCGCTGGCGCTGTCGAGAAGCGCAGCCAGAGCCTCGGGCCGTTGGATTCCGTTGGGGATACGGTGGATCTTGCTCTCCACCGCGAAGGGTTCCAGGAACCGAGCGAGAGGCCGGCCCACCACCACCAATGCATCGGCACGTTCGGCCATCTCCCGGTATCGGCGGGAGCGGCGGACGAGGCGGGGATCGTCTTCGATGTGCAGGGTGATCACCAGCGGGCAACCCAGCGCTCGGGCCAGCTCGGGTGCCGCGAGGCCCGCCGGCCAGGTACCGTGGGCCTGGACGATATCGAATCGCTCCTCGCCTTCGAAACGGGACGAATAGGCGCGGCGGACGGCTCGGGTGCAGGCGTTCGCGCTGCGGTCGGGCCAGAGGTAGCGCGGAAGGTGCAGGTAGCGGCAGACGGCGATGTCGATCCCGTGGCGGCGTTGCCTCGCGGGCAGGCCCACCAGGTGCCGGTACCGGGCGAAGAGCCGGGCGAGGGGCTCGGGACACCAGGGTTTGACCACCGCCACCTCCACCTCGGCCCCGGCATCCACCAGGGCCCGGGCATGGGCCTCGTTGAACAATCCCTCGGTCGCTGTGGCGTCCAGCGGGTAGACGGGGGTGATGGAGAGAATTCTCATCGCGGGTTCTTGCCGGGCTCCGAGAAGAGGAGAGCGAGAAAGACCCGGCCCACCTCGTCCCAGCCGGAAGGGAGCTTGGCGAGGGCAGAGGTCCAGTCGGGCGACCAGCCCGAGCGCAGGCGCCGGTGGAGCTCGTGCACCGCTCGCCATGCGTCCCGAGGGTCCAGGGGATCGAAGTACACGGCTTGCTCGCCGCAGAGCCAGCGGGCATAGGGAAGGTCGGAGCAGACCACCGGTAGGCCCAGAACCATGGCTTCGACCAGTGGCAGGCCATAACTCTCGGCGGTGGAAGGAAAGAACAGGCCGTCGCAGCCGCGGTAGGCCTCGAGGCACTCCGTAGGGCTCAGCCGCCCCGCATTGTGGACCCAGGGAGCTGCCGCTGCTACCTCTCGGGCCTCGCCCGGCTCGAGGGTCACCACCAGCTGTTCCAGTGGCTCCGCGGCCCCATCGACCCGGGCCATTTGCCGCAGCAGCTGGTGGTTCTTGTGCGGGTAGCCGGCAGCCGGGTAGAAGAGGCGCAGCCTCTCGGCGTTCCGAGGGATGACTGCCTGGCCAGCGAAATGAGCCGGGGCCGGCTGGGGCACGGTGACGACTCGACCTGCGATCTCGGGATAAGTGGCTTCGAGCTGCTCGCGGATGGCGTCGGTCTGCACCACGAAGCACCGGGCGTGGCGCAGGTTGCGGCGGAAGAGCCAGCGCATGGTGCGGGCGTTCAGGTGGTCGTAGGCGAAAGGGTTGATGTGCGGCGAGACCAGGTGCAGCTGATGCACCAGCACCACTTGCTCCCGAACGTTGGTCACGGGGATGTCTCCGAGGGTGATGCCGTAGCGGCAGGTGGGGAAGTACAGCCGCGAGAGAGAGCATTCGAAGAGGCGGGAGGCCGAGTTGGGCAGGAATCGCCGCAGGGGGATCAGCCGCACGTGGTCGCCGAGGGAGGCGGCGCTGGCATCGAACGGGCCGAAGGCCGGAATGTGGCAGTCGAGGGGGTGATCGGTGTTCCGCGCGAGGGCGCCGAGGATCGCCTGCACCACCTGGCTGGCGCCGAGTCCGGTCACATTGGTGGCATGCACGAAGATCCGTTCGTCGCCCCGGGCCGTTTTCGATCGCGTGCTCGGTGGTTGTGGCGGCATGGGTCGGATGGGTCGGTCAGGAGGCGATTCGGATCAGGCGGTGCCGGATCGCTCGCAGGATGAGATGGTCGTCGGGATCGAGAGCGAAGAGCGCCGCCACGACGAGAAAGCTCGAATAGGCCGAGACGATCGCGATGCCGAGCCCGAGCCATTCGCGCGGATGCGCGGCGGAGCCGAAGGTGGTCCAGGCAGTCCAGGTCACGAGGCCGCTGACGGCCATCGGCAGCAGCAGGCGGAGGGCCCGAAGGTCATAGGGTATCAGTCCCAGGAAACGGTGGACCAGGTAGAGCCGCAGCAGGTTCGAGAGCGCCAGGCCGATCGCCACCGCGGCCGCGGCCCCTGCCAGACCCCAGCGGGGAACCCAGAGCACGTCCAGCAGCAGGATGGTCACGGCCGTCGCGGTGCTCGCCCACATCTCGTGTCGCTGGTGGCCCGACATGTTGAGCAGATTGCCCACCGCCCCGGTGCCCACGTTCACCAGCTGGCCGAGAGCGAGCAGGGAGAGAGCCGTGGCGCCGGAGCGGAACTCGGAGCCGAAGAAACCCATCAGAACCTCGGAAAAAAACACCAGCACGATCACCAGGGGCCAGGTCAGCGCCAGGCACCACTTGGTGGTGGTCCGGAACAATCTCTCCAGGAGGGGGGCCTCACTGCGTGCGTGCAGATCGCTGGCGATGGGGCCGAAGATCGAGTTGGTCGACCGCAGCAAAGTGGGAACGAAGGCGCTGGTGGCGACGGCCATGCTGTAGATACCCACCTGGTCTGTGGCCAGGAGCACGCCGACCACGAAGAGATCGGCCCGGTTCTGGAGAAAGAGGAGCAGGTTCTGGATCGCCATGTACCGCGCGTAGGCTCGCTCCTCGGTTTCCAGCGGCCCCGGAGGGCCATCCGCGGCGGGTGTGAGGCGAGCCGCGGAAAGAGTCAGGAGCAGGAGGGCGAGCAGCTGGGAACCGATTTCGGCGGCGACGAAGCCTGTGAGCTCCCAGCCGGCAGCGAAGAGAGCGAGGGTCAGCAAGGCCTTGGCCGGGAACTGCACGAAGTGGGTGATCAACGTCCGGCGGGAGACCTCCTGGTGCCCGCGCAGGTATTGGCCGGCAAGGGCGTTGAGGCCGGCAAGGGGCAGCAGGCTGGCGAAGAGTGGCAGGAATCGGGTGAGGTCCGGGGCTGCGAACAGAGTGCTCGCGATGGTGTCGCGGGAGAGGAAGAGGAGCAGTGCACACAGGCCGGTGCTGGCCAGGAGCCACTTCGCCGAGCGCAGGAGGAGCCCACGCACCCGCGAGCCCCTGCCCGTGGCATTGTGGGCGGCGACAAAACGGGCGAGCATCTCCGGCAGCCCGAGATAGGCGCAGGTTCCGATCATGGCCACGGTGGCCATGCCGAGGGCGTAGAGGCCCAGGGCCTCGGCTCCCAGCTGTCGGCTGACGTAGACCCGGAACAGGTAACCGAAGAAGGCGGTGAAGAAGGTGCCGGCGAGAAAGAGCGCCGACTGCCTGGATACCTTGCCCGAGTAGTGGCGAAACTGCGCAGCCTGTGGGTCGTAGCTCTCGGGCGGTCGGCCCGGGGCACCGATCCTGGAGCGCGGCTCGGGCACCGGCGGTGAGCTTCCCGGCCTCAGGCCGAGGGCGGCGCCAGATGGTGCCAGCCGAGGGGAGTGCCGCGCGCGATATCGACCGCGGCCCGACGTTCGAGCACCTCGGGCAGGTGTTTGGGGGGCAGGCCGTGCCCGGGGCGGATCGAGCGCACGTTGTCGGGAGCGAACGGCTCGCCCGCTGCGATGTCGCGGGTCACGAAGAGCGAGCGGCGGAAGATCCGGGAGGCCTCTTCGTTGGGTCCCGGGCCGTAGGCAATCCGGCCGAGGGCCTTCTCCGTCACCCGGATGGCCTCGACCATCTCTCGCAGCTCTGCGGGCTCGAGGGAGAAGGCGCTGTCGGGCCCCGGCTCGTCGCGCGAGAGGGTGAAGTGTTTCTCGACCACCGTGGCGCCGAGCGCCACCGCGGCCGCCGGCACCGCGATGCCCAAAGTGTGATCGGAGAGCCCGGCGGGCACGCCGAAGGTTGCGGCGAGGTGGGGGATCGTCGCCAGGTTCATGGCTTCCGGCGGCGAGGGGTAGGCGCTGGTGCACTTGAGCAACACGAGCTGCTCGTTGCCCGCCGCCCGCACCGCGGCCACGGCCTCCTCGATCTCCGCCAGCGAGGCCATGCCCGTGGACATGATCATCGGCTTGCCGGTTTCGGCGACCCGGCGGATCAACGGCAGGTCGACGATCTCGAACGAGGCGATCTTGTGGGCCGGTACCTGCATTTCTTCGAGGAAGTCCACCGCGGTGGGATCGAAGGGAGTGGAGAAGAGGTGTAGCCCCAATCCCTCGGCCGCCTCCTTGAGCCGGGGCTGCCAGTCCCAGGGCGTGGAGGCTTCGCCGTAGAGGTCGTGCAGATTCTTGCCCTCCCACAGGGTCCCGGCACCGATCCGGAAGGGCTCCGCGTCGCAGGCGAGGGTCAGGGTGTCGGCGGTGTAGGTCTGGAGCTTCACCGCATCCACCCCGGCCTCGGCCGCGGCCTCGAGCAGACGCACCGCGCGCTCGTAGTCCTGGTGGTGGTTGGCCGACATCTCGGCGATGATGTAGGTCGGGTGGCCGGGACCGACGAGGCGACCGGCGATCTCGATCTCAGGGCGCATCGGCGGCTCCTCGTGGGGCTCCGGTCGAAGCTCCCGAGGCGGGAATCGAGGCCAGGGTCTCGGCGAGGGTCTCGACCACGAAGTCCACGTCTTCGTCTTCCATGCCGGGAAAGATGGGCAGGGAGAAGATCTCTTCGTAGGCGGCCTCCGCTCGCGGGCAAAGGCCCGGCCCGTGTCCGAATCGTCGCCGGTAGAAGGGGTGCAGGTGCACCGGCACATAATGCACGTTCACGCCGACGCCGCGTTGTCGCAGGACCTGGAAGATCTCGTCCTTGTGGCGGCGATGCTTGGCGTCGACCAGGCGCACCACGAACAAGTGGTAGGCGTTTTCGGCATCCTCCCGGTCGTGCAGGGGCACCGCGCCGGGAACCTCCGGCAGCCGCTGCCGGTACCGCGCGGCGAGGGCCCGGCGCCGTTCGGTGTACCGGCGGAGCTTGCGTAGCTGGGAGATCCCGAGGGCGCAGTGCAGGTCCGAGAGGCGGTAGTTGTACCCGAGCTCGACCATCTCGTAGAACCACGATCCACTCTCGGCCCGCTGCCGGTGGTCGGTGGTGATGCCGTGATTGCGGAAGAGCCGCAAGCGGCCGGCGAGGATGTCGTCGTCGGTAGTCACCATGCCCCCTTCGGCGGTGGTGATGGGTTTGACGGGATGGAAGCTGAAGGTGCTGAGGGTCGCCAGGGAGCCCACCGGGCGGCCGCGGTCGCTGCCTCCCAGGGCGTGGCAGGCGTCGGCGGCGACCACGATTTCGTGCCCGGAGCCGGCGGCGTGCTCGGCCGCCAGGGCTCGCAGCCGATCGTAGTCGCAGGGCTGGCCGCCGTAGTCGACCCCGAAGATCGCCCGGGTCTTCGGGGTGATCTTGCGGCCCACGTCCTCGGGATCGACCAGGAGGGTTTCGGGGTCGACATCGGCAAAAACCGGGGTGCCTCCCTGGTAGACCACCGCGTTGGCGGTGGCGGCGAAGGTCAGGGCGGGCACGATCACCTCGTCGCCCGGGCCGATGCCGAGGGCGAAGGCCGCAGCGTGCAGCGCCGCGGTGCCGTTGGCCAGGGCCACCGCATGCCGGGTGCCGGCCGCTGCGGCGACAGCGGCTTCGAATTCGTCGACCTTGGGGCCGGTGGTGAGCCAGTCGCTGGTGAGCACCTCGTTCACGGCCCGCAGGTCGTCCGGATCGATGCTCTGCCGGCCGTAGGGCAGGAAGCGGCGCTCGCCCCTGGAGCCCTGGCGGGTCATTCCACGGACTCGGCCAGCCGGCGCAGCTCCTCTACGCTCAGCCATTGCTCGTTGGTCTCGCTGGAGTAGCGGAATCCGTCGTCCAGGGGGCGCTCGTTCTCGGCGGGCTTCCGAGTCCACCAGGGATGAGCCGGGTTGATGATGTACATGTCTTCGATCTCCACCGATTGCCGGCTCTCGTCTTCGGAGATCAAGACCTCGTGCAGCTTCTCACCGGGGCGAATGCCGATGGTCTCGACCTCGCAATCCGGGGCGATGGCCTCGGCGAGATCGAGGATGTTCATGCTCGGAATCTTGGGGATGAAGACCTCGCCGCCCGCCATCTCCTGGAGGCCCCGCAGCACCAGATCGACCCCCTGGTCGAGGGTGATCCAGAAGCGGGTCATGCGGGGATCGGTGATGGTGATCTTGCCCTGCTCTCTCTGTTTCAAGAAGAGAGGAATCACGCTGCCCCGGCTGCCGACCACATTTCCGTAGCGCACGCAGCTGAATCGGGTCTTGCCGGAGCCGCTGTAGGCGTTGGCCTGCACGAAGAGCTTCTCGGCCACCAGCTTGGTGGCGCCGTAGAGATTCACCGGGCTCACGGCCTTGTCGGTCGAGAGGGCGATGACCTTCTCGACCTCGCGGTCGAGGGCCGCCTCGATCACGCTGCGAGCACCCATGATGTTGGTCTGGATCGCCTCGAAAGGGTTGTACTCGCAGGCCGGGACCTGCTTCAGAGCGGCGGCATGCACCACCACGTCGACCCCGACCATCGAGCGGCGCAGCCGGTCCACGTCGCGCACATCCCCGAGAAAGAAACGCAGGCGGGGGTCGTCGAAGCCCGCCAGGCGCATCTCGTGTTGTTTGAGCTCGTCGCGGCTGAAGACGATCACCTTCCGGGGGTTTGCGTCGTGCAGCAGACGCCGGGCGAAACACCGGCCGAAAGAACCGGTGGCGCCAGTGATGAGAATAGTCTTGTCGTCGAGCATATGGTTTCCGTACGGGTGGGTGTTTCGGTAGGGGCCTTGGGGGCGACACTCGATGTCGGAGCGGTGTCGGAGCGATGCCGGAGCCGGGCCGAAACTGTATCAGGGAGCGGCTGGCATCGCTCGCACCTGAGGGTCGGCGCAGAAATAACTTCACATTCGGGGGTAATTGCATCACCTCTCGCTGCGTTCCGCTCCTTGCGACGGACAACCAGTACGCCTCAGTCGCGCGCCTTGCGAGAGGCGCGCCCTTGCCCCGAAGGCGCGAAAGGAGCAGAAGATCCGGCGACCGGGCCGCGGTTGCTCCGGGTGGGTCGCGAAGGTATGCTACCGGCTTCGAACGGCATTCTTGTGCGGATGGTGGCAGGATCGATGGAGGCCTCGAGATGGACACAGCGAGAGCCGGGGTGGAGCCCCGAGGCGACGGCGACCTCGGGTTGCCGGTCACTCGCATCGAGCCCTCTACCGGCTGGGTCGACCTGAAGCTCGGCGAGCTCTGGGCCTACCGCGAGCTGCTCTACTTCCTCACCTGGCGCGACGTCAAGGTTCGTTACAAGCAGACCGCTCTCGGCGCCGCCTGGGCGATTCTCCAGCCCCTGTTGACGATGATCGTCTTCACGATCTTCTTCGGGCGCCTGGCGAAGATCCCGTCCGACGGGGTGCCCTACCCGATCTTCTCCTACGCCGCCCTGCTCCCGTGGACCCTCTTCGCCTTCTCCCTGGCACAATCCGGCAACAGCCTGGTCGCCAGCCAGCAGCTGATCAAGAAGGTCTACTTCCCGCGCCTGGTGATTCCGATCTCCGCCGTGCTCGCCGGCCTGGTGGACTTCCTTCTCGCCTCGGTGGTGATGGTCGGCATGATGGCTTATTACAAGGTCGTGCCCACCACCAATGTGGTCTTTCTGCCGTTCTTCCTGCTGCTGGCCCTGGCCTCCGCCCTCACGGTGGGGCTCTGGCTCTCGGCCCTCAACGTGCAGTACCGCGACGTGCGCTACACCATTCCCTTCTTGACCCAGTTCTGGCTCTTCGCCACCCCCATCGCCTACCCCAGCAGCCTGGTGCCGGAGCAATGGCGTGCGCTCTACGGCCTGAATCCCATGGCCGGGGTGGTGGAAGGATTTCGCTGGGCCCTCTTCGGCACGGTGGAGATCTCCGTCGGCCTGGTGCTCATCTCCACCGCCATGGTGTTGGTGTTCCTGACCGGCGGCCTGGTGTATTTTCGACGCATGGAGCGAACCTTTGCCGACGTGGTGTGAGCGAATGGACGGGAACCGAAAAACGAGATTTGCAAGATGAGCGTATCCGCTCCCTGGAAGGAACAATGCCTGGTCATCGCCGAGGTGGCCCAGGCACATGACGGCAGCCTCGGTACGGCCCATGCCTACATCGACTCCATCGCCGAGGCGGGAGCCGATGCGGTGAAGTTCCAGACCCATATCGCGGCGGAGGAGAGCACGCCGGCCGAGCCCTGGCGGCGGCCGTTCAGCCCGCAGGACTCCACCCGATACGAGTACTGGCAACGCATGGAGTTCTCTTTCGAGGCCTGGCTCGGGCTGCGGCGTCACGCCGAGGAGAAAGGGCTGCTGTTTCTCAGCTCGCCGTTCTCCGAGGCGGCGATCGACCTGCTCGAGCAGGTGGGGGTGGCCGCCTGGAAGGTGGCCTCGGGGGAGGTCGGCAACCTGCCGGCCCTCGACCGCATGATCGCCACCGGCCGGCCGGTATTGCTCTCTTCGGGGATGAGCGACCTCGGGGAGATCGACCGAGCGGCCCGGCGGGTGCTGGATGCCGGCATTCCTCTCGCGGTCTTGCAGTGCACCTCCGCCTACCCCTGTCCACCGGAGAAGGTCGGCCTCAACCTGCTCGACACCTTTCGCGAGCGCTACGGCTGTGCGGTGGGGCTCTCGGACCATTCCGGCACGATCTACCCCGCCCTGGCGGCGACGACCCTGGGCGCCGAGGTGGTGGAGGTCCACGTGACCTTCAGCCGCGAGATGTTCGGCCCCGACGTGCCCGCGTCGGTGACCACCGGAGAGCTGCGCCAGATGGTGGAAGGCATTCGTTTCATCGAGACGATGAATGCGAGCCCCGTGGAGAAAGACGCCATGGCCGAAGAGCTCTCGCCCCTGCGGCAGATCTTCACCAAGAGCATCGTCGCGGCCACCGACCTGGCCGCCGGTACTCGCCTCGAGCGCAAGCACCTGGCGCTCAAGAAACCCGGCACCGGCCTGCCTCCGGAGCGGATCGGTGGTCTCCTGGGCTCCGTGCTGGCGCGGAACGTCGCGGCCGACGAGAGGCTCCGCGACGAGGATCTCGCAAAGGATCACCCATGACGCGGAAAGTCTGTGTGGTGATCACCGCCCGGCCGAGCTACAGCCGGATCAAGACGGTGCTGCGCGCCATCGAGGCCCGGCCCGATCTCGAGCTCCAGCTGGTGGCGGCGGCCTCGCTGCTGCTCGACCGCTATGGTCGGGCGGTGGATGTGATCGAGCGCGACGGTTTCACCCCCGCGGCCAAGATCTACATGGTGCTCGAGGGCGAGCACCTCTCGACCATGGCCAAGACCACCGGCCTCGGCATGATCGAGCTGTCGAGCACGCTCGACCGGCTGCAGCCCGACATCGTGGTCACCATCGCCGATCGCCACGAGACCCTGGCGACGGCGGTGGCCGGGTCGTACATGAACATTCCCGTGGCCCACATCCAGGGCGGAGAGGTCTCGGGCTCGATCGACGAAAAGGTCCGCCACGCGGTCACCAAGCTCTCCGACCTGCACCTGGTGGCGTCGGAGAAGGCCGCCGAGCGGGTGATCCGCATGGGAGAAGACCCCGATCGAGTGGTGGTCACCGGCTGTCCCTCGGTCGATCTCGCGGCGGAGATCCTGGAATCGCCGGACCTCGACTTCGACCCGATCGAGAAATATGGCGGCGTGGGCGAGCCCCTGGATCTGAACGGCGGCTACCTGGTGACGATGCAACACCCCGTCACTACCGAGTTCCGGGAAACCCGCTCGCAGGTGCTCGAAACCCTCGAGGCGGTGCACGAGCTGGGCCTGCCGACCCTCTGGTTCTGGCCCAATGTCGATGCCGGCTCCGACGGCACCTCCAATACCATTCGTTCCTTCCGCGAGAACGCGAAGCCGGAGAACATCCATTTCTTCAAGAACATGGAGCCCCACGACTTCCTGCGCCTGATCCGCAATAGCCGCTGCCTGATCGGCAACTCCAGCGTGGGGATTCGCGAGAGCGCCTTCCTCGGGGTGCCGGTGGTCAATATCGGCTCCCGCCAGCAAGGGCGCGAGCGGGGGGCCAACGTGATCGATGTCGAGCACGACCGGAGCCAGATCCGCGCCGCCATCGAGCGGCAGGTGGCTCACGGGCGGTATGCGTCGGACCCGCTCTACGGCTCTGGCGACTCGGGGGAGCGGATCGCCCGAGAGCTGGCCGAGCGCGAGGTCGGGATCGAGAAACGGCTCACCTATTGATGCGTGTCCTGGGGGTGATTCCGGCGCGCCAGGGCTCCAAGGGAGTGCCGGGCAAGAACCTGCGTCCGGTGGCGGGAGAGCCCCTGATCGCCCATTCGATCCGGACCGCCCGAGAGAGCCGGCGCTTGACCCGTTTCCTGGTGAGCACCGACGGGGAAGAGATCGCGGCGGCGGCGCGGCGTCTCGAATGCCCGGTCTTGCTGCGACCGCCGGAGCTCGCCGCCGACGACACCCCCATGCCGCCGGTGTTGCAGCACGCCTTGGCCGAATCGGAAGCCCGCGATGGAAACCCGTTCGACGCCCTGGTGCTGCTGCAGCCGACGTCGCCGATCCGCACCGGGGCCGATGTCGACGCGGTGATCACGATGCTGGAGGAGCAGCCCGAGACCGAGAGTGTGGTGAGTGTCTGCGCGGTGGACGACGCCCACCCGGCACGCATGTATCGCCTCGGTTCCGCCGGAGAGATGGAGCCACTCTGGCCCGAGTGGGAAATGACCCGGCGCCAGGAGCTGCCGCCGCTCTACCACCGCAACGGGGCGCTCTACGCGGTCCGGCGGAAGACCCTGGTCGAAGACGGGGTGATCGTGGGTCGGTCCTGTTGCGCCTACGTGATGCCCCGGGAGCAGCTCGCCAATATCGACGACGAACGGGATCTCGAGATCGCCGACCTCCTGGTGCGGCGGTGGCGGGAGAGCCGGACGTGAGCTGGCGAATCCTCAACGCCGAGCCCGAGGGCTACAGCGCGGTCGCCCGAGCCCGCCTGCAGGAGATCGCCCAGGTGGTGGAAGAGGCGGTGCCGCCGGGAGAGCTGGCGCGGCGAGCCTCGGGGTTCGACGCCCTGATCGTCCGTCTCGCCCACCGGGTCGACGAAGAGGTGCTGGCCAGCGCAGGGCTACGTGCCGTGGTGACGGCGACCACGGGCCTCGACCACATCGACCTGGAGGCGGCGTCGGAGCACGGTGTTGCGGTGCTCTCCCTGCGCGGCGAGGTCGAGTTCCTCGATTCCATCCGCGCCACCGGCGAGCACACCTGGGCTCTTCTGCTGGCCCTCGTGCGGAATCTTCCCCGGGCCTGCGGCAATGTGCTGGAAGGCCTCTGGCAGCGCGATCTCTTCCGCGGTCGGGAGCTGGCCGGCAAACGCCTGGGGATCCTCGGACTGGGCCGTGTGGGGAAGCACGTGGCGGGATATGCTCGTGCCTTCCAGATGCCGGTCGCGGCCTACGACCCTCTGCGCGCGGGCTGGGTCGACGGGGTGCGGAAGCTCGACCGGCTCGAAGAGCTCCTCGAGCAGAGCGAGATCCTCAGCATCCACCTTCCGCTGAACGGCGAGACCCGCGGCCTGGTGGGCCGTTCGCAGCTCGAGACCCTGCCCGTCGGCGCCCTGGTGATCAACACCGCGCGGGGAGATCTGGTCGACGAAGAAGCCCTGGTGTCCCTGCTCGAGAGCGGCCACCTGGGCGGTGCGGCGGTCGACGTGATGGCGAACGAAGGTTCGGAGTCGCAGCGCTCTCGCAGCCCGCTCCTCGCGTATGCTCGGCGGCACGGCAACCTGCTGGTGACTCCCCACGTGGCGGGGGCCACCTTCGAGTCCATGCACCGCACCGAGGAGTTCATGGCCGACAAGCTGTGGAGGTTCTTGAGCCAGCGATGAGCGGTGTGCTCGCAATCGAAGCCGACGGAATCGGCAAGCAGTACCGGATCGGCAAACGGCAGCCCTACAAGACGTTGCGGGAGACTCTGTCGGGCTCGATCCTGAACCCGGCGACCTGGCTGCGGCGGAAGAATGGGCCCTCGGAGCACCAGATGTTCTGGGCGCTGCGCGACCTCTCGTTCGAAATCGCGCAGGGCGAGGTGATCGGCATCATCGGTCACAACGGGGCGGGCAAGAGCACCCTGTTGAAAATCCTCTCCTCCATCACCGAGCCCAGCGAAGGGCGCGCGTTGTTGCGCGGTCGGGTCGGCTCGCTGCTCGAGGTGGGCACCGGGTTTCACCCCGAGCTGACGGGGCGCGAGAACATCCTTCTCAACGGTGCCATTCTGAACATGAAGCGCCAGGAAATCCTCGCCAAGTTCGACGACATCGTCGCCTTCGCCGAGGTCGAGGCCTTCATCGATACGCCGGTGAAGCATTACTCCAGCGGCATGTACCTGCGGCTGGCCTTCGCCCTCGCCGCTCACCTGGAGCCCGACATCCTTCTGGTCGACGAGGTGCTGGCCGTGGGCGACGCCGCCTTCCAGCAGAGGTGCCTGGGCAAGATGGGGGAGGTGGCGAGCGCCGGCCGCACGGTGCTCTTCGTCAGCCACAATATGGGGGCCGTGCGCCGCCTGTGCTCGGGAGGGCTCCTGCTCGAGAACGGGCGGGCGGTCTACAAGGGGCCGATCGACGACGTGATCCGGCGCTACACCGAAGAGATCGAGCACTCGGCGGCCGAGATCCGATTCGAGGAGGACGAGTCCTGCGTGATGCAGTTCCTGAAGTGCCGGCTCCTCGACCATACCGGCTCCCCGTCGGCAGAGCTCGACCGCTCGAAGCCCTTCCGGCTGGAGATGGAGCTGGCGGTGCGAAAGCCGCAGCGCGGGGCCCACATCGCCCTGATGCTCGACAAGAGCGACGGCACCCCGGTCTGCCACGTGGCCGACATCGACCTCGCGCCGGACCAGATCATCGATCGGCCCGCCGGGATCTACCGGACGAGTGTCGAGATTCCCGGCGGAATCTTCAACATCGGAACCTACAAGATCCGTCTCGCCACGGGGCGTTACGGTGGCGGCACCTACGATTCTCGGGAGCCCTTCGTGCTCAACCTGCGAGACGACGGCTCGTACGCCAGCATGGGGGCCCAGGGACGGGCTCGTCCCGGAGTCGTCGCGCTGCCTCTGCAATGGACGTCGCAGAGACTCTGAGAGGAGCCCGGGAGAGACCGTGTCTCGCTGTGTGGTGATCGCGGATCGTTCTCCGGAACCGAGCCAGGAGGAGATCCGGTCGGCGGATCTGGTGATCCCGCTCTTCCTGGACTCTTTGCCCTCCCTCGACTCCCTGGGAGAGAGAGTTTCCTTCCCTACCGAGCTGATCCCGGCCTCCCGCGCCAGGGCCCTGGCAGATCGGGCCCTGCGCGACCGCGACCTCTTCCTCGAGAGGGCCTGCGCGGGCGAGACCCTCGACGATCTCGATGTCCCGGCAATCTTCGCCACCGACGAGCTCCTCGTGGTGTTTCGGGAGATCCTCTTCGGCCAGGAGCTCGGGCGGATTCTGAGCGAACGAGGGATCGAGAAGGTTTCCTGGGTCGCAGCGACCTCTACCGCTGGCGGAACCGTTGCCGAGGACTGCCGACGCGCCCTGGCTGCTTCCCTGGGGCCGGAGATCGAGCTCGTCGAGACTCGGGGTGCTTCCGCGCGACGACGAGAGCAGCCGCTGCTCGAGAAACTTTCGTATCCCCTGCGCAGGTTGCGGAACCGGCTGCAGTCGATCTCCGGCAGCGATCTCGGCGATGGTCGCTGGGTGGCGGTTTTTCCCGGTGGACACTGGCAGCGCTTTCGCAGCACCCTGCAGGATCTCGCGGCCTACGGCTCGAGCCCGTTCCAGCTCTGGTACCTGGGCCGTGCCGGTGCCGACCTCCGCAAATGGTCGCGCGAGGTCGGGATTCGCCTGGTGAACCTTCCGTATCCCGGCAGTGTCGATTCCGACATCGAGGCCTTCTTCGACCGTCACCGGAATCGTTGGCGGGGCGAGGGGCTCGAGGCCCTTGCCCGGGAGATCGACTGCCCGGTGTTGCAGAGGCCGGAGGTGGCCGCTCGCCTCGACCTCTACTTCGACCTCACGTTTCGGCGCACCGCGCAGTGGGCTCGAGCCCTGCGCGCAGCGGTCCAACGGGCCGAGCCCGAGCTGGTGGTGGGCTCCGCGGCCTTCACCTACACCACCGCGATGCCGTTTCACGTGACGAAGGCGGCGGGAGTGCCGTCTCTGGCTCTTTCCCACACCCAGGTTTCGGGAGATCACAGCCCGGTGGTCTCCACGTATCTGGCGTGCCGGAACCCCTTCGAGAGAGAAGGTTTTCGCCGCTCGTTTCCCGACGACTCGAGAGCCTTGATCTGTGAAAACGCTTCGGACGTCCTGACCTACGAGGTAACGACCGATGCCGAGGTACCGGCCGGCCGAGGTGAGCGGATCGTGGCTCTGTTGACCGCGGCCCCCCATTTCCACCTGTTTGCGATGCCACTGCACGAGTGTGGAGAGTGTTTTCGAACGCTCCGAGCTCTTTCCGCACCTCCCGACGATCTCCGAGAATTCGACCTGGTGTGGAAGTCCCATCCCCGTTTCGATCTCTCGACTCTGCTGCATGATGTCGATCTGGCGCCCAATGTGCGGATCTACCCGGCGTCGGCCTCGGTGTCGAAGCTGATCGCCGAATCCTGGATCTGCATCCTGGTCAACCACTTCGGAGGAGTGGCCGTGGACGTCGCCACGGCCGGCAAGCCGCTGCTCTTTCTCGACTCCGCGGGGTATTACTATCCGCGGGTCGAGCCTTCGACACTCGAAGCCATGGAACGGGTCGGAGGTGTGGACGAGCTGTGGGCCGAGGTTCGTGCTCTCGCTCGCGACGAGTCTCGGTACCGGAGCCTGGCCCGGAAGAGCCGATCGTTTCGCGATCGAAGGTTGGCTGCGAGGCACGGCTCCCTGCCCGA
Organism: uncultured Thermoanaerobaculia bacterium; assembly: GCA_964565225.1. Classification (GTDB taxonomy): domain Bacteria; phylum Acidobacteriota; class Thermoanaerobaculia; order Multivoradales; family J023; genus CAZMEL01. The sequence goes on along the minus strand of CAZMEL010000012.1, from coordinate 30,818 downwards.
GGCGCTCGAAGAAGCTCTGGGGCGGCGAGCATGAGGTCTTCGCGGCGAATCGAGATCTTGTTCAACGTCTGGGCCGACGAGAGGAATGTGAACTCCCAGAGCCTCACCGCTCGGGAGATCGCCCTGCGCCTCGATCCCGACCGTTTCCTCAGCCGTTTCTTCGTCAGCTCCGGCCGGCCGGCCGATGCACGGCTCCGGGAGCATCCGGGCGTCGAGCTCCTGCGGGTGCCGCCGCGGCTGGGGACGGTGGAGATCGTCCGGCAGCTGTTCCGGGGACGGCACGACATCCTTTTCTACCCGTCTCTGAATGCACGAGCGAGCCGCCTGTTCTGGACGCTCCGTCGCCTGGCTCGGCGGGCTCGGACCGTCGAATGTCTCGAATGCTCGTGGGACCAGCTGCAGGAGCTTCCGCCAGCCGATCTTCACCATCGGTTGCGCTGGCTGCGTGCTGCCGACCTCTGCACGGCCATCACGCCGACGATCACCCGCTCTCTGGCCGAGCACCGGATCCAGGCCGAGACCGTGCCTCTGGGGGTCGATCTCGAGCTCTTCCAGCCGGTGGACCGGGCAGAGCGGGAGGAGCCCTGGCGGGTGGTCTTCGTCGGCTCGATCCAACCCCGCAAACAACCTCACCTGGTGCTCGAGCTGGCCCGGCGGCTGCAGAATCTACCCGTGGAGCTGCATCTGATCGGCCCGACCCTCGGCGATCCCGGCTATGCCGAAGGGTTGATGGCGGAGACAGAGGCCGACGGCCTGGGCTCCGTGGTCTTCCACGGCGCCCTGCAGCAGCGGCAGATGGCCGAATGGCTCGCCCGCTGCGATGTCTACGTGTTGCCGTCGCGACTCGAAGGGTTCGGCAAGACCACTCTCGAAGCCGCCGCCACCGGCCTGCCGGCGGTGGTCTTCGACGACTACGAAACCACCGCCGTGGTGAACGGTGAGACGGGTTTTACGGTCTCCACCTTCGACGACATGTCGCGCCGGGTCGAGCAGCTCTTGCAGGACTCGGAGCTACGATTGCGCATGGGAGCCGCCGCCGCCGAGCACGCCCGCGGATTCGACTGGCAGGTGATCGCCGAGCGCTGGGAAGATCAGCTCGAGCGACTCCTCGCGCGGCGGTAGGCGGATTCAGTCCACCCGCTGGGCCAGCACCCGCAGCCGGTAGCCCATGCCGAGGTCGTAGATCGCGCGCTCCAGGCGCTCTCGGCCGCCGTCCCGGGCCAGGAGATCGCGCAGCCGGGGCGGCAGGAACTCGGTGCGAGGGGGGCCGAAGGGGTCGAGGAGCTGGAGGTGGTTGAGCACCGAGTCCAACACGGAAACGGCGGTGTCGACCTGCAGCACGCGGAAACCCTCTTGCCGCAGGAGCTCCGCGAGCGTTTCCTCATTGAAGAAGATCAGGTGGTTGCGGTTGAAGGTTCGAGCGTCGGCCTGCAGCACCAGCACTCCGAGGGATGCGGCGTTGGGCACGCCCAGCATGGCGACCCCGCCGGGGCGGAGGATCCGGCGAATCTCCTGCAGGATCTCCCGCGGCTGCGGCAGGTGCTCCAGCACCTCGACGAGGGAGACCACGTCGAAGGAGCTGTCGGCGAAGCCGGCGTCGGCCAGCGTCTCCTCCCGAACCTCCACTCCATACCGCTCGCGGGCGATTCGCGCGGCTCGTTCGCCGAGCTCCAGGCCCTCGGCGTCGTAGCCGCGCTCGCGGGCGAGATGGAGGAATCGGCCGATCGAGCAGCCCACATCGAGCAGCCGGCCCGTGGGCTGGTGCTGGCCGACCAGATCGAGCAGGTGAGCGAAGTCGCGGGACTGGAACTCCTCCTCGGCATCGCTCAGCAGCACCTCGACCCAGGCGTCGTTGGCCGCTGACTCGAAGGCGTAGAGGCGTTCGAGGGCGAGAGAGTTGGGGCGTGGGTTCATATAGATCAGGCCGCAGTCTCCGCAGCGCACGAACCGTAGACCCTGTTTGCGGAAGAGCTCTCCGCCGGCCTCGGCCCCGCAGAGGTAGCAGGAGGTCGGCTCCGCGAGGGCGGAGCGAATCGACCCGGTTTCGGGATCGATCAGGAGCTCCATTTCCTGCTCCAGGAGACGGAAGAAGTGGTCGCGGCCGGATCGTTTTTCGTAGCTCTCGGACATCTCGGGGGAATCCTCTCAGGGGGAAGCCGACTCAGCTCACCCGGAAGGTTTCGATCCAGAGATCGAGATTCAGCCATTGCCAGAGGTAGAAGGCGTTCTCGATCTTCGGGTCGTGGGTGAACTGGTGGAAGGCGGCCAGAGCGCGCTGGCGGTCGAGAATTCCGAGCCGCGCGAGCTCGGAGCGTTCGAGGCGGGCGGCGATCTCCTGCCGTAGGGGACCGCGGAACCACTCCTTCTGGGGGGTCACCACGGCACGTTTCGGAGCCAGGCGAATCTGGTCGTCGAGTCGACCCTCCAGAGCCCGGCGCAGGGGCCACTTGGTGTGACCGTCGTGCAGCAGGAGGTCGTCCGGCAGCTGGAAGCTCAGCTCCACCAGCCGGTGATCGAGCAGAGGAACTCGCAGCTCCCGGCCGAAGGCCATCGACATGCGGTCGTTGAAGCGCAGCACTCGCGGAAGCTTGGTGTAGCGCAGGTCGCGGACCCGCGCGCGGCGAAACGCCGAGGTCTCGGGAAGCCGGAGCTCGGGACTCGAGGGGCCGAGGCGAGAGAAGTCGTCTGCGAGGCAGTCGGTCCGGAGGAAGGAGCTGCCGTCCTGGAAGATCTTTCCGCGCGACCGGCGCATACGTTCGACTTTGAGGGTCAGCTGCTCGGGAGAGAGGCCCTGCCTCTCGGCGCAGCGGGCGAGAAAAGGTTCTATGTCGTCCTGGCGCCCCGTATCGAGGAGATCCTGCACATGGTCGGCCTGGTAGTAGGCATAGCCGCCGAAGAGCTCGTCGCCACCCTGGCCTTCGAGGAGCACGGTGATGCCTCGCTCCCGAGCGGTCTGCTCGAGGTTCCAGTAGCCGAGGGTGGAGACCCCGCCGAAGGGTTGCTCCTGGTGCCACTGCGCACGTTCGGCAGTGGCCCAGAGCTCGTCCGGGCGGAAGGGGGCCGCGTGGAGCTGGAGGTCGAGCGACCGGGCGACTCTGCGGGAATGGATGACCTCGTCGTACCGAGCGTCGCCGAAGGTGGCGGTGAAGGCTTCGAGACGGGATTCGGCGGGAAGGAGATGGTCGAGAGTGGCCAGCAGGGCCGAAGAGTCGAGCCCGCCGGAGAGATGCATGCCCACCGGGACATCGCTGCGCAGGCGCAGGCGCACGGCGTCGTCGAGCCGCTCGGCGAGGAGCTCTCGCCAGGTCTCTTGGCCGGCGTCGAAGGTTTCGGTGGTTTCTTCGGCGATCCGCGAGAGCTCCCAATACGGGGCTTCGTGTAGCTCGCCATCGCGGCAGAGCAGGGTGTGGCCCGGCTGCAGGGATCGGATGCCTTCGAAGAACGTCTCCGGGCGATGCTCGTACCAACCCTGGAGCAGGTAGTCGCGCAGGATCTCCTGGCTCATCCGAGCCGGAAAACCGGCAGCGAGAAGTGCCTTGATCTCCGAGGCGAAGAGAAAGCAGCCGTTCAGGTGGCAGTAGTAGAAAGGTTTGATGCCGAGGCGGTCACGGGCGGCGAAGAGTTGCCGGCGGCTCGCGTCCCAAAGGGCGAAGGCGAACATGCCGTTGAAATGCTCGACGCAGCTCACGCCCCATTGCTGGTAGGCGGCCAGGATCACCTCGGTGTCGGTCCGGGTGCGGTAGGGGTAGTCATGGAGCTCTTCGCGCAGCTCGCGGTAGTTGTAGATCTCCCCGTTGAAGACGAGATGCAGACGGCCCGACGCATCGGCCATGGGCTGCCGGCCGGCGGGGCCGAGGTCGAGGATGCTCAGCCGGTTGTGCCCGAGGCCGACCCCGTTTGCCGGGTCGACGTACCGGCCGCGATCGTCGGGGCCGCGGTGGGCGAGGGAATCGACCATCGCCGTCAGCTGGGAAGGCTCCCAGCCGGAGCCCAGGATGCCCGAAATCCCGCACACCTCAGAGGCTCCTCGACAGGTCGGAGCCCAGGAACCATTCCGCGACCAGGCGGCCGGCGAGGGCATGCCCCTGGACATTGAAGTGCGGGTCGCCGGGTGTGTAGAGATCTTCGCCCGTGTTTCGCACATGCTCGCGCAGCGGCGGTAGGAGATCGAGATAGGCCAGTCCGTGCTCCTTCGCGTACTGCTCTACGAAGATCTGCGGTCGGTCGATCCGGTAGCCGTCGCCGGTCGGGCTCTCGACATAGACCTGCTCTCGGAAGGGAATCGTCGCGATCCGCAGCTCGATCCCTTCCGACTCGAGGCGCGAGCGGATCCGGTCGAGGGCAGCGATGGCCTTGGCCACCGCTCGGTCGGCCACGGGCGGGTAGGGATCTCGGCACCAGAAAGTGTAGGAGAGGAAACGATCTTCGAGCTCCAGCTCGGGAAAGGGCCGAGAGGCCGGCCGCTTCGAGATCGGGTTGCCGCGCAGGGTTTGTTTGACCTCGGAAATCGCCCGATACACGGCGAGGGAATCGTAGAGGCCCCAGCGAATCGACTCGAAGAATCCCCGGTCCGCGGCGGAGGCTCTGGGTGGCTCTTTGCGAAAGGCCGGGGGCACTTTCCGCTCCAGATTCTCGGTTCGCCAATGGAGGGTTCCGCCGCGGATCTCGTATTTTTCGAGGCCGAGGTAGGTGTCGCGAAAGTCGTTGCCGTTGAAGACCATCAACACCACGAAGTCCGGAGCGAAGCGCAGCACCTCCTCCTCGAGGATCAGCTCCATGTCGTCGAACCCGTAGCCACCGACACCGAAATTGAGGGTCTCGTAGGTCTCCGGAGGCATCTGTGTATCGAAGATTCCCACGAAGCTGCCGGAGACGTCGTCGGCCCAGGATCCGAACGTGAAGGAGTCACCGAGAAAGGCGATCCGTTGCCGCCCGCCCGGCTTCGCGACCTCGACCGGTTTCCAGTGCATTCCGTGCTCGTTGGTCTCCAGGCGAACCGGCCGGTCGTTGACCCGGGTCGACATCGAGAAATTCGGCTCGAGTCGGTAGGAGCCGGTCCCGTGGAGATTCTTCGTCATGATCGGGACCTCGAGACGGCGTAGGGACTCTCGATAGCGCAGCCCGGTCTCGGCGATGGCGAAGATCACCAGACCGACCAGGCCCACGGCGAGGAGGGCGAACAGTTGCTCTCGGCCTGCGGAAGGTGGATTTGGAGTGCTCATTCGGGGTTTCGCGACGCGGTTGGGGGTGCGGAGAGATTCTGGCCGAGGAGCACGCCCGGCCGGGCTCGGGTCGGGGCGCGAGCCGATCGTAGCAGCTGCTCCGAAAGGCGAACAAGAAAGATCCGCAGTGGGACTCAAAGGCCGCAACGTCGACCGCCACCAGCGCCAGGATCACGGCCTGGAGCGATGCTTCGGGGTATGGAGGTCCGAGACCCTGTGGTAATCTCACCGTTCCTCTACTCCTTCGGATCTCACGAATCTGCCTGTTTTTTCCTTGACACCCCTCCGCCAGCGACCGCGATGAAGCATCCCGGACGATCGTCCTCGGAAGAGAGCCTGGAGCCACTGATCTCGGTGGTCGTCGTCAACTTCAACCGCCGCGAGGATCTGCGAGAGGCGATGCTCTCCGTTCGACGCCAGGACTATCCGCGGGTCGAGACCCTGGTGGTGGACAACGGCTCCAGTGATGGCTCGGCGGAGATGTTGGCCGAGGAGTTCCCGGAGGTCGAGCTCATCGCCGTGGCCGAGAACCTGGGGATGGCGGGCTACTCGGTGGGCTTCGAGAGAGCGGCCGGAGAGCTCGTGTTCCAGATGGACAACGACTCCTTGATCCCGGATTCGAGGGTGCTCACCGAGGTGGCCCGGCGATTTGCCGTGGGTCCCGAAGAGCTCGGGATCGTTGCATGCAGGGTGGAGGAGTACCGGGTAGGGGAAGACGATCCCGCGGATCTGCGGGCCCTGGACGATCGGGTCGGACCTCTCGAGAGCGGCGGATTCCACGCCGGAGGTGTGGGGTTCCGGCGCCGACATCTCGACGCCGTGGGCGGCTACCACCGCGCGATTTTCCTCTATGGCTCCGAGCTCTTTCTGCAGATGAAGTTCCTGGAGAAGGGATATCGGATCCAGTATTTCCCGGAAATCCTGATGTTGCACAAGTCTTCGGCCGTCGCTCGTTCGTCGGCCGGGGTGTACTTCGAGCTCCGCAACCGCTACTGGTTCATGCGTCGGTTCGCGCGGCGGAGCCAGCAGCTGCGGTTTCTGCCCTTCATGCTCCTCTATGACCTGGTGTACTCGCTCGTTCGGAATCGTCCGGGAGCCTTTTTGAAGGCCGTCAAGGATGGCTTCTCGCCCATGCCGGAAGACCTCGGACAGCCTCTGCGCTCGAACCGCCCGAGGTTCTTGCGATCGGTCGAGGAAGTGGGGCGGCGTTTCGGGCCACTGGCCCTGGTGCGCAGCATCGGCGGTGGAATCCGGGGCCAGCTCCGCCCATGAGCCGGACTCCGCCGCGTCCGCCGGTCTTGCTGATCGGCATGCATCGATCGGGCACCAGCCTGCTTTCTCGCATGCTCGACGACCTGGGTTTGTTCATGGGCTGGCGCATCGCTCACAACCACGAAGCGAGTTTCTTCAACCGTCTCAATGCCTGGCTCCTCGCATCGGCCGGTGGGCGCTGGGACACACCGAAGGTCAGCGACTATCTGCGGACCGATGCAGAGGGACGGCGGCTGGCGGTCGAGTACCTGCGAGATCGGCTGGCGGCGCCGCCGGCTCTCGAGTTCCTGGGCCCGGGGCGGTATCTGCGTCACCGTTCGCTCTTCGGGCTCCGAGAGCCCTGGGGATTCAAGGATCCGCGGACCACCGTGCTCCTGGATATCTGGCTCGAGATCTTTCCCGAGGCACGGGTTCTACATCTGGTGCGCAACGGAGTCGATGTGGCGGATTCTCTGGTCCGGCGTCAGCGCGGTGGACTCGAGCTCGGGAGGGACCATTTCGAGACACATCGGCAGCTCTTTCGCTGGCGAGCGAAACGTGGCTGGTTCGGAACCTCGCCGAGGGTTCTGCACCTGGAGGAGGCGTTCCGCCTGTGGGAAGAATACCTGGAGCTGGCCGACCGCCTGACCGAGGGGTTGGGGGATTCTCTGCTCGAAGCTCGCTACGAGGCACTCCTCGCCGACCCACGCCACGAGATGGAGCGAATTCTCGCCTTCTGCCAGCTCGAGCCGGGCCCCGAGCGCCTCGCCACGTCTCTCGGAGGCCTGCGAACCGATCGGGCCTTCGGTTTCCTGCAGAACGACGAAACCCGACGTTTCTGGCAAGACGTTCGTAGCAGCCGGTGGATGCGCCACTGGGGTTACGATGTCGATCCCGCCGGCTGATCTCTCGCCATGACCCACCGTGTGCTCCTGATCGACGAATCTGCGGATCCGTCGGACCTCGTTCGGGAAGATCTGAGCTCCTTTTCGGATCTGCTGGCCCTGGGCTGGTTCTCACCCGACGGGTTGGCGGGGCTTCGGAACCGGCACGGCCAGCTGCGTTGTCATGACCTGCACGAGGTGGTCGGGGGCCTGGAGCGCTGGGAGAGAAGCGCGATCGGCTGGATGGAGAGAGTCTGCAAGGGTGGCCCGTCGTTCCACGGGCAGCCCTGGCGGCGATTTCTCGCCGAGCCCCTGTTTCGGGAAGCGATGACCGTCCAGGCGGCTCTGGATGCCTTTCGACTCTGCCGAAGTCTCGCGGAGGAAGTACCCGAAATCCGGGCCTCGGGCCGACTGGGGCTCTACCTCCATGAGCTCTTTGGCCAGGTGCCGCCGGCCGGGCCGGTGGAGCCGGGTCGCGGGCAACGCCTCGTACGAAGACTGCGGCGAATGCTCGTCACGGGTGATTTTCTCGGCCAGATGCGGATCCTGGGCGATCAGCTGGACCCGGAGTACCGGTGGAGATACCAGCTCCACGGTCAGCTGCCTTCGCCCCGTCTCGAGCCGGGCGGGGTCACGCTCTTCTCTTCGTATCTCAACAACAGTCGCATCTTGCGCGCGGTCGAGCCTCTGGTGGAAGGAGACTCGCACTGGGTGGTGAGCAATCCGCCGGCCCGAGACGGAGCGGCCGGACACCGAGGCCGTCTGCACGAGCTGTGGCGTTTTGCCGAGCCGGAAGAGCCGGCGATGCCGGGGGACCCCTTGCGGGTCGTTCTCGAAGCCGAGGCGGGCGAGCCGGAGAGGCGCCTGCTCGAGGCCTGGTTGCGCACCAGCCCGATCTGCCACTACTGGCTGTCCGCGGGCCAGGCGGCAATGGCACGGCTGACCCGGTGCTGGAGCAACTACCTCGATCGGGCTCGGCCTCGCCTGCTGGTCGTGGCCAACCAGTGGGGAATCGAAGGTTGGTTCCTGGCCGAGGCCCGGCGGCGCGGCATTCCGGTCGCGCAGATGGTGCACGGAGTGTTGAGCGGAAGGTTCTACACCGGCTTGCCGGTGCTCTCCGATGCTCTGGTCGTCTCGGGAGATTTCTGGCGCGATCTCTGGCCGCCGAGCGAGCGGAAGAGGATCCACGTACACAATCTCCACGAGCTCGCGGAGCAACCGAGAGCGCAGGATTCCGGAGTCGGCGCGTTGCGACCGGAGGGGAGCATCCACTCGGTACCTCAAGAAGGTGGAGGCGGCTCCTGCCGACGCCTGACGTATTTTTCCTGGCCCTTCGATCGCCTCGATTTCTATCCCGGGCAAGACCTCATGGCGGGTTTCGTCGATCTCTTCCAGGAGCTCCTGGAAGAGGGTGGCTGTTCTCTGCGGGTGCGCGCCCACCCGCTCGAGAACCTCTCGGATCTCACCTCGTTCTGGCAGCAGCGCCACGGCAAGCTGCCCAAAGGCCTGGAGCTCAGCCAGTCGGAGCCGCTGCACGAGGTTCTGGACACGACCGAGATCGCGGTGATGTTCCGCTCGACGGTGATGCTCGACTGCTTCGCACGGGGCATTCCGCTCCTCATGCCCAGCTGGATCGACTTTTCCTGGAAACCGCAGCTCCGAGGAATCACGGGGGTACACCTCGCCGAAGATTTCCGAGATCTAGGGGACACCCTCCGCCGGTGGATCGCCGATCCGCCGGTTCCCGACCGCCGACAGGCCGAGCGTTTTCTCTGCTCCGACAGCTCCGAGAGTCGCCGGGATCTAGCGGGGTTGCTGCGGGATCTGCAGCCAGTGCCTTGAGCGATCTGCCTTGAAGGATCTGGCATGAAAAAACCCCCGCGGCCGGTGGCTGCGGGGGTTTCGAGTGGGATGGCTCCTCGAACCGATCGGGCTCAGGGAACGGACGGCGAGACGGGGCCTTCGTCGTCGTCGTCGTAGAGCAGGATACCGCCGCCCACGGCCACGGCCGCCGCGGCGGGGATGATGATCTTCGGGTTCTTCCACCAGACGATCACGCAGGCGCGGCAGACCTCGTCGGCTCGTTTCACTCCGAGGGGGTTGAGCCGGGTGACGATGCCGGCACAGAGCCAGTGGAAGACCTCCTCGTCGCGCTGCCAGTGGGCCGACTCGGCCACCGTGAGGTTCTCGGCCTCACCGCGCTGCTTGGGTGTCAGATCCTGGCGGCAGTTGTCGCGCACCTCGACGACCCGGGTCTTCGACTTGGCGAGCTGGTTGCCCTCGGAGTCGTGCACGGAGATGAAGTACTCGGCGGGCTCGTTCTCCAGCTGCTCGAGCCAGTTCTCGAAGGTCTCGTCGTCCATTTCGTCGAACCAGTCGCGAGGGACGTGTTTGCCGAGGCTGGCGCGTTCGCGGATCAGGTCGTCGTCGAGGTCGCCGTTGGGGTCGCGATGGTCGGTGCGTTGCTTTTCCCGCCACCATTGCGCCCAGCTGTATTCATCGCGGTACTCGTCGCGTCGCTCCGTCAGGTCGTGGCGGTCCAGCACACGGTCTTCGGCCTTGGGGAAGATGCCCCAGTACCGGCCGTTGCCCTCGGGGCGCATGGCCACCCAGTACATGTCCTCGACGGTGTCGTGCATGCGTCGGAAATTCAGCCGCACGGTGGTGTCGGGAAGGTTGTTCTCGACCCGAGCGTAGCCGACACCGTTGTCCTCGATCGGAAGGCACTCGATCTCTTCCGGGATGACCTCGAGGTTTCCCTGGGCGTTGGCGACGCCGGGGAGCGCGGCGATCATCAATAGGGTGAAAGAACCAATCCATCGAAAAAATGGACGCTGGGCCGTAGCCATTCTCATCTCCTTGATGCCGTCGAAAACGGACGGCTTTTGCAGGTCCAGATGCCCGCAATCGGCAAAATCTGCGTACAGCGCAAAAGGGCGGCCCTTCCAGGTGCCGCTCGCTGTGTCTCGAACTCCATAGCTACGCAGGAGCAGAATTCATGCCAGCTCCTCGGAGGGTCCGAAGATGCTCGAGAGAATCTATCGGGGTCAAGACGATAGATTCGAAAGTGTCTGAAAACAAGGGGCTTGTTGGCCTGGGGAGAGGGGTCGGCCGGGAGAGCGGGGGGCCCGTGTCGTAGGGGCCAGATTCCCCTGTAGGGAGAAACGCCTCGGTAGGGAAAGGTCCGGATCAGATTAGTTTTCCTCTGTCAGATTCCCTGGCGGGATCGAGTCGGCGTTCCTTCCGCCAGGCCTCGAAGGGCCGCGCCGGCCGGTTGGGCTTCGAAATCCCTCTCGGCGCTGTGTCGGGGAGTCATCTTCGGCACGATTGTCGTTGACCCGCTCGACCTGGCTCCAGGAACGCCGCTCTTACGAAACCGAATCTCCAATCTGACAAAGTAGAATTAGGAGGAGCCCTGGCCCGCGCCGCCGGTTTCGGTGGTCGTGTCGGCTGCCGGGTCGTCGGTCGATGGCTCGGCGGTTTCCGGCGTGGCTTCCCGGGGCTGGCGAGCGGCTTCTCTACGGGCTCTCTTGATGTCTCGGAGAAGACCTCGCCGGGTCGTGCCCTCGGAAAGGGTCTGGGCCGCGCTCTCGGCTTCGTCGAGCTGCTCGAGCTGCAGGTGGCAACGGGCCTTGGATTCGGTGATGGCCTCGCTCGGGATTTCCTTCGCGCAGTTGTAGAGATGCACGAGGGCCTCCTCGCAGTTGTCGAGGGCCTCCAGGGCCTGGCCTCGGACGCAGATCGCCTTGATCCGCTCGGAGTCTTCTTGCAAGACCTGTCGTGTCTCTTCGACGGCGGTCTTGTATTGACCGGTTGCGAGGTCGACCTCGGCCATCAGAATGCGCCAGGCGAGAGCTTCGGGCTCCTGCTCCAGAAGGCGTTCGAGCTGCTCCTTGCGCTCGGGAACCTCGAGGGTCATGAGGTTCGCTTCCTTCTGTTGTCTGGCCACTCGTTCGAAGCCGGGAAGCCGACGCAGGGTTTCGTAGGGAACCCAAGACTTGGCGTATTCCGAGAGCTGGCGTATCCAGTCGTCTGCGTGCTGGGCCCCGGAGAAGGTCGAGAATCTCTCTTCCAGGCTCATCAATCGATCGAAGCTCTGCTTGAAGCCTTCTTCGTTCCCCAGGGCACCGTGGGCGAGGGTCAGATGAACCTGGCAATTCGTGAGTGCCGGGGGATCTTCGAGCATCCCGAAGCAGGCCAGCTCCAGCTTTCTCGCCGCGGGTTGGAACTGCCCGGCATCGTAGAGGGCCTTGCCTTCGCTCAAGAGGCGCTCGTAGAACGCATTGGCGGCTCGAGAAGGGGCCGGCACCAGGACGGAGGCACAGACAGCCCACAGGACCGGTGCCGCGAGAAGGAACGAGGCCCGGCGTTGGCCGGAGCCGCGGGCTAAAGGCATGTGTCTCATGATCATGTCGAGTCTATCCCAGGCTCGGAGAGAGTGGCCAACGATTGGGTCGAGGGCCACGCGCCACATCTCTGGCCCCGATCGGCTGGTTGTTGACGACCGCCACGGGGTGCTCCCAGAAGAGCTTTCGGCAGACCTCGGTGCCGCGAAGCTCCTGCACCCGTCGCCTCGCCCGGGAGAGCCCGGGTGGACGATTCTCGAGGTCGTGCGCGTCGCTCGCGACGAAATGGACGAGGTCGGAGTCGAGCATCTGCCGTGCCGCCCGTTCGGCCGCGTTGCCCATGTCTCCGGTGAGGCTCATGGCCGTGATCTGCGTCAGCGCTCCTTCGGCGACGAGAGACTCCAACCGTTCCGGGTCGTTGGCGAGCCAGGAGACCCGCTCGGGGTGGGCGATGATCGGATACCAGCCGCTGATCCGTAGCTCGTAGATCACCTCGCGAGGATCGGGGCCGAAGCCGTGCCAGTCGAGCTCCAGCAAGAGGTACTTGGAGCCGGCGAGGGAGAGCAGTCTCCCTCCGGGCATCTCGTCGAGGATCTCGTTGAAGCTATCGGTGTGTACGGCGATCTCACCACCGAGGAACACCTGTAGCGGCGGCGGATTCTCGCCTTCGGGCACGACCTCTTGCCGGACCTGATTCCACAGCTCGTGCAGGTGCCGTAGATCGTCGTTCCAGTACCGGTTGTGGCGCAGGTGCGGGGTGGCGATCACGGCTCGGCAGCCGTCACGCTGCGCCATCCGACACATCTTCACCGCGGTGTCGAGGTCCGGAGCCCCGTCGTCGATGCCGGGGAGGTAGTGGCCGTGGAGATCGATCATCCGCTTCAAGCGGCGCTTGTGGTCTCGGAGCTCGACTCGCCGGTGTCGCCGTAGCTGCTGTAGTAGTGGTATCGCTTGCCGTAGCTGTGAGCGCTGCTGCGGTGGCGGTTCAGCACCGCGCCGAAGATGCGCATGTCGGCGTAGCCGAGCCGTTCCCGACAGACCTTGGCGTCGTCGCGGGTGAGCACTCCGGCGCGGGCGCAGACCACCATGCCATCGGCGAGGGGGCCGAGGATCACGGCGTCGGCGACCGGCAGGGTCGGCGGCGTGTCGATCAGCACGAAGTCGAAACGTGCCCGGATCAGCTGGATGAAGTCCCGCATCCGCTCCGAGGCCAGCAGCTCCGAGGGATTCGGCGGAATCGGTCCCGAGGGGCACAGCCAGAGATTGGGCACCGCGGTGGGCAGGAACAAGGTGTCGAGCTCGCCCTGGTGGGTGAGGAAATTCACCAGGCCGTGGCGGTTCGAAACGTTGAATACCTTGTGCATGCGGGGGCGGCGGAGGTCGGCATCGATCACCAGCACCTTGCGGCCGAGCTGCGCCATGACGCAGGCGAGGTTGGCGGTGGTCGCGGTCTTGCCCTCACTGGGCTCGGCGGAGGTCAGTGCCACGACCTTGAGCTCGTCGGCGCTGGAGAGGAGCAGGGCGGTACGCAGCGAACGGTAGGCTTCGGAGACCGCCAGCCGAGGATTCAGATGGGGAAGCAGCTCGATGGAGACTTCCGCCGCCGCTCCCTGTCCCGACGGGCCGGGGGTTCCGTACCCATAGCTGTAGTTGTAGCCATACTTGCCACCACCTCGGCCGGCCCCGGGATCGTTCATGTCGGGAATCACGGTGAGAGTCGGGATGCCCAGAATCGATTCGAGCTCCTCGGGGGATTTGATGGTCCGATCGAGGAATTCGAGCAGGAAGATCAGGCCGACTCCGAGGGCGATTCCGAAGGCGATCGCGGCGCCGAGGCTCTTGCGCAGGGAGGGGCGAAACGGAGCGGTCGGAACGATGGCGCGATCGATGATCTGCACGTTCGATTCCTGGGTGCTCTGCATCTGTGTGGCGATCTCCGACTGTCTCTTGACGAGGTCGGTCAGAAGCTCCTTGCGGGTTTCGATGTAGGTCAGCTGGTTGTTGTACTCGAGAGCCGAGGAATTCTGCAGTCTGGCGTCCGTGGTGAGCTTGTTGAGCTCCGCCTGCAGGGCCTCCTCTTCTCGTTTCGCGAGCTGGAACTCGGCCCGGGCCTGGTCGCGGGCTTCCTCGTAGATCTCTGTGGAGAGCCGATCCAGCTCCTTCTTCTTCTTCTCGATTTCTTCCTGGAGCTCGACCATCTCCGGCCACTCGGGCTTGTAGGTGCTCAGCTTGGAGTTGTACTGGCTCTCGAGCTCGAAGATCTCACTCTTCAGTGCCTGGGTCCGAGCATTGGCCCGGGTGCTGACGAAGGAGTCGCGGCTGAGGTTCGAGATCTGCCGAAAGTAGGTTTCCTTCTCGAACCGCTTGGCGTAGGCCTTGCTATGGCGCTCGCGCAGGGTCTTCTGCTGCTCGAGCAAAGCCTCTCCGGCCGGATCGAGCGCAAAGTCACTGGAGCTGATGTAGGCGTTGAGCCGCAGCTGCCCCTGCTCGATCTCCTGCCGCAGGCTCTCGATCCGATCGTCGAGCACATCGGAGGCCTTGGAAACCGTCTCGCTCCGATCCTGTTTGCCCCAGGCGATGAAGACCTTGGCATAGGTGTTGGCGATCTGGGCGGCCTGCTGCGGATCGGTGGAGCGATAGGTGAGGTCTACCAGCTGGGTTTCCTGGATCGGGTTGACCGACAGGCGCCCCATGACCTGCGTGGCCATGCGAGCCAGCTCTCGGGACGCCGCATCGTCCGCTGTCTCCTCTTCGTCTTCGTCTCCGCTGGTCGTGAGCCTGTTCTGGGGCGAGAACGAAGGGTCGCGGTGCAGACCCAGGTGGAGGACCACCTTCTCGGCCATGCCGCGGCTGCGCAGCAGGCGATATTGGGTGGGGTAGTACTCCATGTTCCACCAGTCCTCGAGCCAGCCGGCCTGGCCGAGCGCGAGGAGTGACAGGCGCTTGCGCTCGATCTGGATCGTCGTGGTCGCCTGGTATTCCTTGGGAGTGAGCGAGTACTGCACGAAGGCGTAGCCACTGGCGATGAGCAGGCAGACGAGGAGGATCTGCCAGCGGCGGCGCAGGGCCAGGAGGTACTTGGTGAAATCGAGTTGCTCTTCGAAGTCGAGGGGCGACGCCGGAGCGACCGGTCGGGCCGACGCTGCCGGTGGGTCCGTGGGAGGCTGGTGAGGCCGAAAGGGATTCTGGGACGTGCTCATCAGAAAAAGGACTCCTTGACGACCACCAGGTCGCCATCCACCAGATCGACGTCGTTGTCGCGGCCGCTGAGGATCTTGCGGTAGTCGGCCTTGATCTCCCTGCGCTTGTCCCCTTCCGTCGCGCGCAGAATGCGGATCTTCGGGCTGGCGGTTTCCGACAGACCGCCGGCACGAGCGATCGCGGTCAACAGCGTGACCCGCTCCTTGCTCCGGAAGGTATGGGTACCCGAGTTGGCGACCTCGCCGAGAAAATGAATGGTGATTTCCTGGGCGAGGGGAATGTTGATCTGATCGCCACCGAAGATCGGCAGGTTGACGTCGGGATTCCCTGCGTCGATCAGCTCCTCGACCGGGATCCGGACTCTGCCGGCGAGGCCGTTCTGGAAGCGGTGGATCAGGATCTCCGAGCCGTGATCGGGCAGCAATCCACCGGCGTTGAGGAGAACCTCCATCAGGGAAGCCTGGCCGGGGATGAAGTGATTCCCCGGGTCCGCCACGGCGCCGAGAACCGAAACCGGGCGCGAGCGATAGGCACTGATGATGACGTGTACCGTCGCCCGGCGCAGGCCTTCTTCTTCCAGGCGGGCGCGGATCCGAAGCTCCAGCTCGCTCTCGGTGAGGCCCCTGGAGTCGATGGTTCCGATCACCGGCAGGTTGATCGTTCCGTCTTCGGCCACGGTTTGTGTGGTGTCGAGGTCGGAGAGCTCTTCGACCCGAATCTGTATCTCGTCTCTCGGCCCGATGCGGTAGGAACGAGACGTGGGCCCTTCCTGCGCCTGAAAAACAGGGCTCCAGATCCCGACCGCGAGAAGAATCAGAACAAGACGCTTCATGGGCTCAGGCTACAATAAGTTGCCGAACGCCGCCAGTTGAGTGCTCCACTCCCATCCCCGCCCGGCACTACCAGATACCCGGGCGCTCGCCGACCTGCAGCTTCTCGAACAAGGCCCCCAACTCGAGGGAGAAACCGATCGAGGTGACGTCGCGGTCGAAGAAATCGACATTGGAGTCGTAGTCGGTCAGGGTCGCGGAGAAGCGCAAGCTGATCAGTCGGCTCAGCTGGAAGTCGAGGCCGGCACCGAAGGACTGGACGTCGTCGAGTCGGTCGAGGTTGTTACCGAGGATCGGCTCGAAGTCGTCTTCGCCGAGCTCTCCGAACAGGTTGACGGTGAAACGTTGGCGCCCGAAGGTCAGCGAGGCTCCATATCGATCGGAGAGGTAGTGGGACGTCTCTTCCTGGGCCGAGAAGGCCAGGCTCCGGCGAGCGTACACGAAGAGCCCGGCCCCGTTGGCCAAGGAAGTCGCCACCTCCAACAAGCCGGTGGCATCGTCGAAGCCACGGAACACCGACGCGGGCTCGGGATCGAGAGAGTAGCTGGCCAGAGCTGCGCGGTAGCTGATGCGGTTTCCGTCGAGGGCAGCTTCCAGGCGTGCGACCTCGCCGGAGCTCGAGAGATCGCGGGCCGCAGCGGCGAAGTCGTAGGAGAGGTCTTCGAAGCTCAAGGACAGAGAAAGACCTCTGGAAGTGCGGTAGCGCACCCCGAGGAGCAGGGACTCCTCTTCGTGATCGAGCCGGGAGAAGCGGTCGTCCTGGATGTCTTCGTCTTCGTTTTCGAGCTCGGTCACCGTTCCTCTGGCGAGGAGTGAGATCCGCGAGCCGAGCTCGACTTCGAGCGC
Organism: uncultured Thermoanaerobaculia bacterium; assembly: GCA_964565225.1. Taxonomy (GTDB): domain Bacteria; phylum Acidobacteriota; class Thermoanaerobaculia; order Multivoradales; family J023; genus CAZMEL01. The sequence goes on along the minus strand of CAZMEL010000012.1, from coordinate 14,238 downwards.
GCCGCGGAGAATGTCCTCGCGGGTGCTGGTCAGCTCCTGGATCTCCGAGGAGAAGAATCGCTGGGTCTCGCTACGCCGCGCCGAGAGCTCGAAGGTGGCCCGATTCAGGTATCCGAAGAGGCCGGCACCATACCGGCCGTTCAGCTGCCGACGCTCCTCGTCTTCCTGCCACCAGACATATTCGGGCAGGGCGTGGGTGGCGAAGTAGAGGCGGCCGGTCTTGAGGTATCCCCTCAGCCCGGCTCCGACGGTAATCGTGTAGTCGTCTTCCGGTTGGCCCTGGGCGGCTCTCTGGTTGTCGTCGAACTGGACGAACGATGCGTCCTGGATGCCGATCCAGGGGCCGAGCTTCCATGGGCCCGCATTCCAGCGTGCGCTCTCGATACTCTCTTCCAACAGCTCTTTCGACGGAATGCCGTCGGTAGGCGCCGCGGTTCCCGGAACGCTATACTGCGCCCCGACCTCGGCGGTTCCCAGGAAGAAGAGGAAGATGGCGATCTGCCAGTATTCCGGCCTCGTGCACGCGGAGGGCTCGACGTTCGCGGGAGCCGAGGGATGTGACGAAGGAAGCCTTCTCCTGGTCATCGAGCACAACATGTCCATCACTTCTCCTCTGGTCACGCGGTCGTGGAGCCGGATTCGAGAGCCGGCGGCCCCGAAAAAAGGAACGGTCGGGCGCGGATGATACGACAATCCAGTGTAGTGCGTCACACAGGTGGCGCCTTGGATTCGAGGTCATCTCTCGTCCTGTCAAGGCGCTCCGACACAGGAATACTGGGAGTCTTTCGAGAAGGAGCAACGCCGAAAGGGCGTGAGAGGGCCCGAAGACAAGGTGCCAGATTTGTGACGCACTACACTAGTCAACTTGCCACCGCGGCGACTTTTTTCCTCCTGCTGATCGTGATCCTCGGTCCCCTGCCCTTCGGCGGGATCCTGATGCGTGAGCGTACCTTTCTGGGGCTCTGTGCCGTCGCCGCTCTGATGGCGATGCTCCTGGTCTCCCCTCGTCTCCAAGGTTGGCGGCGTTGGGGGCTGCCGGCAGCGGCCATCGGGGCGATCGGCTTGTTGGGCCTCTTGCAATCCGTGGCCTGGCCCAGCGCGTGGGTCCGGGCCCTGGCGCCCGAGCTCGGTTCCGATTGGGACCGGGCGGGACGGTTGCTCGCCACTCCCTATGATCGCATGGGCCTCTCGGTGGCTCCAGAGGTTTCGCGGGTGGTCGGAGACCATTGGCTGGCCGTCGCCGCCTGTTTCTCGGCGGCGGCCCTGGTCGGAGCCGACCGTCGCCGTCGGCGGATCCTGGCGGTGGGTTACCTCGCCATCGCCTCGTTCCAGGTGCTCTACGGTGCCGAGAACTGGTTCGGCCGCGACGGCAGGATCTGGGGAATCGAGGTTGCCGGCGAGGCCGACCGATTGCGTGGGACCTACGTCAATTCCGACCACCTCGCCATGTTGCTCTCGATCGCGGTGGCCGGTGTCGCGGCCTGGTGGTGGTGGGGGCTGCGACGCTCGCGCCACGGAGTGCCGCTGGAGCAACGTCTCCTGCTCGGGCTGATGCCCGGCCTCGCGTTCTTCCTGATCTTTACCGGGGCGCTCTTCACCGGCTCCCGAGCGGGTCTCCTGGCTCTGCTGGGGGCACTCACGACCCAGGCCCTTCTGCTGGCGTCGATCACGCGTCGCTGGCAGATCGGCGCAGCGGTGCTCGGTACCCTGGCCGCGGGCCTCGGCTTCTTCGCCACCATCGGGTGGGAGAGCAGCCTCAGTCGTTTTCTGTCGACCTCGGCGTACGAAGTGGCCTGGAACACCCGCTTCGAAACCTACCGGGCGAGCTGGGAGCTCTTTCTGCGCTCTCCGTGGACGGGCACCGGGTTGGGTACGTTCCGCCAGGCCTTTCCGGTGGTGCAGCCTCCCGAGCTGCGAGGTACCTGGACCCATGCACACAACGATGTGCTCGAGCTGCTGGTGACCACCGGGGTGGTCGGCTTCACGATCGCCCTCCTGGGGAGCATCGCCTGTTTCGTACAGATCTGGAAGGTGTGTCACCGGGGGCCGCGCTCCGAGGATCGAGCCCTGGGCCTGGCGGCGGCCGGTGCCCTGGTGGCGGTGCTCATCCATTCTCTGCTCGATTTCGGGCTGACGATTCCGGCGAACGCCTTTGCCTTCGTGATCCTGGTGGGAATGGCTCTCGGAGTCCGACCCGTCGATCCTGCCGAGGATCCCGAGCCTTGACCACCATTCGAACCGTCGGCGGTCTCGCGGTGTTCGAGATTCCGAAGATCAAGGGCTCACGGTTTCTCGCGGCAGCGAAGCCGGTGGTCTCGGAGCCTGAAGCTCTGGATTTTCTGGCGGCGCGGCGGGAGCTGGACCGAGGAGCGACCCACCACTGCTATGCCTGGCGGCTGGGGCGCAGCGGCGACGACTTTCGTGCCGGCGACGACGGGGAGCCCAGCGGCACCGCGGGGCGCCCGATTCTGCAGGAGATCGACGGTCGTGGCCTCACCGACGTGGTGGTCGTGGTCACCCGTTACTACGGCGGTACCAAGCTCGGTACCGGGGGATTGATCCGCGCCTACGGGGAAGCTGCGGGCCGAGCCTTGGACGAGGCCGGAGTGCGCGAGGAGCCCGTGGTCGAGGTGTTGCGCCTGACGTATTCCTACGAGATCTCCGGCGCGGTGCTCGGAATCCTGAACGCGTTTTCTCTCGAGCCCGTGGCTTCGAGCTACGGGGAGAAGATCCAGCTGCGGGTGGCCGTGCCGGTCGAAGAGGCCGAGTCGTTCCGCCGGGCCGTGCGAGATGCAGCCCACGGACGGATCGAGATCGCGTCGTCAGGACCCTGAGCTCGGCTTCTCGAGGAGGCGCAGCTTGTCTCGGAGGTTCTGGGTCTGCGGCAGAGGATAGAAGGTGCGGTCACCGGCAACCCGGATGTAGACCTTCAGATCGCCGAGCAGCCTGCCTCTCTCCACGTAGCCGGCCCAGCCCGATCGCAGAGCGTGCCGACCGAGGACCCTTGCTTCCCAGGCCCGGTGGATGCCCGTCAGCAGCTCGCCGCGAACATTGCCCTGGGAATCGATGAAGAGCACTTCCATGACCGGGGCGCTCTCGTTCCAGGCCCACCCCTCTACACGAACCATCGGGTGCCTCTCGAGCGGATGGAGATCCTGGAAGAAACCTCGCGCTTCGGGGTGGGGTTCTCGGCTCAAGCGAAACGGAGCAACCCGGCGAGGCAGCACAGGAGGGAGCTTCTGATCGAAGGGTACGTGCTCGAGGGCCCGGAGGTGTCGCAGCTGTTGCACCAGGGTCGGGATTCCCGGCGTCACACAACGCCGGACGATGGCGACATCGGGGTAGCCACGGCGCATGGCGAGGGTGGCGACGTGCTGGAGGGAGGCCCGGGAAGCGAAGGAGTCGAGAACGACGACTCCTCGTTTGTAGGTGGCGTGTGCGAGGAACAGCCAGGCTGCCAGGCCGGCCACGACCATGGCCTTGCCGCGCGGTAAGGGGATGGCCCGCCGTTGCCAGAGCAAGGCGAAGAGCACCCCGGTGGAAGCCCAGAAGAAGCCCGGAAGGGTGGCATAACGAGAGGCCAGAGCCTGCTCGATCCCCATGCCCGAGCGGCCCACCGCGGTGCCGATCGCATTCACCAGGCCGTAGGCTCCTACCATCAGCCAGGGGGCGGCTTCGATCCGCGTCGAACGCTTCACCCGGAAGAGGACCCAGAGCCAGAGGCTCGGAGCGAGCAGGAGACCGACCCAGCCGAGAAGACGGGCCATCTCGACCCGGCCGGAGAAGCTGGAACCGAGGTAGGTACCGATATAGCTCAGAAGGGTCGAAGTGTCTCGGGTGTTGGGAGTGGGGTGGTGGCTGGGGGTGTAGTAGCGCTGCGAATAGAAGAAGTAGATCAAACCCGCGCAGAGCAACAGCCCCACGACCTGCGCCCTGGGTCGCCGCAGGGCGAGGGCACCGAAGAGCAGGGCCGGCCACACCGACATGTTGGTGCTGTAGGTCAGAGCGCCCACCCCGCCGGCCAGCAGGAGCAGGGCGTAGAGCGACGGTCGATTCTCTCGGCCGCGGCGGGAAACCAGAAGGGAGATGGCGGCCATCGCCAGGGCGTTGGCGAGAAACCACTGGGTGCCGCTGAAACCCATGGCCACGTTGTGGCCGGCCACCGGAGTAAAGACGAAGATCGCGAGATGGGTGGCGAAGGCCAGGCGAAGCCAGTGGTCCCGGCGGATCCGCCGGGGTAGGAGCCGGTAGAGGAGGGTGAAGACCACCGCCATCATGGTGAGCGCAAAGGCGGTGAGCGCGCGGTTGTTGCCGTGGTTCCAGAGGGCGTTGGCGGAGTAGATCAGGGCCGGAACCGTGGCCAGATGCTCGTTGGCGGTCACTCGGAGCCAGGGTTCCAGCCCGGGTTTGGGGCCGTCGCCGTCCATGACCCGACTCAGTACGTAGTAGTAATCGTTGTTCTGGAGCTCGCCGAAGTCCGGCAAGTAGGAGAGGTAGAGCCCCAGAGGCAAGAGGATGACGACCCATGTGAGCAGGGTGGCGACCGACGGCGCCTGGCGGAACGCTCTGGTTTGGAGTGACTTCACGGTAGATTTTCTGGGGTCGATTCGAAGTGGGTATCAACTCGAAATTACGAGGCCTTGTCAAGGCTCTCTCCGCCACGCGCTCGTTTTTCTGGCTCTACTCTGTCAGATTCTTTCCCGAGGTCGAGCCCGACCGGGTAGAGCCAGGGCCCTTGCCGAAATCCGGCGTACCAAGATCTACGTTTCCGGGCGTTCGGGCGTCTCGTTCTACAATCTCTGCCGAGCCGGGGCGTCGGATGACGGGCTTCCGGTGAGGTAAAAGACGATGCGAAGTGTTGTGCCAATAGTGTTTCTCACCTTGTGGGTCGCGGCCTTCGGAGCGGTGGTCTGGCTGACCCGGCATCCCGAGGCAGAGATCTTGCGCGAGGCGGAATCCTGGCCGGTGGTGGGGCCCGCGGCGGCCGGATTTCGCGAGCTCTACCTGCCTCCGGCCCGGGTCGAGCCCGAGGCCCCCGAAGCCGATCTCGCCGGGATCGAGTCGCCGCCCCCGACCGAGGTCCGCCATGCGATTCGGGATGCGGCGGTGGGAGACCTGCTCTGGATCTTGCCAGGAACGCCTCTCCTGCAAGAGCCCGATGGGCGCAGCCGCGAGCGCCTGCGATTCGATTCGGTGACCAATGTAGTCGAGCTCGAGCGCCGGGGCGACTGGTTCTACATCGATTGGAGGGGTGTCCGGGGTTGGGTCTACCTAGAGGACTATGTCGAAGAGGGTGGCCCTCCCTACGGCATGGCGGCCCTGCCTCCCGGGCCACTGCCCGGGTTGCCGGCTCAGGAAGATCTCCTGGACAAGGCGCGAGCCCTGTTCTTCGGCCGGGAGAGCGTCACCGCTCTCGGCCCGTACACGCTCTACACCAACAGCACCGACCGCGCTCTGCTACAAAGGCTTGGAGCCGTTGCTGCTCGGTTGGAAGAGCAATACGCCGCGCGATACGGGCGCGAGCCCGTCGGTGAGCCCAAGGAGAGCATCGTCCTCTATCGCAGCGAGGCGCCGTATCGTCTTCTCCAGGCCGAAGACCCGGTCCTGCTCGGCCTGCATTCCAGCGGCCACAACACCGCGGGATTGGTGGTCTTCTACATTGGAGAGCGCAGCCACCACGAGGTGACAGCGACCCTGGTTCACGAGCTCGCCCATTTGCTCAACCGTCGCGCCCTGGGTCCGGCTCTGCCGCCGTTTCTCGACGAGGGAATCGCCGACGACCTGGCGATGGCGAGCTGGAGCGAGGACGGCGTGATGGACCCCAGCTCCTTCAGCGGCGAGATCGAGCGCAGCGCCGACTCCGTGGCCGCTGCCGGTGGGCTCTCGACCCTCTGGCATCTGCGAGACCTGGACCAGAGGCGAGAATTGCCTCGGCTCTGGGACGTGGTCCACCTCGACTGGGATTCCTTCGTGCGCAGCGAGCAGATCACGGTGCACTACGGGGTCAGTGCCCTCTGGGTCCGGCACCTGCTCGCCCATCCGCACAGCGCCGCGGTGTTTCGGCGGTTTCTCGAAGAAGTGGCGGCGGGTGGTCCGCCCGATCCGGAGAGGATTCGCCGCGGGCTCGACACGACCTGGCCTCGGCTCGATGCCGAGCTGCGGGCGGCGATCCGGACCTGGGCCGAAGAGGCGGAGCTACCGTCTTCGACCGGGATCATCTTCCAGCGCTGACGGCCGGTGCTTCGTCCGGCTCGCCGAGAGGCTCTTCTTCTCGCCAAACGGTCTCGCCGTCGGCGTACCGCTCCCGCTTCCAGATCGGCACTTCCCGTTTCAGGCGTTCCAGGGCCAGGCGGCTGGCCTCGTAGGCTGCCGCGCGATGGGGAGAGGCCACGGCGATCGCCACGCTCGGCTCACCGACGGGCACCTCTCCCAGCCGGTGCACGATCTCCGCTCGCAGGTCATCCTCGGAGGCCTCGAGCTCGGAAACGATCACACCCAGCCTGGCCTCGGCCATGGTTCGATAGGCGGAGTAGGTGAGGGCCGCGACCTCGCGGCCCGCGTGGTGGTTCCTCACGTTTCCCAAGAACACCACCACCGCGCCGCGGGAGGGGCCCTGGACGCGGCGAGACACGTCGGCGATGTCGATCGGGCCGTCGACCAGGCGCTCGGGAGGGCCCGAGCCGCCCGACACCGGAGGCAGCAAGGCCACCTCGCAGCCATCGCTCAAGGGGAGGTCGAGCCGGGCGAGCTCGCCGTCGACCGCGATGGCGAGGCGGGGCCACAGGGTCTCGAGGCTCGGGAACCGCTCGGCGAGGCTGCGCTGGAGATCTCCGAGCCGGCTCGCGTCGGGAAGATCGAGCACCAGCGGAGTTTTCCCCACGATGTCGCTGGCGGTGGCGAACGCGATCACTCGAACTTGCATGGCACCCATTCGGTGAAAGATGAGAAGATACGCTGAGCGCAGTCTCCGGGCCGATCCGGGAGAGACGAATCCGGACCGCCAGAGGGGTCGGATTCCGGGCCGGATCGGGGGCTCGGCTCTGCGCACCGGGCTCTGGTGGCAATCTATCAGACCGGCGGGGAGATCCTCCCGTGATCGGACGTCCGAGGACCAACACCAACGGAGAATTTGTCTTGGCGATTCTAGAGAGCCAGTGGAAGAAAGATGCGGCCTTCGAGAGCCGAGGTAAAGCCTGGAGAGAGAGGCTCGTCGAGCTCGGCTCGGAGATCGAGAAGATCCACGAGGGCGGTGGGCCGCGGCGGCAGGAGCGGCAAAAGGCCAAGGGCAAGCTGCTGGCGAGGGAACGGATCGAGTCGGTCTGTGACCCCGGGACTTTCGAAGAATGGGGTGTCTGGGCCGGGCATGGCCTCTACCAGGAGCACGGCGGCGTGCCGGCCGCCGGGGTGGTGACCGGCACCGGCAAGATCCATGGCCGCGAGGTGCTGGTGGTCGCCAACGATGCCACGGTCAAGGCGGGAGCCTGGTTTCCGATCACCTGCAAGAAGATCCTCCGGGCACAGGAGATGGCGCTGGAGAACCGGCTGCCGGTGCTCTACCTGGTGGATTCTGCCGGGGTCTACTTACCGCTGCAGGACGAGATCTTCGCCGATCGCGACCACTTCGGGCGGGTGTTCTACAACAACGCCCGGCTGTCGGCGGAAGGGATCTTCCAGATGTCGGCGATCTTGGGCTCCTGCGTGGCCGGTGGCGCCTACCTGCCGATCATGAGCGACGAATCCCACATCGTGGAAGGCACGGGCTCGATCTTCCTCGCCGGCTCTCACCTCGTACGAGCGGCCATCGGCGAGCAGATCGACAACGAAGAGCTCGGCGGAGCGATGGTGCAGAGCGACATCTCCGGCGTCGTCGACCATCGGCATCCCGACGAAGCCTCCTGCCTGGCCAAGATCCGGTCGCAGTTCGAGCAGCTCGCCCGGACCGAGAAGGCTCCGTTCGCCCGTCGCGAGCCCCGGGATCCCCTGGCCCCGGCCGAGGATCTCTACGGCCTGGTGCCGATCGATCGTTCCCGACCCTACGACGTGCACGACCTGCTCGCCTGCCTGCTCGACGGCAGCGAGTTCGACGAGTTCAAGGCCACCTACGGGCAGACCATCGTCTGCGGCACCGGCTGGATCGACGGCTGGGCGGTCGGGATCGTGGCCAACCAGCGCTCCATCGTCGCCCGCCGTACCGGTACGGAAGCCAGGGACAAAGAGCTGCAGATCGGCGGCGTGGTCTACTCCGACTCCGCCGACAAGGCGGCCCGATTCATCGAGGTCTGCAACCAGAAGAAGATCCCGCTGCTCTTTCTGCAAGACGTCACCGGTTTCATGGTCGGCAGTCGGGCGGAACGGGGCGGCATCATCAAGGACGGCGCCAAGATGGTCAACGCGGTGGCCAACTCGGTGGTCCCGAAGCTCACGCTCTTCGTGGGCAACTCCTACGGTGCGGGCAACTACGCCATGTGTGGCAAGGCCTACGGGGCCCGATTCGTCTACGCCTGGCCGTCGGCCGCCATCGCCGTCATGGGCGGAGCCCAGGCGTCGAATACCCTGCTCTCGATCCAGCTGAAGAATCGCGGCGACGAGGTTTCCGAAGACGAGAAGCAGGAGCTCCTGCAGCGAATCCAGAAACGCTACGACGATGCCATGGACCCTCGCTATGCGGCGGGGCGCCTCTGGGTCGACGACATCATCGATCCCCTGGCCACCCGCCGGGTGCTGGCCCGCTCTCTCGAATGTGCCGCTTGCAATCCTCATCTCCCGGATTTCCGCACCGGCGTGCTCCAGACCTGAGCACCGGAGCGAGACCCGATGACCCGTCAAACACACAGTGAGTAGATAGATATGAAATCCATCCGCATCGGAAACGGCCAGGGGTTCTGGGGCGACAACGTAGACGCCCCGGTGGAGCTCCTGCGGGGCGGGGAGATCGACTACATCGGCATGGACTACCTCGCCGAGGTCACCCTGTCGATCATGATGCGCCAGAAGCTCCAGGATCCCGACCTGGGCTACGCCACCGACTTCATCGACTTCATCCGCCGGGTCCTGCCCGAGCTCCAGGAACGCAAGGTCCGGGTCGTCACCAACGCCGGTGGCCTCAATCCGCGGGCCTGCCGCGAACGCATCTTCGAGGTGGCTCGCGAGCTCGGTCTGAAAGGCATTCGGGTCGGAGTGGTGGAAGGGGACGATCTCCTGCCGCGGCTGCAGGAGCTGGTCGACGCAGGCCACGACCTCGCCAACATGGATACCGGCGAGCCCTTGCGCCCACTCCTCGACCAGGTCACCAGCGCCAACGCCTACCTCGGTGCCGAATCCCTGGTCGAGGCTCTGGCCGACGATCCCCTGATCGTGCTCTGCGGCCGGGTCACCGATACCGCCCTGGCCCTCGGGCCGATGATGCACGAGTTCGGCTGGAAGCCCGGGGAATGGGATCGGCTGGCGGTCGGCACCCTGGCCGGGCACATCATCGAATGTGGTCCCCAGTGTACGGGTGGCAACTTCACCCGGTGGTGGGAGGTTCCCGACCTGTGGAACATCGGCTGCCCGGTGATCGAGGCGCGGGAAGACGGCACCTTCACGGTGACCAAACACCCCGGCACCGGCGGCATGGTGACGGTCGACACCGTGGCCGAGCAGCTGGTGTACGAGATGGGGAACCCCAACGAGTACATCACGCCCGACGTCACGGCCGACTTCACCTCGATCCGTCTGCGGCAAGAGGGAGAGGATCGGGTCGCAGCCTCCGGCATCCGGGGGCGGGAGAACACTCCCTACCTCAAGATCTCCGCTTCGTATCTCGCCGGTTACAAGGCCTCGGGCACCCTGACCATCACCGGCCCGAGAGCGGTGGAGAAGGCTCGGCTCTGCGCCGAGATCGTCTGGAAACGTCTCGAGCGGAGCGGAGTGGAGTTTCCCGAGGAGCAGCGCGAGGTCGAGCTCCTGGGTCTCGGCGCCTGCCTGCCCGGGGTGGAGATTCCCGGCGTGAGCCAGGGTTTCGAGCCGCCGGAGGTGGTTCTGCGCCTGGGCGTGCGCGACACCGACTACGCCCGGGTGGAGCGTTTCGGCAAGGAGCTGGCCCCCCTGGTGACGGCCGGTCCCCCGGGAGTCACCGGCTTTGCCGGCGGCCGGCCCAAGCCGCAGCGGGTGGTGGCCTACTGGCCGGCTCTGCTGGAGCGGGAAGAAGTGGAACGTCATGTGCGGGTCGGCGTGGAGGAGGTCTAGACCATGAAAGTCCTGTTGTCACAGATTGCGCACGCCCGCTCCGGCGACAAGGGAGACGGCAGCAACGTGGGGCTGATCGCCTCTCGTCCCGAGCTCTATCCGATCCTGCTGGAGCAGGTGACTCCGGAACGTGTGAAGAGCCATTTCCACGGCGTGGTGCGCGGAAAGGTGGAGCGCTTCGAGGTGCCGAACCTGCACGCCCTCAACTTCCTGCTGCACGACTCCCTCGGCGGCGGCGGTACCGAGAGCTTGAAGATCGACGCCCAGGGCAAGACCCACGGCCAGGGGTTGCTGCAGATGGAGGTCGAGGTGCCCGAAGAGCTCCTGGAAGGGAACGCTTCGTGAGCCTGGACGTCTCGTCGTTCGAGCTTCTGCGGGTCGAGCTGGAAGAAGATCTACTCTGGGTCACCCTCGACAACCCCTCGAAGGCCAACGCCCTGGCGCCGAAGATGATCGCCGAGATCACCGAGCTCTACCAGCGCGACCTGCGGGCCGAAGGCATCCGGGCGGTCCTGTTGCGGGGCGCCGGCAAACACTTCTCGGCCGGGGCCGATCTCGAGCATCTGAAGAGTCTGCGCGACGCCGGCCCGGAGGAGAACCGCCACGACTCCGAAGCGCTGCGCGCGCTCTTCGCCTCGATCCTGCACCAGAAGGCCCTCACCGTCGCCCTGGTGCACGGCTCCTGTGTCGCCGGGGGCTGCGGCCTGGCCACCGCTCACGACTACGTGGTGGCCACCCGTTCGGCACGGTTCATGTACAGCGAGGTGCGGATCGGTTTCGTCGCCGCCCTGGTGGCCACCTTCCTGCCGCTGCGGGTGCGGGGTCGGGACCTGCGCGAGCTGCTCCTCGATCCCCAGTTCCTCGAAGCGGCGAAGGCTCTCGAGATGGGCCTGATCAACCGGGTGGTGGACGACGAGAGCTTGATCGACGAAGGGCGGAAGCTGGTGGCGGGCATCCTGGCTCGAGCCAGCTCCGAGAGCATCGCCCGCACCAAGCTGCTGTTGCTGGACGCGGTGGGCCTGCGGCTCGACGACGCCCTCGCCCGCGCCGCCGAGATCAACGCCGAGTCCCGGGCCACGGCCGACTGCAAACACGGCATCGCCACCTTCCTCGACACCAAGAAACCCCCGGTCTGGCGGTGAAGCGACTCCTCCTCTTCGATATCGACGGTACCTTGCTGCGCTGCGGCCCGCAGGTGCGTCCTCTTTTCGTCGGTGCTCTCGAAGAAGTCTTCGGTGCCTACGACGGCCTCGACGGCTACGAGTTCGGCGGCAAGACCGATCCTCGCATCGTGCTCGACCTGGTGACCGCCGCGGGGCTCGCCCGCGAGACCGTCGTGCCGCGCCTGGGGAGAATGCGCGATCTCTACATCGAGCGCCTCGAAGCCGGTCTCGACCGCGATCGGATGTGTCTCCTGCCCGGAGTCGTCGATCTGCTCGATCGCCTGTCGAGGCGCGACGATCTGATCCTCGGCCTGCTCACCGGGAACTGGAGCGGTGGCGCCGCGGTGAAGCTCTCTCGCTTCGATCTCGGCCGTTTCTTTCCCTTCGGGGCCTTCGGCGACGACGGGGTCGATCGCCGGGAGCTCGTACCGGTGGCCCTACGCCGGGCCGCCGATGCCACGGGCATCCGGTTCGCACCCGAAGAGACGCTGGTGATCGGCGATACCGTGCTCGACGTCGATTGTGCCCAGGCCGCGGGGGTACCGTCTCTGGCCGTTGCCACCGGCTTCACGGACGCTGCGCGCCTGCGCGAGGCCGGGGCCGATTGGGTCTTCTCCGACCTGGTGGAAGCGGCCGAGGATTTCCACTGGTTCCGTAACCCGGCCTGACCCTCGTCGTGCCGCCTCTCAGAGGTGGCGCCGGAGCCAGGTCTGGGTGGCGTTGAGGGTGGTCGTGAGCTGCGGAGTAGGGCCGGTGAAGGGATGTTTGCCACCGAAGGTGTGGTCGCCGCCTTCGATCCGCAGCAGCTCGTGCTCACCGGCGGCGTTTGCAGCCAGGCTCTCGGCCTCGGCGACGGGCACCGTTTCGTCGTTGCTGCCATGCACGATCAACCATGGAGCCCGGCGGCGGCCGGCCGCCGCGAGAAGGTCGAGCTCGTCGCCATGGGCCACGAGGTCGTCGAGCACCTCCACACCGATCTCCAGCTCCTGCCCCGTACGTCCGTTGACCACGGGCATGGATCCCCGCTCCCTCCAGGCCTCCTCGTATTGCTGAAAGCGGCGAAACGTCGCCACGGCCGACCAGGTCACGAGAGCCCGTAGCCGCGGCATCACCTCGGGCTGAGAGGCGGCGAGCAGGGCCGCGCCTCCGCCACGGCTGTGGCCTACGAGAGCCAGCCGATCCCGATCGACGACGTCCGGCGCGATCTCGTTTCCTACCGCCTCGACCATTCGCATCAGGTCGCGTAGATCGCCCGAGAACGTCGCGAGTCGGAAGGCGTCGGGGTCGGTGACCCGCTCGTCTCCCGGGCGCATGCCACTACCCGAGAAATTGAAGCTCACGGTAGCGAACCCTCGCGCCACCAGCAGGTCGGCCAGGGGCGGGAAGAAGCCCCACTCCATGAATCCCTTGAATCCATGGCAAAGGATCACCGCGGGAAGAGGCTCCTGGGCCTCCGGCCAGCGGGCGACTCCAAACAGGCGAGCCCCGTGGCCGTTTTCGATCTCGAAAGTCTGGCTGTTCATCGTTCCGTGATTCTATCCGTGCTCGACCCCGAAACGTCGGGTTTCGGATCGCAAAGGCTCTGCGAGCAGAGTCGGGAGAGGTACCGGGTGGCGAAATGCAGGCTTCCTAGGATCCTGTCTCCAGACCACGAAATTGCCGTATCCTCGTCGCGCACGAGCCTCGAACCGACCGCTCATCGCCCGGTACGAAGAAGGAAACGGGATGTCTTTGCTCCATACGATTCGTTTCATCACCCAGCACCCGCTCAATCGCGGCCGGAAGCTGAGCGCCTTGCTCCGTTTCGTGCAATGGCAAGTCGGCAGCAGGTTGGCTCCGGGAGAGATCGTCTACCGCTGGATCCACGGCTCGAGGTTCCTGGTCCGGACGGGGGAAACGGGATGGACCGGGAACATCTACACCGGTCTCCAGGAGCTTTCCGAGATGGGCTACCTGCTCCACGTATTGCGGGAAGAAGACCTCTTCGTGGACATCGGCGCGAACGTCGGCTCTTTCAGCCTTCTCGCCTGCTCGGTGGTAGGAGCTCGGGGCATCGCCTTCGAACCCGTTCCGAGCACCTACGAGAGGCTCGTGGAAAACCTGCGCCTGAACCGGCTGGAAGGAAGGCTGCGGTGTTTCAACCAAGGGGTGGGAGCCGAGCGAGGGAGCCTCGCCTTCACGGGTGATTCGGACACGACGAATCATGCGCTCGCAGCCGGCGAGGAATGTGGTGAGGTGATCGACGTCGAGGTGACCTCATTGGACACCGCGCTGCGGGGTGAGTCGCCGGCTCTGTTGAAGATCGACGTCGAAGGGTATGAGACCCCGGTGCTGGACGGCGCGCATGAAGTCTTGCAGAACGAGTCGACCCATTCGGTGATCGTAGAGCTGAACGGTAGCGGAAAACGGTACGGGTACGACGAGTCACGAATCCTCGAGAGGATGCTCGACTACAACTTCGAAACCTACTCCTACGACCCCCTGGGTCGAAAGCTGATCGACTTCCACGGCAAGAAGGCCGACTCCGACAACACCCTCTTCATCCGCGACCGATCCTTCGTCGAGGAAAGGCTGAAGACGGCGCCCATGGTGTCGGTCCATGGGCGAAGGTTCTAGCCTGGATTATTCATCAGCCTCCTGCTGCGAGGCCGGATCTTCATGAATCTACAGCGTTACGCCGCCCTTCCGCTCCTCGACAGACCGCAAGTATGCCTCCGTCGCTCCAGGCCGCCAAGCCTTGTATATTCAAGAACCTACGGCCTCTCACGACGAAGCCTGATGAATAATCCAGGCTAGTTCTACTTTGTCAGATTGGATCTTCGGTTTCGTAAGAGTCGGCGTTCCTGGA
>CAZMEL010000011.1:2251-56516 GCA_964565225.1 uncultured Thermoanaerobaculia bacterium | reverse complement strand
GCTGGCCCCCTTCCCACTCCAAGCTGCAGCGATCACCCACCTGCACACCCGACTCGGCGTAGAAGGGGGTGCGGTCGAGCACGGCGACACCGGTGTCGCCGCGTCGTAGCTCGGTCACCGCGGAAGCGCCCTCGGGGTCGATCTTGGCGAGGCGCAAGACCTGGCCGCTCTCCTCGTCCGGCAGCTCGTAGCCGACGAACTCGGTAGCTGCCAGCTCACCGTCCTGGCCGAGGGCCTGGCGAAGGCTCGCGATCCGTTTCTGCAGCTCCCCGGTCATTGCCCGGGATCGGCTCCGGCGCTCTTCCAGCAGGGCCTCGAAGCCTTCGTCGTCGAGCCCGAGCTGCTCTTCCTCCGCAATCTCGCGGATGGTGTCGATCTCCTGGCCGTAGGTATCGTAGAGGCGGAAGAGCTCGTCGCCGGAGAGGCTCGGGCTGCCGGCGGCGCGGGTGCGGTCGATCGCTTCCTGCACCCGCCGGGCTCCCGAGGCCCGGGTCGCCAGGTATTTCTCCTCTTCGGCCTGCACCGTCGACCGGGTGGCTTCACAGGTCGAGGCCAGCTCCGGGTAGGCACCTCCCATGGCTTCGTCGAGCACCGGCACCAGGCGGTGCAGGAACGGCTCTTCGAATCCCAATCGCATGCCATGGCGCTGCGCCCGACGCAGCAGGCGACGCAACACGTATCCGCGCCCCTCGGGTCCCGGGATCACCCCATCGGCGAGTAGGAAGGAGACCGCTCGCAGGTGATCGGCGATCACCCGCAAGGAGACGTCGGCGTCGCGGTTGGCTCCGTAGGACGTCGAAGCCAGCTCCGCGGCGGCCGACAGCAGCGGCTGGAAGAGGTCGCTCTCGTAGTTCGAGCGCACTCCCTGCATCACCGCGGAAACCCTCTCGAGCCCGGACCCGGTATCGATCGAGGGGTTGGGCAGGGGTCGCATCTCTCCGTCTTCGGCCCGGTCGAACTGCATGAAGACCAGGTTCCAGATCTCGAGGTACCGGCCCGATTCGTTGCCCACATCCCAGGAAACCGGAGGCTCTTCGGGCGAGAGATCGACGAAGATCTCGCTACAGGGGCCGCACGGGCCGGTGGGGCCCATGGCCCAGAAATTGTCGGCCGCGCCACAGCGCAGGATCCGCTCCGCGGGCAGCGACGAGCACTTGCGCCAGAGCTCCTCTGCCTCGTCGTCTTCTTCGAATACCGTGGCGAAGAGTCGATCCTTGGGCAACCCCCAGACCTCGGTCACCAGCTCCCAGCCGAAACGGATGGCTTCCTCTTTGAAGTAGTCGCCGAACGAGAAGTTCCCCAACATCTCGAAAAAGGTGTGGTGACGCGGGCTCGGCCCCACGTTTTCGAGATCGTTGTGCTTGCCCGAGACCCGGAGGCATTTCTGGGCCGACACCGCCCGCGGGAACGGCGGTTCCTCGGCCCCCTGGAACCAGGTCTTGAACGGCACCATGCCAGCGTTGACGAACAGGAGGGTCGCATCGCCGTGCGGGACCAGCGGCGCGCTAGAGACCACCTGGTGGTCGCGCTGGGAGAAATAGTCGAGAAAGCTCTGACGAATATCCTGGCTCTTCATGGTTGGGACCCTTGTCTCGGCCGATGGCTCGGCACCCCGAGGACCGGCGGGAAAGTCGAAGCCGCGGGCCGGCGCTCAAGTCTCTTCGGAGTCGTCGGGCGACGAGAGCCCCGCGGCGAGGACGGAGACGATAGCATGACCGAGAAAGCCTCGGCGCTCCAGATGCCGGGCCAGGGCCGCGCGGTCTTTCTCGGGCTCACGCCGACCGCGCCGCGCCCACCACCGCTCCGCCGCCTGCCGGACCAACGCCGATTCGTCCTCGGCATCCAGATCGGCCAGCGCCTCTTCGGCCACCTCGCGGCTGGCCCCTCGCCGCACCAGCCCCGCCAGCAGACGCATTCGCCCTTCCGGCCCGCGGGCGAGCCGGCTCGCCACCCATTCTTTCGAGGTTGCGAGATCGTCGAGAAAACCCCGGTCTTCGAGCTTTCCCAGGGTCGAATCGATCTCTTCTTCGGTGTAGCCGCGGCGGTTCAGCTTGAAGGCGAGCTCCCGGCGCAGATGGGAGCGCCGGGAAAGCAGATCGAGAGCCTTGTCGAAACAGGAAATCGGACGCCGCAAGGCACTCTCTCCGCAACGCGGCTCAGCCGCCGATCCGTTCGATCTCGAAGAGGGATTCCTGGTTCATGAGGTCGTCTTCCCCCGAATCCTGGATCGACTCTTCCATCTGCTCGCGGGCCACGTCGGCCGTGAACTGGACACCCTGCAGCTTGAGCTTGAATTCGTCGGGGTTGGTCGCCCGTTTGAGCGCTTCGTCGACGGTGACCAGGCCGGCCTTGTAGAGGAAATACAGCGACTGGTCGAAGGTCTGCATGCCGTACTGGCTG
Organism: uncultured Thermoanaerobaculia bacterium; assembly: GCA_964565225.1. Classification (GTDB taxonomy): domain Bacteria; phylum Acidobacteriota; class Thermoanaerobaculia; order Multivoradales; family J023; genus CAZMEL01. The sequence goes on along the minus strand of CAZMEL010000011.1, from coordinate 54,116 downwards.
GTGCCCACGGCGATCTGCTCGCGGATGTATTTGGTCTTCTCTTTGTTCTCGATACAGTCGCGGATGTACGGGGTCACCACCATCACCTCGGCCGCCGGCACACGACCCTGGCCATCGGCGCGAGGTACCAGGCGCAGGGAGATGCTCGCACGCAGCACCTGTCCGAGCTGGATCCGGATCTGCTTCTGGTGGTGCGGCGGGAAGACCGAGATGATGCGATTGATGGTCTCCGTAGCGTCGACGGTGTGCAGGGTGGAGAACACCAGATGGCCGGTCTCCGCGGCGTGCAGCGCGGTTTCGATGGTCTCGTAGTCCCGCATCTCACCCACGAGGATGACGTCGGGATCTTGCCGCATGGCCGACCGGAGAGCCTGGGAGAAGCCTCGGGTATCGACATCGATCTCCCGCTGGTTGACCAGGGACTTCTTGTCCCGGTGCAGGAACTCGATCGGATCCTCGATGGTGATGATGTGCTCGTTGCGCTGGGCGTTGATGAAATCGATCATCCCCGCCAGGGTGGTGGACTTGCCCGAGCCGGTGGTTCCGGTACAGAGGATGATGCCGCGCCGTTCCTGAGCGATCTTTTCCACCACCGGCGGCAGATTGAGCTCACGGACGGTCTTGATCCGCGCCGGAATGACACGCAACACCAGCCCGACCGCTCCCCGCTGCTGGAAGATATTGCAGCGGAAACGCCCCAGGCCCGGCACCGAGTAGGCGAGGTCGATATCGAGCTCTTCCTTGAAGCGCTGCTTCTGCCGCGCGTTCATGATGGAAAACCCCATCGAGATGGTGTCTTCCTGCATCAGGCGCTTGATTTCCTGCATCGGCTGCAGACCACCGTCGATCCGGATCATCGGATGACTGCCTACCTTGAGATGCACGTCGGACGCCTTGCGTTCGACCGCAAGCTTCAGCAGATCGTTGATGTTCATCGCTTCACCTCTCGGGTCGTTGGCTCGGCGCGTCCTACCCCGGATCGACCGGGCCACGTCGCGATCCTGGGGTGAGCCAGCAGGGATTCGCCGTCTGGTACCCGTGGATCTTACCAGCTCGCGCCCCGGCTCAACAGCAGGCCCGAGGCACCGACCACCGCCGCCGTCTCCACCCGGAGCACGCGAGGGCCCAGGGCGATGGGCTGGCAGGCCCGATCTGCCAGTAGCTGCACCACCTCTTGCTCGCTGAATCCACCCTCCGGGCCGACCACGAGAAAACCCACTTCCTTCGGCTCCCTACCTCGAGCTCTGCTCCCTACCGACGGATCCTCGGAGACCGGGTTCGGCGGCCGAGCTTCGGGAGCCAGGAGCACGAAGCGCTCGGCCGGCCCCTGTTGCTCCGCAACCAGGAGCGACCGCATCTCCTTCCAGGCACACACACCCGAGACCTCTGGCACCCGGGCCCGGTGGCATTGCTCGACCGCCGCCCGAGCCACCCGGCGCAACCGCTCCAGCTGTGCCGGGCCGTACTGGCGAGGGCTGCGTTCGGAGGAGAAGAAGGTAATGGCCGCGACCCCGATCTCCGTTGCCTTCTCGACCAGCCAGGACGCACGCTCGGGTCGCAGAGCACCGACGACCAGGTGGAGTCGATATCGCGCCTCGTTCGTGGGCGCCTCTTCTCCCAAGACAACAACACCCTGCCGACGGTCGACCCGAGTGACCTCGCCCCACCGAGCACGGCCTTCGCCGTCGACCACCCGCAGGGTGGCACCAGCGGCGAGCCGCCGGGACCGGAAGAGGTGCCGGTAGGCGTCGCCTTCGATCGAAACCTCGGCTCCGGCGAATTCTTCGGGACCTACGAGGAGAGTTGGCATTTCTCCAGCACGAAGGCGACCCACTCGCCTTCCGAGGCTTCATCGATCGCCCGCAGGCCCAGGCGGGCGAAGCGCTCCAGCATCTCGTCTCGCCGCTCCAGGAGATTGCCCGAGCTGACGAGCAACCCTCCCGGCTCCAGGTAGCTCACCAACAGAGGAAGGTCGGCGGCGATTCGTTCCGGCAGCACGTTGACGAGCAGCAGGTCGAACGTTGCCTCGGAGCCGATCGCTGCAGCGGTACCGACAAAGAAAGCACAGCCAGAGCTCGACTCGGCGCTCGAATCGAGCCTCGCGTTCTGTCGCGCCACGAGCGGAGAGGCCGGATCCAGGTCGAAGCCGATGACCTTCTCGGCTCCCAGGTGCCGGCAGACCAGAGCGAGGATTCCGCTCCCGGTGCCGACATCGAGGACCCGACGCCGGGCGAGGGTCAGAGTCTCCAGGAGCACGACCATCAACCGAGTCGATTCGTGGGAGCCGGTGCCGAACGCGGTCTGGGCGGGAATCCGCAGACGAATCCGGTCTCCGGGGCCCGGCTCGTCGCGGGAAGGCTCGACGTCGCGAGGATCCACCCGGAACCTACCGCCGACATCGAAGGGCTCTACGGACGCACGGTAGGCCGCCAGCCAGTCCTGCTCGGCGATGCTCTCGGATTCGACGAGGCACACACCCCGTGCTTCCCAGGCCTCGAGATCGAAGGCGCTGGCCGCCTCCGGCAATGGCTCGGGAAACCAGGCTTCGAGCTGGATCGTCGGGTCCGGATCGACCGGTGCGAGAGTGTCACGGAAGTCGGTGCCGAAGCTGGAGCCGGCATGGATGCCGGTACATCCACATCCCCACAGATCACCGGAGAGGGAATCTTCCCACCTCGAGGGGAGCTCGAACCGCCAGCGCCGGTGCTTCACGGCCGTTCGGGGTGCGGCGTCGGTAGAAGTCGCAGGGCGTCAGCTGAAGAGGTTGCGAACCTTCTCCATGACCCCTTCGACCACTCCGCCGTCGTTGACGTGATTGCCTTCGAGCTCGGCGAGCTTGCGCAGCAGGGCGACCTGCTCGTCCTCGAGCTCCTTGGCCGCGGGAACCTCGATCCCGATTCGTACGATGTGGTCTCCCCGGCGCTCGGAGTTGAGCTGCTGGATCCCCTTGCCCCGGAGGCGGAACTCGTGCCCCGGCTGGGTACCGGGAGGTACCTTGATCTTCTCGGGCTCTCGGAGGGTCTCGACCTCGACCTGCGTACCCAAGACCAGCTGGGGGTAGCTGAGACCGATCTCTTCTTCGACATCGGCCCCGTTGCGTACGAATCGCTCGTGAGGCTCGACCCGAATGATCACGTCGAGATCGCCCGGCGGGCCGCCACGGCGACCGTGCTCGCCCTCGCCCCGCAGACGCAGACGCATGCCGTTGTCGACTCCGGCCGGGATCGAGACTTCGAGGGACCGCTCTTGCTCCTGGCGCCCGTCGCCCCGGCATTCGCCGCAGGGATCGGCCACGGTCTGGCCCTCGCCGCGGCAGGTCGGGCAGGTGGTGGAGACGCTGAAGAATCCCTGGCTGACCCGAACCTGTCCCTGGCCGCCGCAGGTGGAGCACGCACTGAGCTTGCCGTCGCGGCTGCCACTGCCGGAGCAGGTCTCGCATTGCTCCAGGCGCCGGTAGTGGATCTCCGCCTTGTGCCCGAAAGCTGCCTCTTCGAAAGAGAGAAACAGGTCGTACCGCAGATCGGCCCCGGGAATTCCCTGGTAGCGCCGACGACGGCCGCCGCCGAATCCGAAGAGATCGCCGAGGATATCGGAGAAATCGCCGAAGACCGACGGATCGAAGCCCCCGAACCCACCGGCCGCCGCGCCCTGGTGGCCGAAACGGTCGTAGCGGGCTCTCTTTTCCTGGTCGGAGAGGACGGCATAGGCTTCCGCCGCCTCCTTGAACTTCTCTTCCGCTTCTTGATCGCCCGGGTTGCGATCGGGGTGGAATTTCACCGCCAGCTTGCGGTAGGCGGATTTGATCTCGGAGTCGGAGGCCGTCTGGGAGACTCCCAACACTTCGTAATAGTCGCGTTTGCTCATGGGATATTGCTGAGGCTGCCGGTTGTTCCAGGGAGATAACCCGGAATCGTGATCAGGACTCGGTGTTCTCGAGCATGATCTGAGAGAGCTTCTGTGAAATGGTGTTGAGATCGAAGATCGCGGCCTCGATGTCGGCCCGGTCGTCTTCGTTCAGGGCCATACGGGCTCGCAGAAACGATTGGTGAATCTGTTTCTTGGCGCGCTCGTCGACAGCTTCCTGGAACTGCTCGAACACTCTCTCGTTGGAGTAGATCAATCCTTCTAGTCGGTTCTTGAAGCGCCGGATCTCGCGGCGCTTGGCGTCTTCCTGGGCGAACTCCTGAGCATCTTTGATCAACCGGTCGATCTCTTCGTTGGTGAGACCGCTCGATGCATTGACTTCCATGCTCTGCTGCTTGTTGGTTGCCAGGTCGCGTGCCGAGACGTTGACGATTCCGTTGGAGTCGATGGCGAAGGTGACCTCGATCTGCGGCAGCCCTCGCGGCGACGGCGGAATACCGACCAGCTCGAAACGGCCGAGGGAGCGATTCTCCGCCGAGATCTCGCGCTCACCCTGCATACAGTGGATCTCCACCTTGTCCTGGTTGTCGATCACGGTCGTGAAGATCTGGGTGTTCTTGGTCGGGATGGTCGAGTTTCTCGCGATCAGAGTCGTAAACAATCCACCATGGGTTTCAATTCCCAAGGAGAGCGGAGTTACGTCGAGAAGCACGACGTCTTTGATCTCTCCACGCAGGATACCCGCCTGGATCGCGGCACCCATGGCCACGACCTCGTCGGGGTTGATCTCGCGATTGGGCGGCTTGCCGAAGATTCGTTCGACGCTCTGGATCACGATGGGAGACCGGGTCTGCCCGCCGACCAGGAGCACCTCGTCGATCTCGTCGGGATCGAGGCCGGCGCTCTCCAGGGCCTCCAGGCAGGGGCCCTCGGTGCGGTCGACGAGCTCCTCGACCAGGGTCTCGAAGTGCTCCCGCGTCAAGTTCCGCGAGAGGTGACGCGGCCCGCTGTCGTCGGCGGAGATGAAGGGCAGATTGATCGTCGCCTCCTCCGCCGTGGAGAGCTCACACTTTGCCCGCTCTCCGGCTTCTTTCAGCCGCTGCAGGGCCATGCGGTCGGTGCGCAGGTCGATGCCGGTTTCTTCCTGGAACTCGGCGATCAGCCAGTCCATGATCTGCTGGTCGAAGTCCTCGCCACCGAGGTAGCTGTCCCCGGAGGTCGACCGCACCTCGAAGATTCCCTTCGCCAGCTCCAGAATCGAGATATCGAACGTGCCGCCACCCAGATCGTAGATGGCGATGATCTTGTCTTCCTGCTCGCGCTCGAAGCCGTAGGCGAGGGCGGCCGCGGTGGGCTCGTTGATGATCCGCCGGACTTCGAGACCGGCGATCCGGCCGGCATCCTTGGTCGCCTGCCGCTGGGAATCGTCGAAATAGGCCGGAACGGTGACGATGGCCTCTTCGACCTCTTCTCCCAGGGCCTCCTGGGCGAAATTCTTGATCTCCGTGAGGATGAACGCGGAGATCTCCTGCGGACTGTACTGGCGATCACGGATCTGGACGCGTACGTCCCCGTTGGTGGCCTTGGAAAGGCCATAGGGCAACACCTCCCGGGCGCGCTGGACCTCCGGAGCTTCGAACTTTCTCCCGATCAGACGTTTGACCGCAAAAACCGTGTTCTGTGGATTGGTGACCGCTTGACGCTTGGCGATCTGCCCCACCAAGCGATCGTCGTCCTCCGCGAAGGCGACGATCGAAGGCGTGGTCCGACTACCCTCACGGTTGCTCAGCACGCGCGGAGCAAGAGCCTCGACAACTGCGACGCAGCTGTTCGTGGTCCCGAGATCGATTCCGATGATTTTTCCCACTATGACTTACTTCCGGACACCTGCCCACCCGCGAATCGGCACATCCTACGAGCGCCTCCCCAACTCTTGCGGGATCCCGGAGGGCACATTACATCAAGAAATGACAGACGGGGCGAGTTTTTCGCCACCTTTCTCTCGGGATCCGGTGGATTTCGAGAGCCACGATTCTCACTCGCCGGTGCGCCCCGCTCCTTCCCCTACCGCCTCGGCTTCGGTCTCCGAATCTTCACCCGACGAGCTCGCTCGTTCCTGAGAGCCCGAGCCAGGAACCGGCACTGCGACGGTGACCATCGAAGGGCGCAGCAATCGATCGTGCAGCAAGTAGCCTCGCTGGAACTCCTGTTTCACCGTCGGAACCTCGACCTCTTCGGATTCTTCCCGGGTGACCGCCTCGTGGACCGCCGGATCGAAAGGCTCTCCCTCGGCGGAGATGGGCTCGACCCCGTGACGCCCGAGGATGTCCTCCTGTTGCCGCAGGACCATTTCCAGACCCCTCTTGAGGTCTTCGATGCTCCCTCCCGCCGCCATCGCCCGCTCCAGGTTGTCGATCACACCGAGAAAGTCTTTGATGAAGTCGAAGATCGCAAACCGCCGTAGCGCTTCCTTCTCGCGGTCGGTACGTTTGCGAAAATTCTCGAAGTCCGCCAACGTCCGCATCAGACGCTCTTTGAGAGCCAGGTTCTCGCTCTTGATCTGGTCGAGCCCTTCGTCACCGGCCCGGGGCTGGGCCGCCTCGTCCGCCGGTCGCTCCTCGCTACGCTGGGCCGCGGAATCCACGGCTGCCACGGCCTCTTGGATCACGCCGTCCACGTTGTTCGACGCGGTATCTTCGAGATCGATCTCGAATGTCTGGCTCGAGTCGTTCTCGTCTTCTACCCGGGGATCCCGGTTCTCCTCCATTTCGAAGCTCCTACTCTTCGCTCGCGAATTCCAAGGCCCGACTCAAGGTCTCGCCGAGAAAATGGACCAGGGGCACCAGCCTCGGATACTCCATCCGGGCGGGACCGATGATACCGAGACTCCCCAGCGGCCGCTTCCCCACGTTGTAGGGCGTTGCGACCAGACCGAAATCGAGCTCGGATGTGATCTCGCTATCCTCTCCCAACACGACCCGGACTCCTTCGCCGGCAAGACATTTGTTCAGCATCGCGACCAGGCGCGTCTGGTCGGCAAAGGTCTCCAGGACCCGGCGCACCTGCTCGACATCGCTCAACTCCGGCTGCTCCAGAAGTGAGGTGGTCCCTTCGATCAAGACCTCCGGGCTGGACGATCCGCCGACCGCCCGGCCCGCCACGGCGATCGCCCGGCGAAGCCCCTGGTCGACGTGGACCCGCTCCTCGTCCATTCGGGCCAACAATGTATCTCGGATCTCCCGTAGCCGGCTACCCGCAAAATTGGCCGTCATGTAGTTCGAGATTCGAATCAGCTCTTCGCGAGAGAGAGGACTCTCGGTCTCGATGACGATGTGGTCGATGAATCCAGTGGCCGAAACCAGCACACAGAGGACTCGGCGCCCTCCCAGCAGCACGAACTCTGCCGATTTCAGGACGATCTCCTCGACGACCGGGGTCAACACGACTCCCACATTGTGGGAAAGCTCCGACAGCAGGAGAGTTGCGGCGCTCATCAGGTCTTCGACCCGACCCGAGGTCGACCGGAACTCGTTTTCGATGTACTGCCGCTCTTCGGCCGGCAGCTGGTGCCACTGCATCAGGCTCTCGATGTACAGACGATACGCCGACTCGGTAGGAACCCGGCCGGCGGAGGCATGGGGCTGTCGCAGGTAGCCCATTTCTTCGAGATCCGCCATGACGTTGCGGATCGTCGCCGCCGAGAGCTGCAAGTGTCCATGCTTGGAGACCGTACGCGAGCTCACCGGCTCGCCGCTCGAGATATAGGTCTGGACGATGTCCTTCAAGATCTCCCGCGAACGCTCGTTGAGCACACTCCCGGTGTCGGGGGGTGAGCTCTCGGTCGGTCTTGGCTTGGGTTCGGACATCATTCGCTAGACTCGGACACCTCGAAATACCGGTGAAGCTGCTGCATGGGAACCGCTCGAACACCGCAGGGACTCCACAGGGCCTCTATGGCTCGGCTCGGAAACGATCACCGCCCGAGCCGACCGCGGCCAGCCCCTGGCCGCCGACAGCATCGAACTGCAACAACCCGGCATTTTACCTTAAGGTAGTGCTCCGAGTTCAATCGACCTCTCGAAGTCTACGCATGCACGGTGAAGGAACATGCAACCTCCCTCCGGTAGCTCACCTCATTCGACCACTCCTTCCTGGGACGAGGTGCGCTTTTCGCTCGTCGGCCCGGGGAATGTCGGCTCCAGCCTGACCGCCTGGCTCGCTGCCCGGGGGGCACACCTGGTCGCGGTCGCCGGTGGCTCGCGGGGACCGGAGCTCGCCCGGCGATACGGCGCATCGTGGTGCCCGACCGCGGAGCTACGCACGGAAGGCCAGGATCTTCTGCTCGTCGCCGTTCCGGATCCGGTGCTCACCGAGGTGGCCGGCACTCTGGCGCAGCTTCCCCAGGCGCGGGTCGCGCTCCACACCTCTGGAGGTACCGACGCCGAAGCCCTGGCCACCCTCCGGGAATCCGGGACGGCGGTCGGTTCGGTGCATCCGCTCAAGGCGTTCCCGGCTCCGGAAGAAGACGCTGCGGCAGCCAGCGGCGTCTTCTTCGCCGTCGATGGCGATGCCGACGCCCTCGCGGTGGCGCGGCGGCTGGTCGCCGCCTGGCAGGGCCGATGTTTCGAGCTGAGCGGCGATCGGCGGATCTCCTACCATCTCGCCGCGCGGCTCGCGGCGGGCGGAGTCGCCACCCTGCTGTCCGCCGCGGAGGAGATTGCCGAGCAGCTGCAGCTACCCCGCGAGGCCATGGCCGGATACCTCGCCCTGGCCCATGGCGCGCTCGATCGAGTGGCGGCCTCCGAGCCGGCGCCGCGTGCGATCACCGGCCCGGTCGCACGCGGCGAAATCTCCGTGCTGGAGCTCCAAAAACGAGCCCTCGGCGAGCTTCTGCCGGCACTTTCCCCGGCCGTGGAGGCCCTCGACGAGGAGACGCGCAGACAGTTGCGGCGACTGCAGCAGGGGCCTTTTTCCGACCGATAAATCTTCGTTGACCCTGCTCGCGAGCAACTGCTAAGCTCTCGAATCCCTTCCTGGGGAACGGCTTATGGTCTTCTTCAACTACAGCACAATGCAAATGGCCGCCAAGGTCGTCTACTACGGCCCCGGCTTGTGCGGCAAAACCACGAATCTCCAGTGGATCTTCGAGCACACCTCCACGGACTCCCGTGGTGAGATGGTCTCGCTCGCCACGGAGACCGACCGCACCCTCTTCTTCGATCTCCTGCCGATCGACGTGGGCTCGATCGCGGGTTTCAGCACCCGGATCCAGCTCTACACGGTGCCCGGCCAGGTGTTCTACAACACCACTCGAAAACTGGTTCTGAAAGGGGTCGACGGCGTGGTCTTCGTCGCCGATTCCCAGCGTCCGATGCTGCAGGCCAACATCGAGTCGTTCCAGAATCTCGAAGAGAATCTCGCCGAGATGGGGCTGTCGCTCGACACCATCCCGGTCGTCCTCCAGTACAACAAGCGAGATCTGCCGGGCATCTGCGACATCGCCGAGCTCGACCAGGCCCTGAATCGCAACAACTGGCCGTCCACCGAGTCGTCCGCCATCCATGGCGACGGGGTCTTCGAAACCCTGAAGATGATCTCGAAGGCGACCCTGCTCGCCCTCAAGAAACGCCTCACCAAGGGTAAGGACACCGGGACCTCCGCATCCAGCTCCGGCTCCAAAGTCCGTTCGGTCGCCCCCAAGCCGCCTCCGCCGAAGAAGGCGCCGCTCGCGGCCGACCAGGCCGCCAAGCCCAAACCCGCTCCTTCGACCGGAGCGGCAACCGGGCCACGCCCGGCGATCCCGAGCCCGGCACCCAGTCATCCGGGCAGCGCCTCGGGCCCCAGGCCGGTCGCCCCCCGCCCGGCCCCGCCGCGGACACCTGCTCCGGCGCCTGTCAAGACCGGGGCTCCGGAACCGGCCCGGCCCGCAGCCGGCTCCGCGGCTGCGCAGTCCGGAGAGCGCCCCGCTGTCGGGAGCCAGACCGGCCCCCGAGCGGTCCAACCCGAAGCACAGGCTGCTCCGTCGGCGGTCGAGCCTCCGGTACGAGATTCCCGACCCACATCCGAGGTACCGAGGGCCCCGGATACCGTGGATCCCCAACCCGCGGAAGAAGCCGCTCCGAAGAAACCCCCGGAGGCGACCCAGGCACCGCCACCCACGGAATCTGCCAGGATTCCGGCGGCTGCCGGTGCCAGCTCGACATCCCCAGCGAGCAGCACGCCAGCGGCAAAGCCGAAGAAAAAGAAGAGTCGAACCTCGTCGTTCGACGCCCTGGCCGAGCTCGAGAAGCTTCGCCAGGAGACGATCCGGCCTCGCGCCAGTGCCAGGAGCAATGGCAAACGAGAGATCAATCGTGACTTCCGGGTCACTCTGAAACGCCAGGCTCTGACCCGAGCCCATCGCTTCTCACTCATCCTGCAGCTCGAAGATGCCGATCAACAGCTGGTCGACGAAGCGCAGCATCTCCACGTCGACATCGACGATGCCGAATCCCTGGAAAAACTCCTGCTTCGCCTGAACATCGCTCTCGACTCCACCGGCTGACCTCTGCCCCGAGCCGGTGGGTCGCTGATGGCCAACTCACCTAAGCAAAGTCGATTCTGAATCATGAAGTGCCCATTCTGCTCCCAGAATCGTGACCGCGTGGTGGACTCTCGAGAGAGCCGCGACGGCGCTACGATCCGGCGCCGCCGAGAATGCCTCGAATGCCATCGCCGTTTCACTTCCTACGAGCAGATCGAGGACATCCCGTATCTGGTCGTGAAGACCGATGGCCGACGCGAGGAATTCAGCCCGGCCAAGGTGCTGGGCGGCATCATGAGGGCCTGCGAGAAGCGGCCGATTTCGGCCCAGGTCCAGGAAGAGCTGGTAGAAGAGATCGAGCAGATGCTCCATCAGAAGGAGCAGAGGGAGATTTCGACCCGAGAAATCGGCACCGCGGTGATGGAGAGGCTCAAGGCCCTCGATCCCATCGCCTATGTGCGCTTCGCTTCCGTCTATCGTCGTTTCGAGGACATCGGGGCGTTCGTGGAAGAGGTGCAGAGCCTCCTGGGCGAGCCCCCGGAGGACTCTGCGGCCACCGAACCCGGCGACGCGACCCCACGGGACGCTGGAGGCTCCGATCCGGCCCACTGAGGCAATCTTCCCTCCTCCTCTTCCGGCTCCGAAGCGCCGGCCAGACGCACGGAGACCTCATCTCCGGCCCGCATTGTAACGGCTTCCGATCGATCCTCCGCGACATCGGACCGGCCATCGAGACCAACACATGACAATGCTTCCCGAAGACCTGGAAAGACCTCTGAAGCTTCCCGACGTACTGCCGATCCTACCTCTCGAGGAGACGGTGGTTTTTCCTTACATCATCGTGCCCCTCTCGGTCGACACGGAGAAGAGCATCCTCGCGATCGACCACGCATTGTCCGATCATCGCCTGGTGCTACTGGTGGGCCAGAAACAGAGCACCGAAGAAGACCCTACCCCCGATCAGCTCCATTCGATCGGTTCCGTGGGCATGATCATGCGGATGCTGAAGCTGCCCGATGGACGGATCCGCATTCTCGTCCAGGGTCTGGCCCGCGCCGAAATCGAAAAGGTGAATCAGACCGAGCCGTTCTTGCAGGCCCGCATCCGAGCCCTCGCCGTCGCCGAAGAGCCGCCTCTCGACATCGAAGCCGAAGCCCTGGTTCGTTCGGTCCGCGAAAACCTCGAAAAAGCCCTGCACATGGGCAAGAACATCTCCCCGGAGGTGATGGTCGTCGCCGCCAACCTCGACGATGTCGGACGCCTGGCGGATCTTGCGGCCAGCAACCTCGAGCTCCGAAGCGCGGATGCCCAGGTGATTCTCGAGACTCTGCCACCGATGCAGCGCCTCTCGGCGGTCAACGAGCACCTGCACCGAGAGATCGACCTGCTCAGGATGCAACACGAGATCTCGAACCAGGCCCAGGAAGAGATCGACCGCAGCCAGCGGGAGTACTTCCTGCGGCAACAGCTCAAGGCCATCCAGGACGAGCTGGGCGACGGGGATGATCACAAGGAAGACATTGCAAGCTACCAGCGCCTCGCGAAGGAAAAGGAGCTACCCGACGAAGCTCGGGAAGAGATGGCTCGCCAGATCCGCAGGCTCGAACGCTCCCACCCGGACAGCGCCGAGACCAACGTGGTCCGAACCTATCTCGACTGGCTCACCAGCCTTCCTTGGAGCCGGGTCAGCGAGGATCAGCTGGACCTCGACCATGCCCAGCAGGTGCTCGACGAAGACCACTTCGATCTCGCGAAGGTCAAGGAACGAATTCTCGAGCTCCTCGCCGTTCGCCAGCTCAAGACCGAAACCAAAGGACCGATTCTCTGCTTCGTGGGGCCCCCCGGAGTCGGCAAGACCTCCCTCGGCCGCTCGATCGCCCGAGCCCTCGGTCGCCAGTTCGTCCGCATCTCTCTCGGGGGTGTCCGAGACGAAGCGGAAATTCGAGGGCACCGGCGAACCTATGTCGGCGCCTTGCCCGGAAGAATCATCCAGGGCTTGCATCGAGCCGGAACCAGCAACCCGGTCTTCATGCTCGACGAGATCGACAAGATCGGCTCCGACTTTCGGGGGGACCCTTCCTCCGCGCTGCTGGAAGTTCTCGACCCGGAACAGAATTCGAGCTTCCGCGACCACTATCTCTCGGTCCCCTATGATCTATCACGGGTCATCTTCATCACCACGGCGAACCTGCTCGACCCCATTCAGCCTGCCTTTCTCGATCGCATGGAAGTCATTCCTCTGAGTGGCTATTCCGAAGAAGAGAAGCTGCAGATCGCACGCCGCCACCTGATTCCGAAACAGCTCGAAGAAAATGGCATCGACGCCGAAGTCTTGCGTTTCTCCGAGCCCGGTATGCGCAAGATCATTCGTGGACACACCCGAGAATCCGGGTTGCGCAACCTCGAACGCGAGGTCGGCTCGATCTGCCTTTCTCGATCGCATGGAAGTCATTCCTCTGAGTGGCTATTCCGAAGAAGAGAAGCTGCAGATCGCACGCCGCCACCTGATTCCGAAACAGCTCGAAGAAAATGGCATCGACGCCGAAGTCTTGCGTTTCTCCGAGCCCGGTATGCGCAAGATCATTCGTGGACACACCCGAGAATCCGGGTTGCGCAACCTCGAACGCGAGGTCGGCTCGATCTGCCGAAAAGTCGCAATCCGAATCGCAAGAGGGCGCCGGTCGTCCTTGCTCGTCACCCCTCGTCAAGTCGAAAAGTTACTCGGCCCCGACAAACATTTTTTCGAGGCGATGCTCGACCACGACCGGATCGGAGTGGCTACGGGCCTCGCATGGACTGCACAAGGTGGCGACCTTCTATTCATCGAAACCATCGCCGTGCCCGGGGAAGGAAAGCTGTCGTTGACCGGGCGCCTGGGCGAAGTCATGAAAGAATCGGCCCAAGCGGCAGTTTCTTTTGCCAGGACTTTTGCCCTGGACAACTGCGGCTCCGACGAATTCTTCACATCGCATGATTTTCATATCCACGCGCCCGCCGGCTCGATCTCGAAAGATGGCCCCTCCGCGGGAATCACCATCGCCACCGCCCTGCTCTCGATCCTCACGAAGACACCGATCTCCCGAACCGTGGCCATGACCGGCGAGATCACCCTTCGAGGTGAGATCTTGCCCATCGGGGGCGTCAAGGAAAAAATCCTCGCGGCACGCGCGGCTGGCATCGAGCAACTGATCTTGCCGAAAACCAATCGAAAAGATCTCGACGATCTGCCCAGAGCGGTGCGGAAGTCCATGACCTATCATTGCCTTTCCCACATGGAAGAAGTGTTACCCATCGCCCTTCCGAGCTGGAAGAAGCCATAGTTGCCGAAACCCACTTTCCTTTCGCCCTCGCCCGGTGAAGACGAGCTGATCGACTGGTTGCGAGAACAACCGGTGACCGCGAACCTCCTCGGCGACGACGCCGCCCTGCTCTCTCCGAGCGGCGAGCTGGCGGTCACCATGGATACCCAGGTCTCGGGAATTCACTTTCGAACCGACCTCTCCCCCGAGCTCATTGCACGCAGACTGCTCGCCGTCAACCTCTCGGATCTCGCCGCCATGGGGGCCAGGCCCACCCGGACGTTCCTCGCCCTCTCGGCCTCCGAGCCCTTCGATCACCTCTCGTTCTTCCGTGCGTTTCTGCAGGAGTGTGCGAGATATGAATGCCAGCTCGCCGGTGGTGATCTATCGCGAAATCGAAACACCACCGCCGTGCTCGCCCTGCTGGGAGAGCTTCCGAGCGGCGGGCACTGGCTCCGGCGACGGGCGGCGGAGCCCGGGCATGATCTGTGGCTCGGCGGTACACTCGGCGAATCGGCTCTCGGCGTGGAGCTTCTGCGGAGAGGCGCCGGAATCGACGCCGAGGGACGGGTGAGGCTCCCGAAGTCCCTCGAGCTGACGGCAGCACAGGAGCCCGCCGCCCGGCAGGCGATCCGGCGGCAGGTTCTGCCCCGGCCCCAACTCGAGCTCGGCCAGTGGCTCGCGGTCCACTCTCCCTACGGTGCGATCGATGTCTCCGATGGTCTCGCCAAAGATCTCCACCGCCTGTGCCGTGAAAGCGGCACGGGCGCCACGGTAGACCTGCAGTCGATTCCAACCTCCGACACCTTCCACTCCCTGTGTCGATCTCTGTCCTTGTCCTGGCGCGAGCTCGTGCTCGCCGGAGGGGAAGACTATGTCCTCCTGTTCACCCTTCCTCGAGGAACAGAGCCGCCTCCGAAGCTCGCTGCGCGACGGATCGGATTTCTTCACGAAAATCCGAAGCTCCAGCTTCGGACCGAAGAGCAGGTCGAAGAGTTACCTCCTCTCGGTTGGGATCACATCACGTCCTGAGCGATTGCCCCGGGCTTCCTTCAACGCAACAGAAAACCCGCCGAATCGGCGGGTTTCTTGTTGTGGACCACGGGTGTCCACTGGTATCCCGTGCAAAGAGCCTTACTTGCGCTGCAGAACCACCTTGAACGGTTTCTCCAACTGCTTCTGCTGCTTGATGATCAGTTTTTCGAGCCGCTTGTGCGACTTCTCCAGCTCGATGAGGCGAGTCACCAGCTGACCCATATCCTCGGTAGAGGAAGAAGCCGCAGCCGGACGACCGCGCCGCGCTGTCTTGGCACCACCGGCTGTAGCCTTGGACTTCGCAGATCCACTCTTCCGCCCACGACGACTGCGTTCGCGTAGGGTTTTGAACACACCCACGGCTTCGGGCAGGAACCTGCGGTTTCGTCCGGCTCCTTTGTGCGGAATCTGCTTGATATTGGTCTTCACGTAGCGAAGCAGCGTGGGATAAGAGATTCCGGTCAATTTACTGACCTGCGTGAGAGTCAGAAGCTCATCACCTTTCTTCGACGCAGCGGCCTCAGAGCTCGCTTTCTTCGTTCGCCGAGTCCGAGTGGGCTTGCTGGGGCTTGCAGGCGTCGCATTCTTCCGCGGGCGCCCCCGCTTTCCGATGTTCTCTTTCTTGAGCTCGCGAAACACATCGAGCGCCTCTTCGGGATACCGCTGCGAGCGCCCTTCTCCCTTCGAAGGGATCCGATCCTGAAAGAGCTTCTTGTAGCGCTGCAGGGTCGGCATCGAAATTTTCGTCGCCTTCGCCACCTCGGTGAGGGTGTACAGCTTCTTCTCTGCTTCTGCCATGATCTCTCCTTTGCCGTTCTTTCCTGAATATCTAATTCAAAATCTTGATCCCGATGCGGTTTGACACTGGAATCGATGGGTACCTCTCGTTCGGCTCCGCCGTACTTTGCCGACGAACCCTGAAGGAATCCGGGGTGAATCGAGCGTTTCTCGCCCGAACCCCCCATCCACCGAAAATACTGAAAAATAAAGGCTTGCCGCGATTCCTGGATCACTGAGCAACGAATCGCCATTCAGAACACCCCTCGACACCTGCTCGATTCCAGAGCGCTTCTTGGTCCCTGAGGAGTCGGTCGACGGCGAGCTGACAATGCCGTGTGATCGTTCTGGAGCTTTCGCCGTCGGGAAGTCTCGGAATGGGTGTTTTTGCAAGCTCGATCATGAGCTTCCAGAGCAACCCTTTTGGATTATTACAAAACCAAAACCGGGGAGTCAAGAAAAGTCTTTCCTCATCGGTACTTGCCTGGATCGCCCCACGCACGGCAACCCCTTCCGCCTCATGGGTTGCCGTGCACAAGAGATCAACACATGAAGGCATGAAAAGTCACCAGAGCCGGACTAAAGCACTACATTGCGAGTCCGATGTGCCACGGAACAGCACGGAGGTGACAGCCGAGGAAACCCGAGACTCAGTGGATCTTGAGCTGGCGAACGAGGTAGGAAAGAGCTTGTCGAGTGAGCCCCAAACGACGCGCAGCTTCTGCCTGCTTGCCGTTGGAATGATCGAGAGCCTCTTTGACCAAACCCTTGCGAAACCGTTCGACCTGGGAATGATAGTCGCCCTGCTGCGGCCCCACCGGCTCCGGGATTTCGAGATGCTCTGGAAGAATTTCACCGTCGATCGTCAGAGCAGCGGCCACTTCGAGAACGTTCTGGAGCTCTCGCACATTCCCCGGCCAGTCGTAGGTCAGAAGCTTCTGGCGTGCCGAGCTCGACAACCGAACGGTTTCCTGGCGCCGAAGAAAGTGTTCGGCGAGCTCGACGAGGTCCGTCCCCCGATCTCTCAAGGCCGGGAGCCGGATGGTCGCCACTTTCAATCGGAAGTACAGATCCTGGCGAAAGTCACCACCGGAGACCATGGTATCGAGATCGCGATGTGTCGCGGCGACAACCCGTACATCGACCTTCCTCACAAAGCTCTCCCCCAATCGCCGAATCTCGCCTTCCTGAAGGACTCGAAGTAGCTTGCCCTGGGCCCCGGAGGGAAGATCACCGATTTCATCGAGGAACACGGTACCTCCTCGGGCTGCCTCGAAGACTCCGGCCCGATCTCGATCAGCACCCGTGAATGCACCTCGAACATGCCCGAAGAGATCGGATTGAATCAGGTTCTCGGAAATCTCCGCACAGTTCACCGGCAAGAAAGGCCCCGAAGCCCGGTCGCTTGCAAGGTGTGCTCGCTTCGCAACCAGCTCTTTCCCCGTACCGCTCTCACCGAGAATCAAGACCGGAAGATTTCCTCGGGCCAGACGATCCAGTCGATCGAGGGCTGCCGTGAGCTGCGAGCTCTTTCCTACGATCCCTCCCAGGCCCGCGGCGCGTGTCCGGCGCAGCTCCGGCTCGTCCCTCGGAGGGGGTACATCGCGATGGATCACGGCGAAGAGGGCCTGCAGAACCGTATCGAGACGAGACGCTCGAAGCTGTAAGGAGCCACCTCCGGGAAGCGGCTTCGTCAGGGCCTGCTCACCGCCGGGCCCGGGAATCCAGACCTGCTCCTCTCCATCGACCTCGAGCCACAGACGAACCTCGCCGTATCCTGCCGCTCGCAGCATCGCGACAGCCTTCTTTCGCAAGGCTCCTTCCGTTGCGAAGAATCTCTCCAGGGCCCTCCAGGCGCCGAGAGATCGAGACTCCAGCTTTTCGGCCAGGGCTTCGGCCCCCACCTGTCGCAAGGCACCCACCGCGGCTCGTACGGCTTCCGGAGGAGCCGAGCCCGGCAACAAGGTTTCACAATCGAAGAGCAGGCGTGCCGCCCGAAAGGGCTCCAGGCTCTCGACGTCGGTCCAGATCTCCCGGGCCGGCGGCACGCCAGCCACCAGCGAGGCCCAGAGCCCCGCCCACCGAGTTCCGGCGGCCTGCTGCAGAGCCTCTTCCTCCATGCCCGCAAGGGCATAAACGGCCGGGCGCTCTTCCGGCTCGAGCTCTCCCAATCCCTTGCTCCCGACCCGATCGAGAAGCGCCGCGGCAACCGCCGATTCCCCGAGCCAGCCGTGAGCTCTGGCGGCCAGCACGTCGAACACCTCGCGACGATCGGCGCTTCCCGGCTCTTCGGGGCTTCGACGGGCTTCCGTGCAGCGGGCCAGGGCTGCGGCGAACCGCCCCTGGACCAGCTCCAGCCGAACCCAGAGCTCCAGATCGCGAATCAGACCCCGGAGGTTTCCCGAGCTGCGATTCGCCGACGTGGAGCGCTCCAGGATCTCCGCCACTCCTTGGGCTCGTCCACGACGCAGGCGGACCTCGGCGAGATTGTAGAGCACCAGAGTGGTGCGGCCGGGTCCTTCGCTCTCCGCCAACAGGCGTGCGGCGTGGCGACAGGCACGCTCCGCACCGGCGAGATCATCGATCAGGACGCGACCCACCGCCAGGTCGTTCCACAGCCGCCCGGCCTCGGCCGCCTGGAGAGAGCGCCGCTCTTTGCCGAGCGCGGCCGACACGTGCTCGATCACTCGCAAGCCGTCGGAAACCTCCATCGCCTGCAACGCACGGGCGCGGTGCCAACGCCCCGCGAGCTCCGGATCCTCCAGGGCTTCCCGCGAAGCCTCGAGATGTTTCTCCATGGCCTCGAAATCGTTGCAGTCCCAGGCCGCTCCCGCGGCGACCACCTCCGCGCGCAGTCGCAGGGATCGTCGAAAGGACCCACGCGCCTCGGCCAGAGACCGCTCCACCCACTCACGGATCTCGGAGTGCTGGCCACGGGCCCCCCAGACCCGCACCCCGACCTCGGTGAGGGCGACCACCTGCTCGGCGATCAGGTCGCCCTCACCCAGCTTGCGCAGGGTCAGGAACGCTGCGTTCAGCTCACCGAGGAAGAACTGGCAACGGGCTTTCAGGAGCTTCGACTCGAATCGCGTCTGGCGCCGCAACACGGCGAGGGCCTCGGAGTATCGGCCGAGAGCAAAAAGAGCACGAGCCTGCATCTCGACGCTGCGCCAGCCCTTGGGCGGATGCCGAGCCCAGGCCGCCGCGGCCCGACGCCAACGCCCGTCCCGGTAGAGATCCTCGGGGTCGTCTCCGTCTCGATAGCCATCCCAGAGATCCCGAGCTCGTGGGCCGGCCAGCAGAGCCTCCAGGGCGGAGAGATCCTTCGCCTCCGCCAGAAATCGCCGCCGCGCCTGCCCCGGGCCGGCCACCCAGGGATGCCGCGCTCCATCGATATAGTGCTCGGCAGCCAGGCACTTCCGCGCCGAGCCGAAGGCCGGCTGGAACAAGAACGGAGCCGCTTCCAGCACTTGCGATACCGCCAGATCCCCCGGCGTACCGACGATCGCCCGTTGCCAGACGGCGAGCAGGCGCCGAGCGGCTCGCCGGGCCTCGCCGCGGCCGGCGACCTCGTTCTGGCAACGAAACAACTTGCGAATGAGCTGGGCGAGCTGGTCGCTCGCCGGTTCCAGCGATCGCCCGCGGCGTGCTTCGGGAACCTGCAACCGGGCTCCGTCATCGAGCCTCGCCGACTCCCAACCACCCGGCAGGATCCAGCCACCGTGCTCGAGGTGAGCCAGGAGGGCCGCCCCCTGGAGCACGACCGACAAACGTTGCTGATCGGTGAGAAGGGCCTGCTCTATCGAGACGCCGGACGTGCCGCCGAGGGCACCGTGAGCCAGCTCCCTGCGGGTCGACATGCTGCCGTCTCGGGTTTCATCCGCGTGCTCTCTCATCTCGTGTCCACCCCGCGAGGTCTTGCCAGAAGTCGGGGTAGGACTTTGCCACCACCCCAGGATCGGCGATGGTCAGCCCCGGTCGCCTCAGGCCCACCAGAGCCATGCTCATGGCGATGCGATGATCTCCCCAGGTCTGGACCGTCACCGGATCGCTCGGCGGCCGTTTCCGGTGCCACGTGCCGTGAACGATCAAACCATCCGCCAGCTCTTCGACCTCGGCACCGACCCGGCTCAACTCTCGCGCCATGGCGTGGAGGCGATCGGACTCCTTGATCCGTAGGTGGGGCACGTTGGTGATTCGGGTCACCCCCGCTGCGAATGGAGCCAGGGCCGCCAGGGTCGGCACCTGATCGGGCATCATGGAGAGGTCGGCCTCGACTCCTTGCAGCTCTCCGCGGCCGACTTCCAGCTCGTCGCCGACCCAGCGGACCCGGGCCCCCATGTTCTCCAGCAGGTCGATGAAGCGCCGATCCCCCTGCCGCGAATCGGCGCGCAGAGCTCGCAGGCGCAGGGACTCGCCACACAGGGCCACGGCGGCAGCAGGATATGCAGCGGCGGAGAAGTCGGCCTCGATCCTGGCACTCTCCCCACTCAGCTCCGAGGGCCGGATATGGAAGAGGTCGCGGGCAAATCGCTCGACCTGACCACCGAAATCATTCAAGGCGTCGAGGGTGAGATCGACATAGGGCTCGGAGGTCAAACCCAGGACGCGGATGGTCGAAGGTCGCGACGCCACCAACGTGGCCATCAGAACCGAGGACAGGAACTGGCTCGACGAGCTGGCGTCGAGGGTCGCCTCCCCTCCTTGCAGGCTTCCCCCCGAAATCGCCAGAGGGGCGTAACCCTCTCGCTTCGTACACTCGATATCCGCCCCCAGCTGGCGCAAGCAGTCCAGCAGCGGCCCCACCGGGCGCTCGCGGAGCCGATCGACTCCGTCGAGAATCCAGTGGCCGGGAACGGTGGTCAGGGCTCCGGCCAGAAAGCGGAACATGGTGCCGCCATTGCCGCAGGAGATCTCGCCTCCCGACGGCAGCTCTTCGGGACGTAGGACCACCCGGTCCTTCTTGCGCTCGACCCGAAAGCCGCAGGCTTTCAGTCCGGCCAGGAATAGAAGAGTGTCCTCCGAGAGCAGGGGGCGCTCGACCACCAGGGGGAGGCGACCGAGAAGTGCGAGGTTGAAATACCGCTGGGTGATGCTCTTCGAGCCCGGCAGAACGACCTCCCCCCCCAAGACCGGGTTGGCTTGGACGGTGACGGTCGCTTGCGAGCTGGAGCTGGTGGACATCGAAGAGTTTCCTGCTACTTCCCTTGCCGGTACCGTTCGATCTGGCGATCCCGATCTTCCTCGATCCGAGCCCGATCCAGGGCGAATTCCGACCTCTCCTTTTCCTGGTCGGCGAAAGATGCCGCTCGCGCCAGGCGATCCTTGTGGAGAATCTCCAGCTCGGCGAGCTTGGCTTCGGCCCGACGCCGGATCTCGGCCACCGCGTCCCGGGCTTTCTGATCCATCGAATCTTCCCGTGGCGGCTCGATGCCGTCTTGCTGCATCCGTTCCAGAGCCAGCTCGTAGGCCGACTTCAGCCCGGGTTTTTTGCTTTCACTCATGACCCGAGAATACCACTCTCTCTGCCGACGGCCTCAATCCACATATCCGAGAGCCTCCAGCCGCTGGCGCAGCTCGTCGTCGACCTCTGCTTTCGCCGGATCGAGCCCTCGGGCCCGGAGCCGCAGGTCGCGGGTCAGACGGGCGAGGGTCTGCTGCAGATACCCTCCCTCGACCCGTCGACTCTCCGGCAGCCGTTCGAGCTCTCCGGGATCGGTCCGCAGGTCGTAGAGCTCGCCTTCCGAGCCCTGAGGCAACGGCTCGAGCTCCCGAATCCACTTGAATCCCCGAGCCGCGACACTCTCCTTCTGGTTCCCCTCGCCGAGGCGCAGATAGGCGAAAGATGGCCGGGCCCATGTCTCGAGATCCACGGCTCCCGCGATCCGCGGCAGCAGGCTCCGGCCATCGACGACGACCGACGGCAGGCCCAGGGCTTCGACGATGGTCGGCAGGATATCGACCTGATCCACCGGCCCGGAGATCTTCGAGCCTCGCCCGCGCTCGCCCGGAAGCTTGATCAGCAGAGGAATGCGCAGCTGCTCCTCGTAGAGAGTCTTGCCATGCTCCCAACCGCCGTGCTCGAAGAACTCTTCCCCGTGATCCGAGAGCACGACGATCATCGTGTCGTCGTAGAGCCCCTCGGCCCGCAAGCGGTCGAGCAGAAGGCCGAAATGGTGATCGTTGTACGCAATCTCGCCGTCGTAGAGATCGATCCACGCCTCGTCGAGGCCGGGAAAGGCCGGTGTACGACCCGCCGAAACCCCATGCACGAGCTCCAGGCGCCCGAGCTCCGGATCGACATCGGCCGCCAGACGACTCGCAAAGGGCTCCAGCGGCGTATACGGCGCATGGGGATCGGTGGTGTGCAGGTAGAGAAAAAACGGCCGCTCGTCGTCCTCGGGGCGAGTGTCGAGCCAGCGAAAGACCTGCCGATTGACCCGGTCCGACTGCTGGTGGAAGACCCTCGACTCTCTCGATTCCCGCAGGTATTGGTAGTGGTCGAACCCCTGGCTCATGCCGAAGGTCTCGGAGACATTGCCGTTGGTGATGAAGCCGAGCGTCCGGTACCCCGCCGCACCGAGCAACTCCGCCAGCGTGGTGACCGACTCGGGCAGGGCATCGTCTCGACGATTGACGCCGTGGGTCTGCGGCAGCAATCCAGTGAGCACCGAGGCGACGGTGGTCCGGGTCCACGAAGACTGTGCCCGCGCCTCCAGGAAGACGAACGCATCGTCGGCAAAGGCATCGATCCGCGGACTGGTGGGCCGCTCGTAGCCATAGACCCCGAGATGATCCGCCCGCAGGGTATCGATCAGGTAGACGAGCAGATTGGGCCGGCGGGTCGCGCTCTCCGGGGGCGCAACCGGCTCCTCGGCGGGCGAGTCCGGTTCGGCAACAACATCCTCGAGACCCATCACCATGGGCAGGAGCAACGACAGCTCTTCGCGCCCTCCATGCAAGAACCCCAACCACCGCGACTCCGGCGCCGGACGCGACGCCGCCAGGCTCAGACGCACCAACCCGGGGGCCTCGAGCCCCAGAGGAATCCGCAAGGGTCGAGGCGCCGAGGCGGCTTGGATCCTCCGGTCGGTGAGAAAGCCACCATCGGCCGCTTCGACATGCACATGCAAAACCGGCTCGCCGGGGCCCCCGAACCCTCCCTTAGCTTCGATCTCGCCGATCACCAGCTCGTCTCCGGGTCGCAGGTCGTAGTAGAAGGAGAGGCGGGTCCCGAGGGGTAGATCGAGAGTGGTGTCCCCGGAGCTGGATTCGGGCTCCGGCGCGGCTCGCAGGCCACGGAGCTCCAGGAAGTACCAGAGCACCGCCAGGGGGCGTTCGTCTTCGGCACCGGACAAGACATCGCGCGGGCGATCGGACCGCCCGTAGACGAGCCGCAGGTGATTCTCCCCCGCACGCACCACATCCGCCGGAGCTTCCACCCGAAAGACCTCGAAGGTGTCGGCCACGTTCAGGGTGCCCAGGGTCTCGCCATTGAGCTCGAGCTCCAGGGTCTGGCCGCCCGACCCGGGAAAATCGAACGACCGGCATTCGAAGACCAGCTCCAGGGGCACGGAAGCGGAGGAGAAGAAACGCAGGCGCGAAGAGTCTCCGAGCCCCCAGGCGAACGCCTTCTCCCGATCGCGCTCCTCCCGCCCCCAGCCGGAGACGAGATGGGAGCGGGCCTGCGGTGTCCCGAAGTCGATCCGCGCCACCTCACGATCGACCCGGGCAATCGAGAGATCGGCGATCAGCTGCTCGCGAATTCGAGACGCATCACCCGCCGCTTCCGGAGACGCGGCCGGTGGAGAATCACCGCCGCCACATCCCCCGAGCCAGAGCAGGCCAAGGACGATAGCCCTTCGGGACCAGGTCGATGAAAACAACTCTCAGGCGCTCCCCGCCCCTTCACCATCGGCGTCCAGGGCCTGCCGCAGATCGGCGGCCAGCTCCTGGGCCTGCCGGGAATCGAGGTCGCCCGATTTCCAGCCGATGCCGAGCCCTGCCTCGCCCAGCCGCGGGATGATGTGGAAGTGCACGTGATCGACCGCCTGGTGGGCGGCGCGTCCGTTGTTCTGCAACACGTTGTAGGCGTCGGCTCCCGTGACCCGGAGCACCGCCCGGCAGATCCGGGGCAACACCCGCCCGAGGGCTGCTCCGGCCTCGTCGCTGAGCTGGTGCAGGAACGGTTTGCGCTCTTTGGGGATGACCAGTGTGTGGCCCTGGCTCAGTGGGCCGATATCGAGGAACGCCAACACGTGGGCATCTTCGTACACTTTGTGGCAAGGGATCTCGCCATCGAGGATTCGATCGAAAATCGTCGTTTCCATGATCTCTCCGGTTTGAGTCGCCCCTTCGGGCTGTCTGTGGCTGATTGTACTCGGTCTCTCCACCACATTCCCGACCATGGGTTCCGCTGATGAGCACCTGATAGATTGCAGGGCCCGGCCCGGCCCGGCCCGGCCCGAGCCGAGCGCTGGACGAGATGCGCTCGGACACACCGGGTGAAACCACACGAAAACACGGAACAGAGACCATGCTCCGAGAGACTTCGAGCCCCTACCGAGGGTTTCACATCCTCGCCGGGATCACCGCCCTCGCCGTCGGCCTGGCGTTTTCTGCCGTGCTCTTCCGAGTCGACCTGTCACCAAGGGTGGAGAGCGACTTCTTCTTCTCCACCGACGACCCGCAGCTCCAGGCTTCGCAACGGCTCGCGGAGCTCTTCCCCAGCTCGCCCCAGATCCTGCTCAGCGCCACCGGACCCGACCGCCTCGCGCCGGAATACCTCGCCAACCTGCGCGAGCTCGGCGACGCGCTCGCCGCGCTCCCCGGGGTCCAACGAGTCCAGAGTCTCGCCCACGGCCCCTCCCGCCCCGAGGCGGTGGCGGAGAGCCCCCTGTGGAGCCGGCTGCTACTCGGTTCGGAGCCCAACACGAGCCTGGTCATCGCTTTTCTGGAGCCGGAGGCCGGACCCGAGCTGGTTCCGGCCGTCGAATCCCTGGTCGCCGAGCAGCACGCCCCGAGCTTCGCCCTGCAGATCTCCGGAGTGCCCTACGTGGTAGAACAGATTCGTCGCCACCTGGAGCACGACCTCCGGCTCTTCAGCGCCACAGCGCTCGCCGTCTTCGGCCTCCTGATCGCGCTTCTCTATCGCTCCTGGCCCGTGGTCCTGGGCACCTTGCTCACCTGCACCGGAGCCTGCGCCATCACCCTCACGGGCCTGCACGCGCTCGGAAAACCCATCGGTCTCCTGACGGCGAACATCGCCACCATCGTCTTCGTGCTGACCCTCTCCCACATCGTCTTCCTCACCGCCAGCTGGCAGCGAGCCGCGGCCGAGCCGGACCCCCGAAGGCATGCACTGCGTGCGACCTTCCCGGCATCAGCCGGATGCATGGTCACCACTTTTCTCGGCTTCGGCAGCCTCCTGCTCGCCAGCGCCAAGCCCCTCCGCGAGCTCGGAATCGCCGGCTCGCTGGGCACGGTCACGGCGCTGGCTCTCGCCTACGGCCTATACCCGATGTTCCTTCGCGACTCCGCACGCTCACGACCGGGCCCTGCGCCCACGCCACCCTTTCCCTTGCCGATCACGAGCCGGGTCGCTCTTCCGCTCGTGGCTCTCGCCCTTCTGGCCGGTACCGGCATTCCCCGGATCGACACCGACCCCGGCCTGCTCTCTTTCTTCGGCCCGGAGAGCCCGATCCGGCCAGGCCTCGAACGGATCGACCGCAACGGTGGCAGCAGCCCTCTCCTGATCGCGGTGCAGGACGACGACGAGCGCCTCGACGCGGCGGCACCCCTGCTGAAGATGGCCGCTCTGCAGGCGGCCCTGGACGAAGATCCGGCCGTGGGCATGGCGCTGTCGCTCCCGGTGTTGCTGGACGAAGCGCGCCGGGTGCCGCTCGCCGGGCTTCTCCCGGCGAGCCGCCTGATCGAGATCCTCGACTCCGCCCGCTACGACCACGTAGCCCGCACCTTCATCACCCCGGACCGCAAACGCGGCCTCTTCTTCCTGCGCATGCGAGAAGGAGATCGAGCCGAACCCCGGTCGGCGGTCGTGGCCCGGATCCGGCAGACCGCCGCCGACCTGGGACTCGGAGTGGAAGCGATCGGCGGGCTCTACGACCTGCAGAGCCAGCTCGCCTCCCTCGTCGCCGGCAGCCTGCTCCAGGGCATCAGTGCTCTGCTCCTTCTCTTCTTGCCCATCACCTGGGTCGTCGGCCGTTCTCTCGGCTCGACGGCGGCCATGGGCCTCGCCCTGCTCCTCGTTCCAGTGACCCTGCTCGGCACCTTCGGGCACCTCGGCTGGCCCATCGACATCATTTCCTCCCCGGCCGTCAACGTCGCTCTTGCCCTGGGAATCGACTCGATGATTCATCTCACCCTGGCCGCCCGGCGCCTTCGCGGAAGCGAGACGTCATCCGCAGGGGCCTGGGCAGCCGCCCTACACCAGCTCTGGCGTCCGGTCACCGGTGCGATGCTGGTCCTGGCCGCGGGTTTCGGCATCTTCTCCCTTTCGAGCTTTCCTCCGACCCAGCGTTTCGGTGGCGCGGTGGCGCTCGGAACCCTCGCGGCAACGGTATCCGCCCTGCTGGTGCTCCCCTGGCTCGCTCAGGGATGGCGGCGACGAGGGAACGAGGAATGAAGATCGCCGTCTTGCTCTCCGGAGGTGTCGACAGCTCGGTCGTGCTTCGTCTGTTGGCCGAGCAGGGACACGATCTGACGGCCTTCTATCTGAAGATCTGGCTCGAGGACGAGCTCGCCGATCTCGGTCGGTGCCCGTGGGAAGAAGATCTTTCCTATGCCCGCGCGGTCTGCGAGACCGTTGGAGTGCCTCTCGAGGTGATCTCACTGCAGCGGGAATACCATCGTGAGGTGGTGCGCTGGGCGCTGGACGAGCTCGCCGCCGGCAGGACGCCGAGCCCGGACATCCTGTGTAATCAACGGATCAAGTTCGGCGTCTTTCTCGACCAGCTCCGAGCTCGGGGGGAGGGCTTCGACCGCGTGGCTTCCGGCCACTATGCACGAGTCTCGAAGGTCGAGGGCGAATGGAGGCTCTCGCGAGGAGTCGACCCGGTCAAAGACCAGACCTACTTCCTCTTCCAGCTCGACCAGGAGCAGCTCGGCCGATGCCTCTTTCCTCTCGGCGATCGAACCAAGACCGACGTTCGAGCGCTTGCACGGAAGATGGGTCTACCCAACCAGAGCCGTCGTGACAGCCAGGGCATCTGCTTTCTCGGCAAATTCCGCTACGACGACTTCGTCCGCAGGTATCTCGGCGACCGTCCAGGAACCATCATCGAGGCGAGCTCCGGAGAAGCTCTCGGCTCCCATCGCGGCCCCTGGTTCCACACGGTCGGACAGCGGAAGGGCCTCGGGCTCTCCGGTGGCCCCTGGTACGTGGTCGGCAAAGACATGGAGAGCAACACGATCGAGGTTTGCCACGAGCGGGACCTCGCCAGCTTCCGGCGCGATCGTTTTCTGGTTCCGGACGTCCACTGGATCGGCCAGCCACCCGCGAGGTCGCACCTCGGCGTCAAGGTTCGGCACGGCCCACGGATCGAGCCCGGGAGGTGGGAGGCCTCGGACCGTGGTCTACGGATCGTTCTCGATGCGCCCGATCCGGGCATTGCCCCCGGCCAGGTCGCCGTGCTCTACGACGGCGAGCGCTGCCTGGGTGGAGGCAAGATCGCGGTGCACGGAGCGATTTCGTAATCCTGTTTGTAACCCCGCGCCGGTATTCTCCACTTCGAGCCGCCAAGTCTGGTGAGCCCAACGGACGACCAGATGTCCATCGCAGCAGATCCTGGGGCCCGGCGGCTTGCGAAGGGCGAGAGCAATCTCCGGATGACGAAAAAGATGCTATCATCAGGGAGATTGTGCGGAGGGGGTTGGTAGAGTCACTCTGAGCTCCAGGCCCGGGCCGGTTCTGCGACAAATGCCGAGAATTTCTCCCAGACGATGTTTCTCTGGAGAAGTAGGGTACAAACGTAGGCGGCGCGGGATCATGCCGAGAGGGTCCATTCAAACTAGCTTTTTTCATGAGACCTTGGACCGCCGCCGGAGGCTGTCGATGAAAAGATTCTTCATTCTGTTGTTTTCGCTGGTCGCTCTGATTCTGCCGACCTCGAACCACACCTCGGCCCTGGCCGACGACTACATGGTGATCGTGAATCTGGAGAACCCCCAGACGAGCGTCAGCAAGTCGAGCGTCTCGAAGCTCCTGCTCAAGAAGACCTCGCGCTGGGAAGACGAAACCCCCGCTCTGCCGATCGACCTCGACAGCCGCTCACCCGTCCGTGAGAAATTCTCCAAAGACGTCCACGGGCGGTCCGTTTCCAGCATCAAGAGCTACTGGCAGCGGCAGATCTTCTCGGGCAAGTCCGTTCCGCCACCGGAAGCCTCCAGCGACGCCGACGTCGTCCAGTTCGTCGCCAGCAACCGTGGCGCGATCGGCTATGTCTCGGGCAACGCCAATGTTGCCGGCGTCAAGGTCGTCACTCTCTCCAACTGAGCCCCTTCCGACCGGTTCGAGGCCCTCGGCTCTCGAGCCTGCTCCTCGCACCGCTCTGCCGCGAGCAAGCGACACGTCCATCGGACGCGGGGGCGCTTCCCCGTTCCTTCGATTCGAGTGTTACAGTCCACCCGAGAGCGGTATACTCCCGCTCTGCAATCCACCTCGGACCGATGGCCACCCGATGACCAGACCCGCTACCGGCGCCAAAGACCTGATCCGCAAGATCGTCGAGGATCAATCGGACGACGTTTCCTTCGATGAGGTTCTCCGCCACCTCGCTTTTCGCCGCATCGTCGGCCGTGGCCTGCGCGACGCGACCGAAGCCAAGTCGATTTCCACGGAAGAGCTGAGAAGGCGCTTCAAGACATGGCAGACCTGAGGTGGACCCAGGAGGCGGAGATCTCCCTCAAGGAAATCTACGCGTATATCGCCAGAGACCGGCCGACCACTGCTCGCAGAACCATCGAATCACTCCTCAACCGAGTGGAAACTCTTCTCGACTACCCGGAGCTAGGGCAACCCTACCCCTATCTCGACGACGAAAACGTCCGGGTCCTGACCTACGGTCAATTCCAGATTGCGTACCTCGCGGAGCCCGGAGAGCCTCTCTACGTCCTGGGGCTCTTCCACGGGCTCATCTTCCTGCCCCTGACCTGAGCTCTCCGTTTTCCCGCGATGCCCTCGCAGAGCCTCTCCCCGTTCGACCTCAGAGACCCCGTCGATTGGGAGTCTCGCCTCGCCTTCGAGGGCCCGCTGCTGGAGAGAACGCTCGCGGCTACCCCGTCTACCCGCATCCTGGATCTCGGCTGCGCCACCGGTGAGCACTGCCGATGGCTCGCCGACCGGAGCTTTTCCGCGGTGGGGATCGACGCTTCCGGCGAACGACTCGAGGCCGCGCGGCGACGGTCGGGCTCCCATGGGGTCGAGTATGTCCAGGGGGAGATCGGCGCGGTGGAGGCCGGAGTCCGTGGTCATTTCGGCGGCGCGCTCCTGCTCGGCAATACCCTGCCCCAGCTGCTGGGAACCGAGGCGGTGGCCCGAATGGCCGTCGGCCTTCGGCGCCGCCTTCTGCCCGGCGCTCCGCTGGTGATCCAGCTGCGCAACTTCGAGAGAATCTACGCCCGGCGCCAGCAAAGCCTTCCCTTGATCGTCGACCACCAGGACGATGGCAGCGATCGAGTGTGCCTGCGGCTCCTCGACCTGCGACCCGACGACATCGTGACCGTTTCGGTCTCGGAGCTCCTCCATCGCCCCGGCGAGGAGACTCCTGTCGACGTCCTGAGCCACCGGGTCACCGCTCTCCAGGCCTGGCGCAGAGAAGAGCTCGGCACGATTCTCGACGTCGCCAGGTTCCCTCGCCGCGAGCTCTACGGCGCCATGGACGCGCGGCCGTTCCACCCCATCGAGTCCGAAGACCTGGTCATCGTCGCTCGCTGAGGCCTCCTCCGAGGTGAGATATACTCGGTGGTGTCGAGTCGTACCCCTCATCCCGACATAGGTGCTGCATGAAAACGCATGATTTCGTTCTCGCCACGGTAGCCCTCGTTTTCTTCTCCCTCTCGGCCCCGCAGGCCAGCCACGGAGACTGGCTCGTCACCCGAGATGGGAACACCGTGGAGACCAAGGGCCCCTGGACGGTCAAGGGACGAATGGTCGTCTTCACGCTTCCGTCCGGCACCCTGTCCTCCATGCGCCTCGACGACCTGGATCTCCCGGCGAGCGAGACCCTTACGGCCTCCAAGAAGAAAGAAAAAGAAACGCCGGAAATTCCGCCGGAGCCCCGAAAGCGTGAGTCGGTGCTTTCCCTGACCAACCGCGATGTCGGCGAAGGGCAAGGAGGAGTCGAAGGGCCCGACGCTCTGGTAGAGCGCTTGCGCCAGGCCCATCAATTCAAAGATCTAGGGCTGATTCTGAATCTCGTCCACTGGCAAGACACTCCGGAGCCGATCCGGGCCTACATGGAAAACCAGTTCGAGTGGCTTCTCGACCGTCGGATCAAAGATATTCGCCTCGCCGAAGTGGATCCCGGCGCCTCGTTCGAACGGGTGCAGGACGGTATTTCCTACGTGCCCAACCTCCGGGTGACCCACGAGCTCGACATCGAGCTGGTGCCCGACCCGGACCGTGACACCGATTCCCTGGCCCTCTACGTGGGAGCTCGAGTGGGCTCGTATTTCATCGCCGCCGCTCGCGAAAAGGAAGAAGAGTTCCGCTGAGCAGCGAGCCGACCGGAGCTCTCTTCCGGGCCTTCCTCCATCGCGATCTCGAAGC
This sequence comes from uncultured Thermoanaerobaculia bacterium, assembly GCA_964565225.1. Taxonomy (GTDB): domain Bacteria; phylum Acidobacteriota; class Thermoanaerobaculia; order Multivoradales; family J023; genus CAZMEL01. The sequence goes on along the minus strand of CAZMEL010000011.1, from coordinate 23,830 downwards.
GATCCGCGCGCTGGCGGCCTCCGGAGTCTCCATCGACCATCCCGGTTCCGACGGGCTCACGGTCCTGATGCGGGCTGCCACCCTGGGTGAGTCCGCCGCCCTGCGGTGGATGATCGAGGCCGGTGCCGAGCTCGATGCCAGGTCCCGACCCACCGCCGCCCAGGACGGCGGGCGTACCGCCTTGATGATGGCCGCCGACGAAGGGCATCTCGGCGCGGCCCAGGTTCTTCTCGAAGCGGGCGCCGATCCCGAGATTCGCGATCCAGAGGGCCGCAGCGCCCTCGACTGGGCCCGAGTCGGAGGAAGCCGAGAGCTGGTCCAACGCCTCGAGGAGCTGGTCGCCCCCCCTCCGGAGCCTCCCGAGACCGAACCCACTCCGACGGCGCCCGCTCTGCGGAGCCCTCCCACGTCTTCCGTCCGTGCCTCGAAGGCACATTGGCGAGGCATTGCCAATCCCGAGGCGGATGACATCACGATCTTGACCCTCGCTCCACTGGAGGCCACCGCCCGTGCGCTGGTAGACCAGAATCACGCCCGGACCTGGCTACCCGATGCCTACCAGCAGCCCTGCCCCGTGGATGGGAGGAGCTTTCTCGTCTTCCGCATCGTCGGGCATTCGTGGACGGTCATCCGCGACGCCCATGACTTCAACCGCTGCCCCTCGTTCCTCCGTGAATCGGATGCGATGGCACTGGCAACCCAGCTCGATACCGAGGCCCTCTATCTCGACCACAGGGTGTCGCGCGGCTCGTTCCGGCTCTCCCGTTTCCGCGGACAGACGCTCCTCGAGCGATTCATCTATTCCTGGCCGGGAGAGATCTACACGGAACGGAGCGGCTCTATGGAGCAGGAGCCCGACGCAGGTCTCCAGGAAGAAGACGATCGATGGATATACGAGGGCCCCACGAGCTCATCCGGTCCGCTCGTGTGCGACGACCCGGAGCGCTTCCTGCACCATCGGCTCCGCCAGCTCGACGCCTTCGCACCCAGCTGGCGGAGAGAGCCCGGGAGTGACCATCGGCTCGAAATCGAAGGCTGGAGCGCAGCGGACTTCGAACGGATCGATTTCATCGCCCTGGGGCCGTAGCATCCCGACCCCTCCCGGGCACCTGAAACGATTTCTCCGCAGAAAGCCTCCGGCTCGAAAAAAGTGCTGTACAAGCAACTCGGGTTCGGCTACACTCTGCACATCCAAAACGAGCCGGAGTGCAAAGCCGTCCAAAGCTCTCTCCGAGCTGGCTTCGATCAACTCCAGCTTAAAGAAAATCAGCCGTGGCAGCATTCTTCAAGGCAGCCACACAGTACGCAGGCAACAGCGCTGAGAGGTTTCGCAAGAAGCCAACAGCCAGTCAGACAACTAGAGCTCGTAACTGCGGCAGATTGGATCAGAGCGAAACGCCGAAGCGAATCTCGCAGAAGCTTTCGAAACCTTCTTTCCCTGCCCCAGCACTTCGTAGAGTGATCTGACGACCGAATCGTTGATTCGGGGTCGATCAATGAAAGGAATCGTCTATCTGCCCGAGTCGGCAGAAGGAATGGGTTTCTCTGCAGCGGTCGGAGTCCGGACTTCTACAACCAAGGTTCACCAGCAGCACTGGATTCCGCAACTTTCACCTTGTGTACATCCATCAGGAGATCAACATGAACAAGCGCACAGGATTCATCAGCATCTGCTTGGCTTTCGCCCTCTGCTTCGCCGGAGCGCTCAGCGTTTCCGCTCTCGCGATCGAGAAAGACTCCCACTCGATCGCCTGGCTTCCCGATGCCGCCTATGGCAGCTTCCAGGTCACTCTTTCCGGCCCCAGCGGCGTGCTCACCTATGAGTTCGACGGTGCCGACCTGCCCTACGTCGAGATCTTCGATCTCGCCGACGGCTCCTACACCTGGGAGCTGAAAGCCTTCCCCGCCATCGACGAAGCGACCCGGGGTGCTCTCGCCAAGGCCCGCGAGGCCAGCGACAAGGCCTTCACCCGCCAGGTCCCGAGCGCCGTGGTCGAGACCGGCTACATCACCGTCGAGGGTGGCGCGCTCCTTCTCGACACCGAAGAGGTCGTCGAGAAGGCCGACAGCGATCTCGCCCTTCCCGACAAGGATCAGGTCTTTGCCGACGACCTGATCGTCCAGGGTAGCGCCTGCGTCGGCCAGGACTGCAACAACGGTGAGAACTTCGGTTTCGACACCTTGCGGCTGAAAGAGAACAACCTGCGAATCAAGTTCCAGGACACCTCGAATTCCGGCAGCTTTCCGACGAACGACTGGCAGCTCACCGCCAACGACTCCGGCAACGGTGGTGCCAACAAGTTCTCGATCGACGACATCGACGGTGGCAAGACCCCCTTCACCATCGAAGCCGGCGCCCCGAGCAACTCCCTCTACGTCGACGACGCAGGCAACATCGGCGTCAACAAGTCCACCCCAGTGGTCGAGCTGCACATCACCGACGGCGACTCCCCGACCATCCGCCTCGAGCAGGACGGCTCCTCCGGTTTCACCCCGCAGACCTGGGACCTGGCCGGAAACGAAACCAACTTTTTCGTGCGCGACGTCACCAACGGCTCCCGCCTGCCCTTGAAGGTCATCCCGTCGGCGCCGACCAACTCGCTGTACGTCGATTCCAACGGCGACATCGGCCTCGGCACCGCTTCCCCCGACGCCGGCCTGCACGTGATCACCGCCAATGGCGTGAAGATCTCTCCGACCGACGACGGCGCCGCTCCTTCCGATATTCTCGAGATCGAAGACGAGTCGGTCGACAACACCGCCCGCATGCGCTTCCGCGACCTCGCAGGTGACCAGTGGGTTGCTGGTGCTGGTGCTGGTGACACTTTCACCATCTTCGATCCGGCCGATGCTGCTGAGTTCATCCTCACCGATACCGGTAATCTGACCGTCACCGGCGACATGAACGCCACGGCATTCAACGTGACCTCTGACGTCAACGCCAAGGAAAACTTCAAGGCTGTCGACGCCCAGCAGGTTCTTTCCAAGGTTCTCGACCTGCCGGTCACCTCCTGGAATTTCATCAGCCAGCCCGAAATCCAGCACCTCGGCCCGATGGCCCAGGACTTCTACGCGGCCTTCGGCCTCGGTTCGAACCAGGTCACCATCTCCGCTACCGACATGACCGCAGTCGCGCTCGCTTCCATCCAGGGCCTGAACGAGGTCGTCGAGGAGAAGGACGCCGAGATCGCCGAGCTCAAGGAACGCCTGGCGGCTCTCGAGGCGGCGGTCAGCGCTCTGACCAACGCGCAGTAAGCGAAACCAACCTCCAGCCGGGGCCTTCGCTCCCCGGCAACGCTTCGCAAACGACCTCCTGCTTCGGCCGGAGGTCGTTTTGCGTCTGGAGACAGCTCTTGGGAGCTTCGTTCTCCGAGAAGAGGAGAAGAGGAAGAAAGCGAGCGACGCGTGGGAGAGGATCAGGAGCGGCCGCTGCGAAACGCCACGGCAACCGAACGCCTCGGAGACCTCGACGGCTCCATCAGCCGCTCGATCCGATCGCCCCAGGTGTGAGTCAGGCGCCAGCGGTCGAAGCGCCGTTTCGCCTCGCGGTCCGCCGCCTCGGACGTGGAGAGCTCTTCGGCCGGTGCAGAGAGCACTTCGGGCAGCCGGAACATTTCCACTTCCGGTAGATACCAGCTCTCGTAGCCTACCTCGAAAGCGCGCAGGCAGAGGTCGATCGCCTCGATCTCGCTGCTGAAGTAGATTCCTCCGAAACCTCCGAAGAGCTCGAAGAGCTCGCGATCGACCATCCAGCAGGCGGCGCTGAGGGCGGGTACCCGCCGGGCCTCCTCGGCACCGGGAAAGGCGCGGTGCAACCCGCGGCAGCGAGAAACCTCGCTCCAGCTGCCGAGGAAATCCGCGGCCCTGGCGAAGGTGAACCCGGCATGTTGGATCGTTTGATCATGGTAGAGCAGCTTTGGCCCCACGATACCGGCACCCGCTCCCCGTTCGGTGTAGGCATGGTCGAGGGCTTCGAGCCAGCCGGCCGCGGCCGGCACGACATCGGCCCGCAGGGATACCAGACGACGGCCACGGGCCTGAGCTGCCCCGAGAGAAGCCGCTCGCGCCCAGGTGCTCTCCGGCTCGGTCACCACCAGATGCAGCGGCAGATCGTAGAGCACCGAGAGATGGTGGAGCCGGCGTTCAACGCTGGCGGTGAGCTTCGCCTCGCCGAGCACGAGGATCAGCTCGGTCCGCTCCATCGCCGGCTCGTGGGCCAGGTGGGCCAGCTGGTGCTCGACCAGGTCGAGGTCTCCCTCCACCGGCGTCACGATGGAGATCCGCGGCTCGGCAACCAACGAGCCCAGAGAGAACAGGTCGGAGATTCCGCTTCGCTCCGCAGCCTGACCGTGGAGGATCTCCAGGCAGGGAGCCAGAACGGTTTCCAGGAGATCCCGCCGGACGAGGTGGTCTCGGCCCAGCTCCCACAGTCGGTCGCGGACCTGGAGCGCATCGTAGACAGGGTCCGGCCGAGCCACCTCGATCTCCACCCCGTCTCGGGCCGAGAGTCGAAAGAACCCTTCCGGCGCGGTCGCCGCCGGCCCCCGCAAGAGCGCAATGAACGCATGTTTGCCGGCAGCCGATCGACCGAAGAACGGCTGGTACATCTCCACCACGGCGGAGCGCTCATATCGAAACGCCCCGGGCAACAAACGCAGAGGCCCGTGATCGGACGTCGCCCAATCGAGATGGCTCATCTGCTCCTGGTGGTCGAAAACCCAGCCATGCACCGCGGCCATCTCGTCGTCTACGATCAGGTAGTCGTCGATGCAAATCCCGAGCGGGAGCTCTTCACCTCCGTAGAAGATCGATCGCTTCGGCTCCTCGGGCGGATCCGACTCGGCGCTCTCTGCCGGGGTCGACTCCTCCGGTTCGTGGGATTCTTCCCCCAGAGCGGGAAATGACTCTTCGATCTCTCCCGGTTCGGCTTCCTCGAGATTCCCTTCCGGCCCCGTAGAAACGACTGCCTCGGCAACCGCCTCGAGCCCGGCCCTCACGGCTTCGGTCGGCTCTTCTTCGAAGATCTCGGACGACTCGGGATCATCCTCGGGCCCGGGCTCGGAAACGGAGACGGTCGAGTCTTCGAGTTCTTCGGCCCTGGCGCCTTCGGCCTCGGCGAGGCTTTCACGGTTCGGTGTTGGCGGATTGGCCACACACCCGGGCGCAGGCCCCGACTCGATGTGTCCGTTGCCCGGCAGCGACTCTTCGCAAATTTCTTCGCCACCCCGTTCTCCGCTCTCGACCTCGAGAGGGTCGGCAAGACCTTCGGGATCCTCGGAAACAGGCGCTTCCGGATTCCAGGCGCCGGGGTACAGGCGTTCCAGCACGACCTCGTGTCGGCGAAAAATCGGGTCGTCGGGGCGGACCGCGGAGCCCGTGACCTCCCGGAGAAAGGCTCGAAAGCTCGGCTCGATGTCTTCCGGCAACGTTCCGAGCTTCTCTGGAAGGCGCGCGACCAGGTCCGGACGTATCGCCATTTTTTCGCGCGCCCAGCGAAACCATTCGCCGTCGAGCCGTATCGAAAGGGATTCCAGGAAGGTCGGGTCGCCAGTCAGTCCGGGCGCGGGAAATACCAGAATCTGGCCTGCGGCTCCCGGAAACTCGAGCAGATCCAGGCGAGAGTGTGGAAAACGAGCCGCGACGACCTCGCGCCATCCCTCTTCGGTGTGGAACGAGAGCTCGACCTCCTGGTGGAAGGAAGAGGTGAACCATCCGTCGACCCAGACCAGGTCTTCGGCCAGCCAACCGGCCACCTCGGCAAATCCCAGGGGGCCACGACGGGGCCGCAACCGCAGACCGTCTCTACGCCGCAGGCGATAGAAACCCGGCTTCCCCGTGCCCCCGCCCCATCTCATGACACCGACACCATGTAGGGTTTGCGGTCGACCAGAGAACGGTAGAGGGCCAGGTGATCCTCGACCGCCTGATCCATCGGATACACCGGCGCGATCCCCGCCGCCAGGCGATGCCAGAGCCGAGGCGAGGAGGTCGCCATCTGCAACACTTTCGCCAGCTCGTCGGCATTGCCCACCGGAAAGTGCAGGCCATCCTTGCCGGCTGTCACCTTCTCGGCCATTCCTCCGATATCACTGCAGATCACCGGCCGGCCGTGCATGAAGGCTTCCTGGATCACCAGCGGCGAGTTCTCCCACCAGATCGAAGGCACCACGACCCAGGCCACCTCCTGCATCCGCTTTCCGAGACTGGCGGCATCGTACCGCCCGCGGAAGGTGATGTACCCCTTGCATTCCTCGATCCCGGCGATGATCTCCTGCCGTACGGCGTCGTCTTCGGCCTCCAGGTTTGCACCATTGATGAAGAGATGCACACCTTCCGTGCCCTTCTGCTTGAGGATCTTCATCGCCTCCAGGAGCACGAGGATTCCTTTGTGGCGCGTAATCTGACCGAAGAAACCGATATGCCCGAAGGGAGGCAGGCCGTCGTTTTCCTCGTCCGCCTCACGGATCGACTCGACTCGCGGCAAACGACCGTACTCCTGCAGTTGGATCTTCTCCGCCGGAATCCCCCAATCGAGAAACCGATCGAGAACACACCGACTCGGCGCCAGGAAGCGGTCCACCAACGCGAAATGCCCCTTGATGAATCGTTCTCGGAGAAAAAACTGCTGCGGAGTGAAATGTGGAAAACATCGATGGCACTTCTCCGCCGAGGCTCCGGAGCAGAGCTCGCGATCCGAGCGGCGGATCATCAAACCATCGGCGAAACAAATCGGTAGAAACTCGTGCAGGGTATAGACGATGGGAGCTTCGGGAAGAGTGGTACGAATCTGACGAAGCAGGTCGACCCCGAGGCCGATCGTATGCTGTACGTGGACGACGTCCGGACGCAGCTCGTCCAGCAGACCCCGGAAATGCACCGTGTATTGCGCCTTGTCGGGCGCAGTCATGAAAAAATGATCGTAGTCGTCGACCGTCCAGGCGAGCTGGCACGGGTCTTCGTTGATGCCGCGAAACGGGGTCTCGCGAGGCAGCGAATGCCCGGGAGCGGTCGAGCGAGCGAGAAGAAAGGGCTTCACTTCTCCACAATCTCGCATCGCTCGATAGAGCTCGAGTGAGTACACCTCACAACCACCCACCCAGAGATCGGGATGGTTATTGGTCACGTAGAGAATACGAAGCTGGTTCATCGCTCTTCTCGGCACAGGATGTTCGAAGAGCCCACGCGGGATCGACTCAGAAGAAACAACCGGGCCCACTCCGGAAAGAGATTCGGCGCCATTCAGCCATTGCTCTTCGCACACGGCTTCAAATCAAGACCCTCGGGCCACTGCAGGCCGGAAGTCTATCACGGGCCAGATCGGGCCTTTCCGTCCACCGGAGAAAGCCAGTTCCAAGGTGCTCTGCACTCACCGATCCCCCTCCGCGACTACTGGCTGGGCCTGAGGATTCATGGTACGGTCTCCTATCGAACTGCCCCTCTCGAACACCTCGGTCGCGAGCTGTCGACCTCGCTTTTCTAGTGGACCGCTCGTTGCGCTCGCGACCCCCAAGGTGGATCCATGGATCCTTGCCTCAAAGGCTCGAGATTCGATCCATGGAGGCAGCTAGCCCATGATCGCCCCTGAATGGGCGTCTGCTCCCCGGAGAGCCGAGTTGAGAATCCTCTTCGTCGTTCATCAATTCTTGCCCCGGCATCGCGCGGGTACCGAGCTCTACACGTATTATCTCGCTCGGGAAATGGTGGCACGAGGCCACCAGGTCTGCTTGTATTTCACGGAGATCTATCCCGACCGACCGCAATACCAGATCCGCCGAGGCATGTACGAGGGCCTTCCCTTCATCGAGGTCGTGCACAGCCACTACTTCCCCAGCTTCCGGCACACCTACCGCGACGAGACGATGGAGGAGATCTTCGAGCAGGTGCTCGAGGAAACCAAGCCCGATCTGGTGCACTTCCAACATCTCTATCTGCACAGCGTGGGTTACGTGGAAGTGGCCAGGCGCCACCAGCTGCCGATCGTCTACACCCTGCATGAATATATTCTGATGTGTTTGCGCGGGGGCCAGCTCCTCCTCCCCGACCTCAGCCTCTGCAGCGGACCCGAGAACACCGCTTGTGCGCGCTGCGCCCACATGTACCCACCTCCGGGCGCCGACGAGCCGGCACCGTCGGACGGCACCACCGACCCGTACATCCCCGCCGTAGCTCTGCGCACCCGCGAGATCGCCGAACAGCTCGAATCAGTGGACCTCTTCATCTCTCCGTCGGCGTTCCTGCGAGACCGATTCGTCGGCCAGGGGATGATCGAGCCCGAGCGAATCCTCTTCTCCGACAACGGCTTTCCCGCCGAGCTCTTCGAGAACGTGCAGCGAGAAGAAGAGGAACGCTGGCCTCGAGGAGCGCTGCGTTTCGGGTTCGTGGGCACGATCGGAGAGGCGAAGGGACTGCACCTGCTGGTGGAAGCCTTCCGTGGCCTCGACAACTCTCGGGCCACCTGCCAGGCCCACGGCGACCTGGGAATGTTTCCCGACTACAAGGAGCGCCTGGAGGCACAGCCCGGCTTCGAGAGAATCCACTGGGCGGGCCCTTTCGATCACTCGCGGATCGGCGAGGTGCTGGCCGGGATCGATGTTCTGATCGTGCCTTCTCTGTGGTACGAGAACTCCCCTCTCACCATTCACGAGGCGTTCCTCGCCGAGGTCCCGGTCCTGACCGTCGATCGAGGCGGGATGGCCGAGCTGGTAGAGGACGGGCGCAACGGCCTGCATTTTCGAATGGGCGACGCCGAAGACCTGCAGCGAAAGATGCGGCGCTTCCTCGAGGAGCCCGAGCTGCTGGCTCACCTGCGCCGAGGCTTTCCGCGTCTCAAGACCATTTCCGAGGACGCGGAGACCATGGAAGGACGCTACCGGCAATTGCTCCGCGGCGAGATCCCGACAGCCTGAGCTCCCGGCCTGGAAAAGCACAGGGATACCATGAAAATTCTCCACGTGGTCAGCAGCTATCTGCCGGAATCCACCGGCGGCACGCAGATGCAGCTGCGCGACCTCTGCCATGCCCAGAAACAGCAGGGGCACGAGCCTTCGATCTTCACCCGTATTGGTGGTGACGAGGCGGGAGAGCTCGAGCTCAGCGAAAGCTCTTGGGAAGGTATTCCCGTCGTCCGGATCACCAACAACTTCCTCGACTGCGATCGTTTCGAGAGGCTCTACACCCACCCGATCATCGACCAGCGCTTCCGAGAGACCCTCGAACGCTCGAGACCCGACCTCGTGCACATCCACCACCTCACCTGCCTGTCGACCTCGATGATCGAGGTAGCCAAGGAATTCGGGGCACCGGTGGTGATGTGGCTCTCCGATTTCTGGATGGCTTGCATGCGGGGGCAGCGGATCCACCCCGAAGACATGACCATCTGCGAGCCGATCGAGCGCGGGCGCTGTGTCCCCTGCCTGCAGAAGTTATGGCCCCACCTGCTCCTGCCGCCTCCGGACTCGGAAGAAGACGGAGAAACGTTCGGCCGCGCGAAGCTCGAGGCCTGGGAGCAACACATCGCCCGGATGCTCTCCCTCTGCGACACCTTGATGATGCCTTCGCAGTTCCATCGCCAGAGGTTTCTCGACGGTGGCCTGCCGCCGGAGAAGACCCGGGTCGTCACCTACGGAATTCCTCGCGAGGAGCTCCTGGCCGAGCCTCGGGGACGGCAACCGATCCGGCGGATCGGGTACATCGGCACGGTGATTCCCAGCAAGGGAGTCCACACCCTGGTCGAAGCCTTTCAGCGCCTGGACCGGCCCGAGCTGGTGCTCGACATCTTCGGCGAGATCGTTCCTTTCCACGAGAAGACATCGTACCTGGAAGAGCTCGAGAGCCTGGTGCAGCCTGGCAGAGAGGTGCAGTTCCACGGCCGCTACGAGAACCGCGACCTGCCGAAGATCTTCGAGAGCATCGACCTCCTGGTCGTGCCGTCCCTCTGGTGGGAGAGCTTCTGCCTCACCGCCCGCGAGGGTGCTCTCGCGGGGCTGCCCGTCGTGGCTTGCGACCTCGCCGGCCTCGGGGAAGCCGTGGAGCAGGGGCTGGCCCTCGGCTTCGAGCCCGGGAACGCCGAAGAGCTGGCGGAAGTGATGGAGCGCCTGCTCGACGATCCCGACCTGCGCGACCGGATGAGCCGCCAGGCTCACAAGGTGCGCGACGTGATCGACTGCGCCAACGAGATCACCGAGGTCTACCGAGCGCTGCTGCCCGAGAGCGCCGAGCCAGCACTCCCCACGTCCCCGGCGGAGCCGGCCGCTTCCAGCTCAACTTCCATCAGTGGCGTCCGCTCAGCTCCCCTGGTATCTCTGGTGATCCCGACCTGGAACGCCGGCCCCGCTTTCCCGGAGATCCTGCAGTCCATGCTCTCTCAGGATCTCGACGGCGAGCTCGAGGTCATCGCCATCGACTCCGGATCCCGCGACGGCACCGCCGAGTACCTGGCGACCCAGCCGGTCCGGCTGCTCCGGATCCCCAATTCCGAGTTCGATCATGGTCTGACCCGAAACCTGGGAATCCAGGAAGCCCGCGGCGAGATCGTCGCCCTCGCCACCCAGGATGCCCGCCCGAAGGACCAGAGCTGGTTACGCCACCTGGTCGCTTGTTTCGAAGACCCGAGGGTGGCGGGCGCCTACAGCGGCCAGATCCCCAGGCCCGACGCCAATCCCTTCATCAAGGACCGCTTGCGTCATTGGGTCGCCACTCAAACCGAACCGAGAGTGCAGCAGATCGAGAGCCCGGAAGAGTGGGAGGCCCTGGCTCCCCTGGAGAAGCTCGGCCGGGTCGCCTTCGACAACGTGAGCTCCAGCGTTCGGCGCTCGGTCGCTCTCGAGATCCCCTTTCGCCGCCGACAGTTCGGCGAAGACCTCGACTGGGGCCACCGGGCGATCCTCGCCGGGCACCGAATCGTGTTCGAGCCACGGTCGCGGGTGATCCACTCCCACAACAACTCGATCTGGTACGAGTTCAAACGGGTCTACCTCGACCACCAGAACCTGCACCGGCTCTTCGGCGTGCACACGATCCCCCGCTGGGAGGATGTTTGGAGCTGCTCGAAACATGCCACCCGGCATCTGCGGGAGGTGGTCGAGAACGAGCCCGATCTCGGTTCCTGGGAACGCTGGTCGTGGAAGGCACGAGCCCTGCCGTTCGGCTTCAGCCAGAATCTGGCGCAATACCTCGGCGCCCGCTCCGTCCGGCAACTGGAAAAACGAAAGCTCTTCGACCGGGCGATCGATCGCCTTCTGCGCCGGGGCGTCTAGCGGTTCTCGGCCGGTGACTTCTCCGGCAACAAGGTGACCCGCCGCAGCAATCGGATCCAGAGGGAAGAGTTCAGCTGCTGCAGGTTCTGGTCGGCGCGGCGGAGGGTGTTGGTGAGCTGCGGGATTTCCAGGTGTCTCTCGGCCAGCAGCTCCTGCCGCCTGCCGAGCTCTTCTCCCTTTCGCTCGACCTCGGTCTCCAGTCGCGCGACCTTCGCAACCAGCCGTTCCGATTCGTCGCCGCGAGCCCGTGCCTGCTCTCGCCATTCGTCGAGCTCGTTCTTGGTGCGACCGAGCTCGGCAGACACCGCCGCCAGGTCTTTCTCGGCCTTCTCTCGCGAAGCTTCGACTTTCTCGCCGTTCGCCACGATCAGCTCGAGACTCTGGCGAGCTTCCATCAGATCTCGCTGCAGATTCTCGGCATGAGCCTTCAGATCCTGCACCAGCGAGCGCTCCCGTTGCAGGGTCTCTTCGAGGTTTTCACCATGCCGCTCCAGCTCGCGCCTCTGCCGTTCTCCCACCTCGATTTCCCGCTGTAGGTTTTCGGAGTGGCTCACCAGCTCCCGGGCATGCTCCTCGAGACGTTCGATTTCAACCTGCCCGGCGTCCGCGTGGGAACGTAGCTCGGTGAGCATCGCCAGGCTCCGTTGTCGTTCTCTCTCCAGATTGGCGATGTGGAGCCGGTGCCCTTCGAGCACGGCCTCCAGACGCACAGCCTCGCCCTCCAGATTCTTGGCGTGCGCACGAGTAGACACCAGCTCGGTAGCGAGGTTGTCGGAATGTGCTCGCACCGAAGCCAACTCGTCCTTGGAGCTCACGAGGCTCCTCTCGAGGCTCTCCGAGTGTGTCCGATACTCCGACACGGCTTCTTCGGCCTTGCGTAACGACACTTCCAGAGCCGCGACCCGTCGTTCGAGGCCCTCGACCCGTTCCAACCTCTGAAAACCGGTAGCGAGAACGTCTCTGCTCGTTCTCATCCGCCGTCGCAGATCGTGGACCACATCGAGCTCCCGAGCCAGGAAGGGGCGGTCCGGGTTCGCGGTAGGCTCTCCCGGCTCCTCCTTGCACTCTGCCCGTGCGGGGATTCCCTCTCCCTCTTCCTCCGTGTACAGGCCTCGGCATTGGCGCTCGACCTCCGCCAGATCCGCGGACATCACCCCGAGCCCCCTGGCAAGCTCCTCGGCATCGGCCCGAGCCAGCCGCCAGAGATCTTCCAGATTGGAGCTGTGGACCACGAGATCCTGCAGGGCCGTTTCCTTCTCCTCCAGAGTACTCTCCAGATTCCTCCCATGCTTCTCGAGAAGCAAGAGATGCTCCGAGTCTTTCTCCCGGAGACTCTCGAGGTTCTTGCAGTGGGTCTTCAGGGCTTCGAGTCCCGCATCCCGGTTGGCCAGGAGCTTCTCGAGGTTCTGGGCATGGCCCGCCAGCGCATTCACCTGTTCGTCGCCGCCCGCCCGCAGGGCTTCCAGGTTGGCCGCGTGATCCACCAGCCGAACGATCTCTTCGTCGCGCAGGGACAGCAGCCTCTCGGCCTGCTGCTGGTGGCCGACAAACGCCTCCAGGCGCTGGCGCCGATGTTGGACTGCGGCGGGATCGAGCGTTGCGAGAAGGGCCGGCACCATGGCGGTGGAGAGCTCTGCCGAATCGAGTTTTTCACCGATCCGGGCCGCCAGGTCTTCGACCGCTCCCAGATCCGGCGCCGGTCCCGGCAGCAGATCCTCCGCGCCCGCAAGATCGGAAGCCTCGCGAAGCTGCTCCAGGAGCTCGATCACCTCTGGCATCAGCCGCCGGAGGAGCGACTTCAATCCGGAGGCTCCGGAAAAGCTGCGAAGCTCTCCCCGCACAAAGAGCTCCGATGCGTCGTCGGCCCCGTCGATCTCGAGCCCGAGCTTCCGCGAGAGCTCCGAGGAAAAGCGGTCGATGTTTCGAGTCAGGGAATCGATCTCGACGAGAAAACAATGCTCGGAGTGCTGACGATAGAACTCCAGAATGCACCGGTTGTGAACGGCCCATGATCGCAACCCGGCGGCGGGATCTACCAGCGCCTCATAGTCCGAGCCTCGGCGGAGGAGAGAGAGCACCACGTCGATCGGGTGCCGAAACACCAGCAGGTACCGGGCCTCGGGCAAGAGCTCGTGCCAGAAGGGTAGGAAAAGACTGGTGCGCGGATCCTTGAATCCCCACAAGCCCTGGCCCTGGCGGCTGTCGATCAGGCGTCGAGCCCGATCTCGCTCCTCGGAGGAGACACGGGGACGGAAATCGTTCTGCAGCAACATTCGCTGGCCGCTTCGATGCAACCAGTCTTCGTGGAAACGGACAAAATCCAGGTCTTCGAAATGGCCGCGGGGATTGCCCTCGCCAGGGCCCAGGAGATTCTCACCGATATCGACCCCGAACCGCTGCAGGAGGCTGGCGACCAGGGAGGTACCCGACCGGTGCATGCCGGTGATGATGAGAGCTCGTTCCATCCTCAGTCTTCTGTCGATCTCACGATCAGGAACCTCTCGACTCCCCAGGTAACCTTGGTTCAGCTCTCCGAGCCCGATACTTTTCCCCGACCTGGAAGAAATCGACGATGGCTCGTAGGAGAGCCGACACCCCGGCCGAGGGAGATTGTATCCCAGCCGATCTCGATCGAGAGCTGAATCCTCGGCGTGCCAGTGCTATGATCTTTCCGATCATCAACCGATAGCTCCTGCCCCGAACCGCCCTCCCCAGAGGCTTCCAGCATCCTTCGAGTCATGCAATGAAACGACCTTGGTTTCGGCTCTTCGTCGAGCGATTCGCCCTCGTTCTCTTCGGCCTGGTCTTGGCGATCCTCCTGCTGGAGATCGGTCTTCGGATCGCCGCGAGCTTTGTCGGGCACCGAAGCACCAGCGGAGTCGAAGGCCAGAAGACACGGATTCTCACCCTGGGCGACTCCCACACCTACGGAGTCTTCTACGACGCTCCCGACTCCTACCCCGGGCAGCTCCAGGCACTCCTGGACCAGCGAGCGCCGGATCGCTACCAGGTGATCAACCTGGGGCTTCCCGGCATGAATTCTTCCGAGATCGTCGCCCGGCTTCCCGCCTGGATCACTCGCTATCGCCCGACCGCCGTGGTGGTCTGCAGTGGTATCAACAATGTCTGGAATCAGAGCGACACCGAGATCGAGCGGTCCCGTTCTACCCTCACCCACTGGTTCGATGGTTGGCGGATCACGAGAATGATCCGGTTGCTGCGAATCAACGTCCGGCACGCCTCGTCCACCCCTCCGCCGGTGGAGCGCCCGGAGATCGAGAGGGTGCTGCTGGAAGAGGGCAAGGTAGGGGTCGAGCACCGAGATCGCACCACTGGAGAGCTGCTGATTCGCCACGAGGGCAATCTGCACGAACGCCTCGGGCTCGAAGAGGCCCGGAATCTCCTGGAGAAAGACCTTCGCCAGATGGTGGAGATCACGGAGACCTGGGGCGTCCGGCTCGTTCTCCTGACCTATTCGGCCTTTCCGCTACCGGGCCGGACGCCGTATCATCAGGGTGCCGCCGAAATGAGCGCCGAGCTGCGCGAAGCCGCCGCCGAATTCGACCTGACTCTCGTCGATCCGCACGACCGTTTTCTGGCCCTGCTCGAAGGACAACCAAGGTCTTTCCTCTTCCACACCGAGACCGAAGGCCATCCCAATCCGCGAGGCTACCGCGAAATCGCCCAGATGGTGGCAGAGGTCTTCGAGCCCTGACTCCCTCCCGGGTTTCCAAGACGATTGGCCCCAGAACCTTCGGCCCACCCCGATTCACTGACTGTTCTTCTCTTGCTGAGGTACTCATGACTGAGCCCAAGCCCCCGAATGCTCCGGACTCCGAGGCCCCGGAGAAAGAATTCGATCACGCCGACTTCTGGAATTCCTACAGCCGATCCTGGGAAGACCGGGTAGGGCCTCGCATCGGCGGGGGGATCCTCGGCGAGGAATGGGCGCCGCCCGAGCACACGCGATTCATCTTCGAGCGTTTCGCCGAGCCGTATCTCCACCCGGAGGCGACGGTGGTGGAAATCGGCCCCGGTGGAGGAAAATTCTCTCGTCTGCTCGTGGATCGTTGCCGGGAGCTCTTTCTCGTCGACATCAGTCGAGAGATGATCCAGAGGGCCAACGCGGCCTGCGCCGGCAAGGCCAAAGAGCTCCTCGTCCGAGACGGACAGCTCGATTCTCTCGAGAACGAGAGCATCGACCTGGTGTTTTCCTACGATGTCTTCATCCACCTCGAAGCCGAAGAAGTCTTTCGCTACTTTGCCGAGGTCAACCGAGCCCTGAAGAAGGGTGGCACCTTCTCCGTCCATTCCAGCACCTACGAGAGCCGCTGGGGGTTCCACTCGTTTCTGCAGCAGCTTCGCGACAATCATCCGCGCATCGGGCAGCGATACGGCGGGCGGATGTATCCGCTCACCTCGGCCATCGTTCGCAGGTTCGCGGAACACTCGGGCTTCGAAGAAATCGATCATCACTCGGGTCCGGACGACAAGGACATCATCTTCGCGCTGCGTAAGGTACGGCCGGCGCGGCCCTGGCACCTGCTCTCTCGGCCCGAGCTGGCACGAGAGATCGAGCTCTCGGAGAGAATCGGGGGCTCGGACGAGCGTGAGCTCTATGCCCTCCGTGATCTACAGACCGGAGCGCTGGGCCTGGGCCTGATCGGCGACTCCACCCACCCGGAGCTCCAGGCAACGGCAAATGCCGAGCTGCCCGAGCATTCGTGCCTGCCCAAGCCTCTTCGGTTCGTCTCCGGAGCAGGCCAGGCGATCGTGGTCTTCGGAGATCTTCGAGGCGATAGGATTCAGGTGAAGACACCCGCCCCTGCCGGCTGGAGACGCCTGGAAGATCGGCTTGCCCAGCTCGTACAGGGCGTGTTGCTCGCTCACGAACGAGGCCTCGCCCACGGAGAGATCAGCACCCGAACAGTGATCGAGGAAAGGGCTTCGGGGATCTGCAAGCTCTTCGGGTTCTACGCCCCTCCGGATGATTCCAAGCCGAGCCGGCAAGAGAAGGATCTTCGCGATCTCGGCTCTCTTCTCGGTGCGATGCTACCCCTGGAGCATTCACCGAATCTCGGGAAAGCCCTGGGGGAGCTCGTAGCTTCTCCCACTTCCCGACTCGCTCTGCAAGTGGCCTCGATCCTCAGCCAGTAGCTGCGAGCCGGCCTCCCCGCGCATCTTCCTTGCGCATGAAAAAAGGCGGCCAGAGGGCCGCCTTTTTTCGAGCGTCTGATCGGGCGATCGGCCCGGAAGCCGTTGCCCAGCCGCGCTGGGCTCGCCGGTCGCTCAGCCTTCGGCCTGCTTCCTGGCGTCTTCTTCCATCTTCTTGCGCAGGCTCAGGGGACGCATATCCGTCCAGACTTCCTCGATATAGTCGAGGCAATCCTGCTTGTTGCCTTCTTTGCCAACGGCTTTCCAGCCCAGCGGCATCTCGCGATCCGCAGGCCAGATCGAGTATTGCTCTTCGTGGTTGACCACGACGGTATAGACCGTATTGTCTTCTTCTTCGTCCCAGCTCATTCCGCGAACTCCTCTTTGAAGCTTTGATCTCGACAGTTGCAAAGCGCAGATCAGGCGAGCACCCGCTACCAAGTCGATGGGCCGAAGCTTACCACGCCGTTCGACCCGACCGTGGATATCGCATCGGCAGGGGCATCCGTTCCTGGAGAGGATCACTCTTCGGCAGGGGCTCGAATCCCGCGGCCAGCTCGATCTCCTCGGCCAGGGCCGCGAGACGCCCGAGGCCACGAAGCCCGAAGGAGTGTGCTCGCACGATTCCGTCGCGAGCTGCCGCGACCTCGTGGTTCGGTAGGCCGCCGATCACGGCCGAAAAATCGAGCCCGCCGACGTGAAACAGATCGGGCACGGCACCGAGCTCTTTCTGCAGGCTCCGCCAGCTCTCGATCCAGCGAGCCCGCCAATCTTCCGGATCCTCGTTTCCGTTGCCGAGGTGCTTCCCGACCCCGCCGAGCACGGTCAGCGCTTCCCGGAGGCGGAGCCAGACGGGGAACGAGCGCTGGACTCCTGCCAGACCTGCGAGGATTCCGCCCACCTCTCGAACCCGCTCTGCCGCGTTCTCCAACCGCACCGCTCTCTCCTCGCTCGAAACCAGGGCGAGGGCCGTCAGCAGTCGCTGCCCGGACGCCATCTCGTGGCTGCGGAGCGCCTGGGACACACGGCGCAGGTGCTCGGTCGCCTTGTGGATCTGGCCCTGTGTCGATTCGAGATCCCACGCCGACAGGCCGAACGAGCTCGGGTCGAGATCGAGCCCCAGGCGCATCAGCTCTGCGGCCTGCTGCGCCGAGATCCGCAGGGCCATGGCCTGGTCGAAATGGGCCAGCAAGGTGCGATGGGTGGCCGCCTGCTCGACGAAGCGCTCTCGCAGCCGGCCCAGCTCGGCCACCAGCTCCCCGTCGGGCCGAGGATCGGGCAACCACTCGAGAGCAGCCGGAAGGGGCAAGGGCCGCCAGCTCAGAAGAGTCTCGGCAAAATAGCGGCTCCGGACCTCACTCTCGGCATCTTCTCCCGACTGCGTCCGCAAGACGTCCTCCAGGGGCTCTGTCGCCGCTACGCCGCCGGCCTCGGTGCGCAGGAGGTCGCGGGTCACCTGCCGCGCGAGGGTCGAGAAATCTCGAAACAGGGCCGGGGCCGGCATCCCCTCGTACGGGGCGAGGGGCTCGCCTCCGGAGCCCGCCCTGACCTCGAGGGCCCTCAACACTCCGCGTGCCGGCAAGTGGTCGGCCGGCATCGCGCCCTCTCCTGCCAACCCATCGAAGAGTGTCTCGAGCTGAGCGGCCCGCAGCTGCTCGACCCACTCCTCCCGACGTCCGGCCTCTTCCTCTCTCTCCAGGCGCCTTCCCGTCGACCGCCCCTCCTCCTCCGTCCAGCGGTCCACCAGGCTCCGGACCTGCCCGCTGAGGAATACAAGGCAGAAGACCAAGCCCCGGACCAGGCCGAAGACCGCCAGCAGCAGAAAATCGACCACCGCCCCGAGACCCAGACGCCGCACCAGGTGGCCCACGCCTTCCCGGCGTTTGCGTTGCAGATCCTCACACCGGGCTCCGAGTGCGGCGAGGGTATCGTCGATCCGGCGGATCCAGACCATCGCCCGGCGATCGGAGCGACGCCGAAAGACCAGCATCTCTCCCGCCAACAACATCGCCAGCTGCCGGCCAGAGAGCCCGGCGACCATGGGCAGCCCCAGGGTGAGCACCCGCTGCCGCTCACCATCGCGTTTGCGCCATTCGGCGCCGATACCGGCATCACTGGTGACCTCCACCACCTGCGGCACCTCGGCTCCCACCAGCCGGGCGACACGAGCGACGAACGAACAGGCGACCGGCTCTTTGTCCGGCTGCAGAACCGTTGCTCGATGGGATGTCCGCCGCCCGATGAAGATCGGCTCGATGAAAGCGATGGCCAGCAACAACAGAACACCGACGGGACAGAGGAAGAAGAAGTCGCCGATGCCGAGAAACCTCTCCCCCTCTTCACCCACCGCAAAGAGCGCCAGCCCGTCTTCCGCGGCATGACGATAGACCCGAAAGAGCAACGCGGCGACGACTCCCAGGTAGGCGACGGGTAAGAGAGTCACCAGCCCGGCCAGCCCCCACAGGGCCAGCCTGCGGCGGGGCTCCCGCCCGGCCATCGCGAGCCGTTCCGGGAGATCGGCGAGCACCACTTTCTCCCGTTGGGGTCCGTACGGAATCTGCTGCTCGAGCGGGATCAGCAGGGGAGGAGGAGCCACCGGAGAGGCGGGCCCGAAGATCGGCACCGAGTCGTCGTCGCCCTGCCAGAAGCTTCGGCGAGCAGGCCCTTCCTCGTCTTCCTCTTCCTCTTCCGGTACCTCCGGAGCCGGCTCGAGCTCCTTTCGCAGGGCCGGGTAGATCCCCGCCATCCAGCTCGTGGTCAGGGCCGCCAGCTCGATCTCGGTCGCCCGAGGCACCGGCTCGCCACGCAGGAAGCTCGCGGTCGCCTCCGGGATGGCGATGTGCTCACCTCCGCGATCGACCTCGATCAGAAGTCGCCGCAGAATCCTTTCGACAGAGTCTTTGGATTCGAGCCCGAACGAGGCGAAGTCGATCTCGGAAGCCGGTACCCGGAACGGGCGCAACTGGTTGCGGAGAATCAGGAACAGATTGGCCTCGGGGGTGGGCCGCCCGACCGCCACCACGGCGACCGCCAGGATGTCTTTCCAGGCGACCTGCCGAAATCCGCCGATGCAGAGATCGAGCCCTTCCGGCTCTCCCCGCGTCATCCGGATCAGCTCTCTGGGCGTGAAACGCGGCGAGGCCAGGAGCGACAGGCTCGGCAGCATCTTCATCGATCGATGCCGCTCCGATTCGAGCTCTTCGCCATGTCCAGGTTCCTCTCCTACGTTTTCGATCGTCGCCGCGTCGCTTCCCTCGCCGCTCGTATTCTCTTGCAGAGCTCCAGAAAAACGAAATCTTCCGCGTACCAACGCTCGAGAGCGGCCGCTCCGGCCGCCGCGATGGATCGATCGAGGTGGGGAGGGTTGCGGTGGGCTCCCACGTCGTCGGTCGGCAGGGCCGTGGCCGGCGGAGCCCCGAGAATCCGCACCAGCTCGGCGAAGTCGGCGTCCAGGGATTCCTGGAAGCCGATGAACAACACATCGTCGATCCGCGATCGGAAGTAGTCGAGATCGACGAGCCAGGTGCGAAACGGCGCAAAATGCTCGACGCTGACCATGGCCCGCCTCGCGGCCTCGTGGTTCTCCGAAGACTCTTCGGCCAGGGCGCGAGCGATCTGATCGGGAGTCTCGAACCGTTCGAACACCTCTCGTTCGGCCGCGCTCCACTCGGAAAAATACCGCGGCTGCCCTTTTCGCTGTCGGCTGTAGAAACCGCTGACGAAACGAGAGATCGGATTCCTCAGGCAGAAGACAACGAGCTCCCCTTCGGGAACATCCTGCAAGGAGACCCCGTGGTGGTGGAGGAGAATCCGGAAACGAGAGGTCTGCAGACAGGTTTCGAGGGCCTGCTTGATCGCGCTTCCCCCGGTTTTACCGATATGCAGGAAATGTACATTCGACCTCTCGTTGGTTTCATCGAGGCCAGACATTGAGGGAACCCTTCGATTCCTGCATCTTCGAGGAAGACAACCTTTTCGTTCACTCTTTTTCGAGGTACGTATAGCCGGCGAGGCCACTTTCGTAGGCGGAGAGGAGCTTTCTGGCCTCCTGGCGGGTCATCCTCTGCTGCTGAATGGCACGTTCGGCGCTCCGGCGCACGGAAGCGACCAGCTCCCCTCGCTGAAATCCGACGTATCGCAATACCTCGCGAACGGTATCGCCCTCCACCACGTGTTGAATCCGGTAGCCGCCCTGGCCATCGGACTCGACATGTATCGTATTGGTATCTCCGAAGAGATTGTGGAGATCACCGAGAATCTCCTGATAGGCACCGACCAGGAAGATTCCCAGATGATAGGGTTCCTCGGTGCTGAACGGATGGAGCTCCAGCACCGAACGAATCTCTCTCGCATCGATGAATCGATCGATCTTTCCATCGGAGTCACAGGTCATATCGGCGAGGATACCGCGGCGTTCGGGGCGCTCCTCCAGGCGATGAATGGGCATCACCGGGAACAATTGGTCGATGGCCCAGGAGTCGGGGAGCGACTGGAACACCGAGAAGTTGCAGAAGTAGGTGTCGGCCAGCGTTTCCTCCAGGCTCTTGAGCTCCGCGGGAATCTTGCTCATATCGCGAACCCGACTCTGCGCCTTGCGGCAGATGGCCCAGAAGATGTCTTCTGCCAGGACCCTGCGGCTCAGGGAGAGGTGGCCGAGATTGAAGAGAGTGAGGCAGTCGTCGCGATATTGCGCGGCGTCGTGCAAGGCCTCGCGCACGTTCTTCGCGTTGAGCTCCTGGTAGACCTCGAAGAGATGTTGCAACACCGGCTCGACGCCGGGCTCCAGCTTCTCGGGCAGCTCCCCCATGCGAAACTCCCCGACCCCTAGCACCTCGACGATCAAGATGGCATGGTGGGCCACGGTGGCTCGCCCGCTCTCGGTGACCAGGATCGGATGGGCCACACCGGACGGATCGCAGACCTCCATCATGCCCGACACCACGTCGTTGGCGTATTCCTGCAGGGTGTAGTTCATCGACGAGGAAAAGTTCGTCTGGGAACCGTCGTAGTCCACGCCCAACCCGCCGCCGACGTCGAAGTAGACCAGCGGTGCCCCAATCTTCACCAGGTTGACATACAGCCAACCGCCTTCCCGGATCGCGTCCTTGATGTTGCGGATCGAGGAGATCTGGCTGCCGAGGTGGAAATGCAGCAAGACGAAGGTATCGAG
>CAZMEL010000011.1:0-2241 GCA_964565225.1 uncultured Thermoanaerobaculia bacterium | reverse complement strand
ATCGAGCATGTCCCGCTCGCGCAGGAGCTCGACCGCCTCGACCAGCTCTCGCGCCCCCAGGCCGAATTTCGAGCGGTCGCCGCCCGAGGCCTCCCAATGGCCGGCACCGCGGGTCGAGAGCCGGGCGCGCATTCCGAGGCGGGGGCGAATGCCCATGCGCTTCGACACCGCGAGGATCAGCTGCAGCTCTGCCGGCTTCTCCACCACCAGGATCACCTTGGGCCCGAGCCGCGAGGCCATCAGGGCAGTCTCGACGTACTCCTCGTCCTTGTAGCCGTTGCAGACGACCAGGGCTTCTTCGTCGTCCAACAGGGCCATGACCGCCAGCAGCTCGGGCTTCGATCCCGCTTCGAGGCCGTAATGGTACGGCCTGCCGTAGGCCACGATGTCCTGCGCCAGGTAGCGGTTCTGATTGACCTTGATCGGGTAGACTCCCCGGTACTCGGCCTGGTACTCGTACTCTGCGATCGCTTGATGAAAGGCACCGTGGATCTGCTCCAGCCTGGAGCGGATCAGGTCGGAGAAACGAATCAGGAGCGGTGCCGCGATTCCTCGTTCCGCGACCTCTTCGACCAGGTCTTTGACGTCGATGGTGCACTGGCCTCTGCCGACGGTCAAATGGCCACGGTCGTTGATCGAGAAGAAATCGCGGCCCCAGCCCTTGATCCCGTAGAGATCGGCCGAATCCTTGGTCGTCCACCGTTCACCGAGACGTGTTCGATGCATGCTCTGTCCTCGAAGGGTTTCGGGTACTCTTTCTGGAGGATCCGGGGCGGATCCGGGCGTCGGTGGGGCTCTGGAATCTGGCACCATGGACGGGCCGATCGCCCCACCGAGCCGCGGGACTCTACCATGTACCGCACTCCGCGAGCACGACGCCGAGCCTCGAATCTTTGCTACTCTTGGAAGCTCTACGGCCAACTCTCGCCACGCCCGAAGAGGCTCCCGTGCTCGCCGCAGGATCCTTCTCGGCGATGCGTTTCAGGAAGAGGAAGACGATGTCTCACCACTCCGTGATCAAAGAGTTCATGAACCGGAACTACCGCCACTTCAACAGCCGCACCTGTGTCGAGGCGGCGCAGGCCTGGGCCGACCAGCTGGAGCGTGGCAACCGGATGTTCCTCACCATGGCCGGTGCGATGAGCACCGCCGAGCTGGGCATCCTCCTGGCGGAGATGATCCGTGAAGAGAAGGTCCACGCCATCTGCTGCACCGGTGCCAACCTGGAAGAGGACATCTTCAACCTGGTGGCCCACAGCTCCTACGAGAGAATCCCCGACTGGCGAGCTCTCAGCGCGGAGGAAGAGCAGGCCCTGGCGGATCGTGGCCTGAATCGGGTCACCGACACTTGCATTCCCGAAGAAAAAGCCATGCGCAAGATCGAGCGGGCCGTCGCCAGGCTCTGGGTCGAGGCCGACCAGGCCGGCGAGCGGGCCTTTCCGCACAACTTTCTCTACCGGCTGCTGCGCAGCGGCGAGCTGGAACCGGAATACGAAATCGATCCCAGCCATTCTTGGCTTCTCGCCGCCGCCGAGGCCGACCTCCCCCTCTTCGTGCCCGGCTGGGAAGACTCGACCCTGGGCAACATGTTCGTCGCCTGCCATATGTTGGGCCAGATCTCGCGCCTCGAGACCATGAAGACCGGCCTGCACTACATGCATGAGCTCGCCGCCTGGTACCAGGGCGTGACGGTCGAAAAGGAAGTCGGTTTCTTCCAGATCGGCGGCGGTATCGCCGGAGACTTCCCGATCTGCGTGGTGCCGATGCTGACCCAGGATCTGAGGAAGAAGACCCGTCTCTGGTCCTACTTCTGCCAGATCAGCGACAGCACCACCTCGTACGGCTCCTACAGCGGCGCCGTGCCGAACGAGAAGATCACCTGGGGCAAGCTCGACACCGAAGGCCCGAAGTTCATCATCGAGTCCGACGCCACGATCGTCGCCCCCCTCGTGTTCTCCTACGTCCTCGCCTCCTGACCACTGCTTTCCTTGATTCTACTTCGTCAGATCTCGACCCCGTGCCCGCAAGAGTCGGCGGTCCTGGAGCCAGGTCGAGCGGGTCGAAGAGGAACGTGCCGAAGAAGCCTCCCGACACAGCGCCAGGAGAGAGCTCGAAGCCGCTCGCAGTCGACGCGACCCTTCGAGACCTGGCGGAAGGAAAGCCGGCTCGACCCAGCGGAAAGACCTGACAAGAGAAGGACGAATTCTACGTCGTCAGACCTCGACCCCGTGCCCGCAAGAG
>CAZMEL010000010.1:0-60991 GCA_964565225.1 uncultured Thermoanaerobaculia bacterium | reverse complement strand
ATCTCGGGCCGCAAGGCGTTCCAACGTCCGATGGGTGAGGGTGTGAAGCTGCTGCACGCCATCCAGGACGTCTACCTCGACGACTCGGTCACCGTCGCCTGATCCGGGAGATCTAGTGGGCCGCTCTTTGCACTCGCGACCCCCCAGGTGGATCCATGAATCGAATTCTTGACTCGAATGCCCAGGATTCGATCCATGGAGGCAGCCCATGAAGCTCGGCGCTCTCGACCTGACCCTGGTCAGCGACGGCGGATTTCGCCTCGATGGCGGCGCGATGTTCGGCGTCGTACCGCGGGTGTTGTGGGAACGGGTCAAGCAACCCGACGAGAAGAACCGCATCCCCATGTCCACCAACTGCCTGCTGGTGGCGAGCGGCGACGATCTCCTGCTGATCGACACCGGCATCGGCGACAAGAACGACGCACGATTTCGCGACATCTTCGCCCTCGAAGAAGGTGCCACCCGCCTGCCCGAGGCGATCCGCCGGGCGGGATTCGAGCCGGGCGATGTCACCCATGTGTTGCTCACCCATCTGCATTTCGATCACTGTGGCTGGAACACGACGGAGAGCAACGCCGGGCTGAAGCCCACGTTTCCCAACGCCAGGTACTGGCTCGAACGAGGCGAGGTGGAGCACGCCCGCCACCCCAACGCTCGCGACCGGGCGAGCTACGATGGCCGCAACTGGGAGCCCCTGTTCGAGGCCGGGGTCGTAGAGCTCTTCGACGACACCTGCGAGCCGGTGACCGGCGTCCGGGCCGAGAAGGTCCGGGGTCACAATGCCGACATGTGCATCGTGCATCTCGACGGCGGCGAGAGTCGGAAGGGCGTCTTCTGGGCCGATCTCGTGCCCACCGCGGCCCATGTGCCCTTTCCCTGGATCATGGGGTATGACCTCTACCCCCTCGAGACCCTGGCCAACAAGGAGCTCTGGTTGCCTCGGGCCGCCGAAGAAGGCTGGCTGGCGATCTTCGAGCACGAGAACGAGCACCCCTTCTGCCGGATCGTCCGCGACGAGCGAGGCAGGTATCGCGCGGTTCCCTTGGCGGACGCTGGCTGAGCTCTCGTCGTACCCCTTCAACCGACCGAAGGGTTCTTGCCGCCGCCCCCCGGGAAGCTCGCGCCTCGCGCTCGACCCCGCGCTGCCGCTCGATCGCAAATGATAGGGGTTGTCGTTGCTGGGACCCAACACTCGAACCGAAGGCAAGAAACGGATGAGCTTGGCCTCCCGGCGAGGCCGCGTTACAGTACGGTCTTCGCCGCTCACCTCCGGGCCCGGCCACCGCGCCGCCCGGAGCGCCCGAACGGATCCACCGTGCCGGGCCCTGAATCTCGAGGAGAAGCAACGTGTCGAATGAGCTCGACTTGATCGTGATCGGCAGTGGCCCGGGTGGCTACGTGGCCGCGATCCGGGCCGCCCAGCTCGGGTTGAAGTCCGCCGTGGTGGAGAAAGATCCCAAATTCGGCGGCACCTGCCTGCACCGGGGCTGCATTCCCACCAAGGCGCTGTTGCACACCGCCACCATGCTCGACGAGATTCGGCACGCCGCGAAGATCGGAATCCAGGTCGGCGATCCCGAGCTCGACCTGGGCAAGGCCCATGCCTACAAAGATGGGGTGGTGGGGAAGAATGCCAAGGGGATCGAGTTCCTGTTCAAGAAGAACAAGATCCAGGGGATCCACGGCTTCGGCCGGGTGGTGGGCCCGCGGCAGGTGGAGGTCGAGGCGGCCGACGGCAAGAAGACCGTCTACCACGCCAAGAACATCCTTGTCGCCACCGGCTCGGTGCCTCGCGAGGTTCCCGTCGCCCCGGTCGACGGCAAACGAATCATCAACTCCGACCACGCCCTGCAGCTCGAGAGGGTCCCGAAATCTCTCGTAGTGCTCGGCGCGGGTGCCGTGGGCACCGAGTTCGCCTCGATCTTCCGTGCCTTCGGCTCCGAGGTCACCCTGGTCGAGATGCTGCCCCGCCTGCTGCCGATCGAGGACGAAGACGCCTCCGCCGAGCTGCAGCGCGCCTTTCGCAAGCGCAAGATCGAGGTTCTGACCAATACCAAGCTCGTCGAGGTCCAGACGACCGACGACGGTGTGTTGATGAGCCTCGAGCAGAACGGCACCCGCACCGGTCTGCAGGCCGAGGTGCTGCTGGTGGCCGTGGGCCGGGCCCCGGTGAGCGCCGATCTCGGTCTCGAAGCCCAGGGGGTCGAGATCGAGCGGGGCTATATCGGCGTGAACGAGTTCATGCTGACCGCGGCCCCCAACATCTACGCCATCGGCGACGTGGTCAACACCCCGTGGCTGGCCCACGTGGCCTCGGCCGAGGGCATCCTGGCCGCCGAGCACATGGCCGGACAAGACGCCCGCCCGATCAACTACGACCGCGTGCCCTCGTGCACCTACTGCGAGCCCGAGGTGGCCAGTGTCGGCCTGACCGAGGCCGCCGCCCGCGAGCGTGGGTACGAGGTCGAGACCGGCAAGTTCCCCTTTTCCGCCCTCGGCAAGGCGTCGATTCTCCAGCGCACCGAGGGATTCGTGAAAATCGTTCGTGACACCAGATATGATGAGCTTCTCGGCGTGCACATCGTCGGCGCCCACGCCACCGACCTGATCGCGGAAGCGTGTGTCGCGCTGCAGATCGAATCGACCACCGAAGAGCTCTTCCGCACCATGCACGCCCATCCGACCCTGTCGGAGGCGGTGATGGAAGCCGCCCACGCGGCGTTCGGCCACAGCATCCACTCTTGACCGGCAACCGACGGGCTCGCCGAATCCAGACGGCGGACGTCGACGGAGATGTTTGAATCCATGGCTACCGAAATCTTGATGCCCCAGATGGGTGAATCGATTGCCGAGGGCACCATCACCCGCTGGCTGGTGAAGGTCGGCGACAAGGTCCAGCGCGACCAGCCGATTTTGGAGATATCCACCGACAAGGTCGACTCGGAGATTCCTTCGCCGGCAGACGGCGTGGTGCTCGAAATCAAGTGCCAGGAAGGCGAGACGGTGCCCGTCAACGAGATCGTGGGCATGATCGGAGCCGAGGGAGAAGAAGTCGGCTCGAGCAGCGCTCCGGCGAGCGAGCCCGAGGCCGCGGCTCCGGAGGCGGCGTCCTCGGCTCCCGATGCGAGCGCCGAGGCACCTTCGGGAGAGATGAGCCTCGAAGATCGAGTGCGCCTCTTCTCCAGCCCCCTGGTACGGCGGATCGCCGCCAAGGAAGGGGTCGATCTCGCCCAGGTGCCCGGAACCGGGGTGATGGGACGGGTGACCAAGAAAGATATCCAGGCCTATCTCGAGAAGCGGGAACGGGGCGAGGTGCCAGCTGCTGTGGCTTCGGCAGCCCCCACGCCGGCACGAGCCTCGGCCCCCGCGGCCGCGCCGCCGCCGGCATCGGCTCCGGCAACCGCCGCCCGGCCCACCGGAGGATTCTCGGTACCGGCTTATGGCGCGTCGGAGAATGTCGAGATCGAGCCCATGTCTCGGATCCGGCAGATCACTGCGTCGCACATGACCTACTCGAAGGCCACCTCGGCCCATGTGTCGACCGTTTTCCACGTCGACATGTCCCGGGTCGCCTCTCTGCGCCAGAAGGCGAAGGACAACTTCCTGCGTCAGGTGGGCACCAAGCTCACCTACATGCCTTTCATCTTCAAGGCGGTCTGTGCCGGCATCCAGCGTTTTCCGCAGATGAACGCCGCGATCGACGGCACCAACATCGTCTACAAGAAAGACATCAACCTCGGCATGGCCGTGGCTCTCGATCACGGATTGATCGTGCCGGTGCTCGCGAAGGCCGACGAACGCACCCTGGTGGGGCTCGCCCGCTCCGCCAACGACCTCGCCGACCGAGCTCGTACCAAAAAGCTCAAACCCGAAGAAACCCAGGGCGGCACGTTCACCATCACCAATCCGGGGGGCTTCGGCAGCCTCTTCGGCACGCCGATCATCAACCAGCCCCAGGTGGCGATTCTCGGGATCGGCGCGATCGAGAAACGGCCCATCGTCGTCACTGATCGCGATGGCCACGACATGATCGCCATCCGCACCATGTGTTATTTCGCCCTCACCTTCGATCACCGCCTGATCGACGGCGCCGATGCCGACCACTTCATGAACACCGTGAAGAACACCTTGCAGGACGGAGACTGGAGCGATCTCGATCCGTTCCTGTAGGTCTCGAAAAGGGCTGTCTCTCGGAGAAAAGAAAAAGGCGGGACCCGGTCCCGCCTTTTTCTTTTCTCCGGCATTCCCGAGGGCCCGTACCCCTCCTTCGAGGCCTGGCGGAAGGAATGCCGGCTCGACCCAGCGAGAGAATCTGACAGAGGAGAAGGAGGTCCCTTGGGCCTCACTCCACCTGCAGACCCAGCTGCCAGCCCATGAACGCCAGGAAGTCGGTGCCGTTGCGCAGCCGGGTGGCTAGGGGTGTGCCCTGGCCGTGGCCGGCCTCGCCTTCGACCCGCAAGAGAATGGGCTCGGCCTCGGGATCGCTGGCGGTGGCGGCCTGGAGCCGGGCAGCCATCTTGCGAGCGTGCAGAGGGTGGACCCGGGAGTCGTTTTCGCCGGCTGTGAGCAGGATGGCCGGATAGGCGGTGCCCTTGCGCACGTTCTGGTAGGGCGAATATCGGAGCAGGAACTCGAGCTGGTCGGGGTTCTCGGCCGAGCCGTACTCGGGAATCCAGTACCGCGCCATGAGGAAGTGCTGGTACCGCAACATATCGAGCAGGGGTACCGCCGAGATGGCGGCGGAGAAGAGGTCTGGGCGCTGCACCACGACCGCCCCGGTGAGCAGACCCCCGTTGGAGCCACCGTAGATTCCGAGGTGCTCGGGGCTGGTGTACCCCTCGCCGATCAGGTACTCGGCGGCGGCGATGAAGTCGTCGAATACGTTCTGCTTCTGCTCCAACATTCCGGCCCGATGCCATTGCTCGCCGTATTCGCCGCCTCCCCGGAGGTTGGCCACGGCGAAGATGCCGCCCGCCTCGAACCAGGGGTAGAGCCGAGCGGAGAAGTTGGGCGTCACCGGGACCTTGAAACCGCCATAGCCGAAGAGAATGGTGGGGGTCTCGCCGTCGGGCTCCAGATCGTTGCGGTGGACCAGGAACATGGTCACCGAGGTGCCGTCCTTCGAGGGATACGAGACCTGCGAGACCTGGAATCTGCCCGGCTCCACGGGAATGTCGGTTCGGGCCCAGAGCTCGCGATTCCCGGACGTGAGATCGAAACGGAAGATGGACGGAGGGTGGTTGTAGCTTTCGAAGCTGACGAAGGCATCCTGCTGATCGGGGCGGGTGGAGATCCGCGCGCTTCCGATATCGGGAAGGGAGAGCGCGCCCAGAGGCTTGCCGTCGAGGTCGAAACGTTCGATCCGGGTCGAGGCCCTGGAGAGGTAGGTGACCAGCAGCTGATCGCGAGACGTGGTGATGGACTCGATCACCGCCTCGGGATCCTCCGGTACCAGGATTCGCCAGGCGGAGATCTGTGGGCGTTCGAGATCGATGGCGATCACCCGGCCATTGGGAGCATCCTGAGTGGTGCGTAGGAAAAACGTATTGCCCCGGATCGAGCCCAGGTTCTGCGCCGATTCACCGATCGAGAGATCGATCCGTTTCCACTCCCCGGTCTGGCGCCAGCGCGCGAGGTCGTAGACCCAGAGATCGTTCGACCGGGTGCTGGTGTGGTACACCAATCCCAGCCAGCGGTCGTTGTCGCCCGGGACCGGGGACGGGCCCCAGGTGGTGGAGAGCGGGCCTTTGCGCTCTTGCTCGATCACCAGGGGGTCTTGCCGGTGATGTGTTCCCAGGCGGTGGATCTTGACCTGGGCGGAGTAGGGATCGTCGAGCTCTCGCAGGCGCCGGTAGACGAACGAATCGCCGCCGGGCATCCAGCCCACGGAGCGCACCTTGCCCGGGATCTCCTCGGCCAGCCATTCGCCGCTGGTGGTACGCAGCACGTGCAGGGTGGAGTTCTCGTCACCGCCCTGGAAGAGACCGAAGGCCACGAGCTCGCCGTCGGGGCTGGGCTCGAACCAGGCGAGGGTGGTGAGCCCTTCGCCGTCGAGCGCATTGGGATCGAGCAGGCTGCGGGTCTCCCCGCCTCGCTCGCGGACATAGAGCACGTCTTGCGCCTGATTCCCCCGGCGCTCGGTGTAGAAGGTGTACTTTCCCCGCGCCACGGGCAGGCCGACGGAGCCGCCCTCCAAGAGCTCGGCGAGCCGCGCCGCCAGAGACTCGCGACCGGGGAGCCCGTCGAGCACCGAGCGCGTGTACTGGTTCTGGGTCGCGGTCCACTCGGCGACCCGGGTGTCGAGCTCCGGGCGTGGGTCGCCGATCTCCGGGGCCGCGCTGCCCTCCAGCCAGCGGTAGGGATCGACCAGCTCGATACCGTGCAGCATTTCCTTGACCGGCTCGGTGCGGGTCGCCGGAAACTCTGCGAGAGCCGGGAACGTCGCGAGAGCGACGAGGGCAGCGAGAAGAAGACGGTGGATCATCGGGGACTCCTCGATGGGTGGCGGTCGACGCGCCCCCACAGGCTCGTAGAGATCGGCGGTCGGCGCCAGGAAACGCAAGCGGTGAGGCCGGCAAAAAGTAGCCGCCTCTCGGAACGATACGAAACGTCCTAGGGATGCGGTTCTGCGGCGGATCGGCCGCTGCAGAGCCGTCATCCGGCTCGGGGGCGTCGGCGCGCCCATTATCGCCGATCCGTGCCGACTTGCGGTACACCGGGTAGCTCGTCGGCGAAGCCGGCGCGCGCTGGCAGCGGGGGATTTCGAATTTTGGGTAAAAAAAAGTCGGGGCCCTTTGAGGGCCCCTTGGACCTACGGAAAAGCCTTTGGGAGTGGGGCAAGACCTTGCGAAGCTGACCCGTTGGTTCGAGCAATGTAGCTGCTTCGCTCGGCTTGCCGTTCGGGTGGGAGCGTGTCCCGCCCTGTTTGTCTAGTAAGGGTGTGGAAAGGATCGAAAAAATATACCCGAGGGGAAAAAAGCCGAGTTTTTTCGAACGGGCCTCGAAACGCGACGCCGGGTGCAGATCCCGGGCACGGAAAAGGGCGGCCTCGAGGCCGCCCTTTGCTCCTCCACGTGCTCCTTCACGGAGTCCTACTCGTCCGGTTCAGTGCTCGAGCCAGAACGTGGCGGCGAAAGTGTCGAGCCGCCCCCGGCCGATCATCTGGTGGAGATCCGCGATGGGCTCGCAGGTCTCTCGGATGACGTATCGGGTCGCCCAGGCGGGCAGGCCGACGCCCTCGAGGAGGGCAGCGGTGCCGGCCACCAGGGGGGTGCTGAACGAGGTACCCCAGCCGGCGGCCATGAGGCCCCCCGGATAGGCCGAGACGACTCCCGATCCCGGCGCGGCGACGGTCACGAGGTGAGGACCGTAGTTCGAGAAGGGGCTCAGCTGGTCGTCGGCGGTGGTGGCGGCCACTCCCATGGTGCCGGAATACCCGGCCGGGTAGACCTGGGCGTGCTCCCCTTGATTTCCCGCCGCGGCGATGGTGACCACGTCGTGATCGCGGGCATACCGCAGAGCCCGGCGCAGCTCCCTGGAGGGCTCTTCGAGGCTGAAGCTCATGTTGATCACGTCGGCCCCGTGATCGACGGCGTAGTAGATCGCGTCGACGATGTCGAACACCTGCGCCGCGCCGTGGGCGTCGAATACCTGGAGCGGCATGATCGACGCCTGCGGAGCCACCAGCCGTACCAGGCCGGCGACCATCGTGCCGTGGCCGAAGTAGGGCGGCAGGTCGAGCCCTTCCAGAGCCGAGAGGGAAGCAGGGGCGACGATGGGAGCCAAGGCGGTGCTGGACAACATCAGTTCGGCCTGCCCCGAGAGCAACACCATTTCCGACTGCTCGACGATGGCGGTGACCGACTGCTCGACAATGGCGGTGACCGACTGGTCGAGCATCCGCCATTCGGAGCCGAAGCCCTCTTCACCGTGTACGAAGTCGTAGCCGGGCACGAGAGCGTCACGCAGGAGCTCGTGCTCGGGATCGACCCCGGTATCGATGATGGCCACGGTCACCCCGGCGCCACACAGCGACGTGTAGGCGCGGGTCTCGGGGAGGCGAATGGCGGCGGCCGACTGCTGGTCGCCGTATCCTTCCCACAGCTCCGGGGCGCCCGACCAGCAGCTGTGAGCGGCGGTCCCGGCCCGCAGCAGGTCGGGCATCACGTCACTGGCATTGTGCTGCCCGGGGGCTGCGAGCAGGTTGGGGAGCGTCGCTCCACCCACCGGCTCCACGTCGAGGATCGCGGGATCTTCGAGGAGCAGGGCTTCCATGGCTTCGGGAGCCATGGAAGCGGGAGCCTCCACCAACACCAGATCCGGGCTCGACGCGGGGCTCCGCAAGAGGGTCAGGTCGTATTGCAGGGCGAGCGGCTGGTGATCGGCAGGATCGGCGCGGATCATGAATCGGTGCTCGAGGGTTTCCAGGAAATCGGGAGGATGGCTCTGGCCCTGGACCGTCAGGGAGACGGCCAGAAGGAGTCCATAGGTCATCGATGCTCGAGCTCTGGTCATGATCTGCGACATGGCTGCCAATTCCTCGCTAGAAGTTCCGTGGCCGTCAGGCGAGAGAGGAGGACCGATCAGCCCTCGGTTCCCTCGCGAATGGGCAGCTCGACGCAGACATCGTCATCGACCAGGAGACAGAGGGTCAAGGAGGATGCTGGCAGGCCTTCGGCCTGGAACTCGCCGAACTCCCCGGTCATTGCACGTCCGACGATCCGATCGCCGGATTTGATCCACACCGGTACCTGTGGCAGAGGTCGATCCTCTCCTTCGTCCTGCTGCAGGAGCTCTCCGACGATCACCGTGTTCGGTTGATCCGTCTCCTGCTCGAGGCGAAGGTCCACACGGTAGGTCTCGGCCTCGAACACGAGCTGCCGATCCATGGAGTGGAGCTTCCTGGTGCCCGACATCGCCGGTTGCAGAAAGCTGTCGAAGGAGATTTCGAAGGGCAGGAATCTCAACCTCTTCGAGGGCGCCCCGGCGTGCTCCCCGGTGCGCTGCAGAGAGCCGATGGCCTTGGCCCCGCGCAGTGCGTGTGCGGGAATCTGTAGGCCGAGATCGTGGCGGCCGACCTCGCCGAGCCGCCGCAGAGCGTCGATGGGCTTCCGCTCCTTCGCCGTCGCTCGTTCGTAGTCCTGCCGCATCGCTTCCGATATTTCGGGCTCGACCAGCCCGCGAACGAAATCGCACCACTGAGTGATGTCGAACTTGGACATCTTGACTACTCCTTATCGAGAACATGGGCCCGAGGCCCGAAACACATCAAAAAACTCCGGTCCGGGGCAAACCCCCGTCAAACACAAGCTCTCGTATTCATTAGGGTGCCGAGAGCCGGCGAAAAATATAGGTAGGGCAGACTTTTCTTCCGCGCGGTCGAAACCGTTCACCCGTCGATTCCCGGCTGGCCGACGAGGATGAAAGGTGCCCAGTGATAGGGAAAGGGGAGATCCTCTCGCAGCTCGAGCATCGATTGCCGCAGGGCCTGGGCGGCGGGTGCACCCGCGGTGAGGTGCTGGTAGAAGGTTCCCATGAACTCCGCCGTGCTGGCGTCGTTCACGTCCCACAGGGTGACCAGGACCGAGCGGGCGCCGGCGAAGAGCAGCCCGCGGGTGAGG
Organism: uncultured Thermoanaerobaculia bacterium; assembly: GCA_964565225.1. Lineage (GTDB taxonomy): Bacteria > Acidobacteriota > Thermoanaerobaculia > Multivoradales > J023 > CAZMEL01. The sequence goes on along the minus strand of CAZMEL010000010.1, from coordinate 51,371 downwards.
CCCACGAGCTCTTCCGCACCGAGCACCGCGTTGAGGCCCGTGCCACAGCCCGAGAGCACCACCAGCTCGGCGTCGAGATTCAGGTCGTAGAGGTCGAACAGGCTCAAACGGCTGGTTCCGAGCTGGATGGCCGAAAACATGGGATTGTCGCGGCGGAACAGGCCGTGGGTGGCGAGGTGCACGAATCGGCTGCCCGGGGCGTGGTGGCGCAGAACCGCTTCGGTGGCCGCGCGGTCGAGGAAGAGGGTCGCCTCGGGCAGGATACCGGCCACGGCTCGTGCCTCGTCGAGAATCTGGGGAGCCTGCTCGTCGGCGATGCCGAGCACCAGAGAACGATTTTCCGGGCAAGGGCTCTTGCGGGCGCAGAGGTGAAACACACTGGCGCTGGGGGTGTAGGAAATCGAGAAGCGGTCGATCAGGTGGATCCGGCCGTCGAAGAGGGCGTGGAAGGGCACGTAGTGAAGGAATCCGTGCGGCGCCAGCACCAGGTGGGAGCGGTCGAGGTGGGGCTCGAGCGGAGCGATCAACGCCTTGTAGAGATCGTGCAGGTGAGCCTGGGTGGCGGCGACGCTCCAGCGCATCGAGCGCGCCGTGTGCTCGGGGCCGAGCCTCGCCTTCGAGAGCTGGAACTGCAGCAGCCGGTGCAGGTCGCGGATTCTGCGGGCCGAGGCCAGGGGAATGATCTCGAGGCTGCGCTGCTTCACCACGCAGGCGAAGATCCGGCCCCTGGCGATGAAATATTCGAGCAGAGCGGCGTCTTCGGGCAGGGACGAGCGAAACGTTTCGAGGTCGATCATCTGGCCCGACTGCAGGGCTCCCAGCTCGTGGTCGGTGGCCTGGAGCTCGCGCAGAGACTTGAGGAGCTCGTCTTCCTTGCTCCGGGCCGCTTCGTAGAGCGGGGCCAGATCCTTGCGTGTGCCGCTCATCTTCTGGCTGTCGAGCTCGTTGTAGAAATACGAGAGCTCCCGCCGCAGCTCCCGCACCCGGGCGGCCAAGGTGCCGTCGCGAGTGCGCTGGGGCTCGAGGGCGTGGGCGCGGAAGGCGAGCATGTCGGCCAGGCTGCGGGACTTCGATTTCTCGATCAGCTCGAAGGCGTCGATCTTCGACTTGCGGCCGGTCCGCCCGCCGAGGATCAACCACACCAGGCTCTCGTAGACCACGTGTTTGTCCTTGAGAAAGGCGAGCTTGAGATCGTCCAGCTGGAGCTGGCTGCGCAGGCGCTCGAGCTGGGCCTGGGAGCGGCGATAGGCGTCGAGCGCGGCGCGGCGCCGGTCGAGAGCCTCCTCGGCCTGGCCGAGCAGCAGGTAGGCGCGGTGGAACAGTGCCGGCAGATCGAGGTCGCGCAGGCGGCCGAGGGCGTCGCGGCAGGCGCGGCGGGCGGCGGCGGGATCCTCGAGATCGAGATAGAGCTGGGCCAGCAGTAGCTCGCACATGGCGGCGCGCGAGGCGAAGGCGGAGTCGGCGAAGGCCCGCCGGGCGCCGGCCGCGAGGCGAATCGCCTCCGCCGGTCGCCGGTCGCGGCACAGCACCACCGCGCGATAGAAGTCGAGCAGCGCCAGCCACAGCTCGTTCTGCTCCTGGGCGAAGATCTCTCGCGCTTCCTTGAGCTGCACCAGGGCCTCGTCGCTGCGGCCCTGGCGGCCGAGGGCGATGGCGTGGTTGGTCAGTGCCTTGCCCTTTTCGTAGGGCATGGCCAGGGACTCGAAGCCCCGGATCGCCGCCGAGGCGAGGTCGGCGGCTTCCTCCACCAGGTTCAGCTCGAGGAAGATTTCCGCCTGGTCGAGGTCGCAGAGCGCCTCGTGGTAGCCGTCGCCCACCGCCTCACATTCTCGGCGGGCCGCCTGGAAGAGCTGGATCGCCCGGGTGTACTGCCCGCGCTGGTAGTAGAGATAGGCGATGTTGTAGTCGATCTCCATCACCAGGCGATCGAGGCCGTGCTCGTCGCAATAGGCTCGGCTCTGCTCGTAGACCCGCAGAGCCTCCGAGAAGTGGTGCAGGCTGATCCGGCACACCGCGATGTTGCGCAGGCAGATCGCCGCGTGGTGGGAGCGCTCCAGGGCGAGGAACTCGTCGTAGGCGATGCGGTAGTGCTCGAGGGCGTCCTGCCAGCGGTCTTGCCGGTAGTGGATGTTGGCCAGGTTGTGGGCCAGGTTGGCCAGCCGCAGGCGATCGCCGTGGGCCTCGAACACCCGCCTCGCCTCGTCGTGCCAGGCGAAGACCTGGTCGTAGTCGCCGAGGTAGGCGATGTTGAGGAGCGCGCTGCTGCGGGTGATGGCCGCCTCCAGCTCCTCGCCCAGGGCGAGGTGACGCTCCAACGCCTCGGAATAGAGAGCCTGGGCGGCGTCGTAGCGGTGGCAGAAGTGGTAGGCGTTGGCCAGGGACCTGGCGCTGCGGGCGCGGCAGCCTTCGTCGTCGATGTGGTCGGCCAGCCAGCGGGCGGTGAGGGCGCGGTCGATCGCCTGCTCGGGATCGACCCGGATCCACTGCAGCACCTCGGCACACAGGCCCTCGATCTCTTCGGCCCGCAGCAGGTCGGGGTGGTGGCTGAAGAAATCACGGCGTTCCGCGTCGTCCGTGAACGCCGGGATCTCGACTCCCTGCTTGGCAGCGGCGATGGATGAGCTCAAGACAGGTGTTCTTCCAGGGCCTTCTGCGCCCTCTGGAGGCATTTTCCGCGGATGAAACCGATCGAGCCCACCGCCACGCCGAGGATCTCGGCCACCTTCTTGTAGGGCGGAGGGGACTCGGAAAAGAAAAGAATCTCGATCAGCTTTCGGCAGCGCTCGTTGAGCTTGCGAATGGCGTCGCGCACGAGCTGTTGGCGGATCAGATCCTCGGCGAACCGGGGGTTCTCCGCCGCCAGGTACTCGATCTCGCCGCCGTCTCCGCCGAGGTCGGTCTCGTGCAGATACCGGCGCTTCAGCTGTTTCTTCCAGTGGAAACACTTGTGGGCGGTGAGCGAGAGCAGCCAGCTCTTGAAGGAGTCGACCTTGCGCAGCTTGGGAAGGTCGTTGTAGACGTCGAGCCACACCGCCTGGAAGAGATCGGCCGCTTCCTCCGGGTCGGCGCGATACTTCAAGATGATCGCGTAGACCAGGTTCTTGAATCGGTCGACCAGGTGACTCCAGGCTCCCTCGTCGCCTTTGAGGCACGCCTTGACCAGCTTCTCGTCGCTCCAGCGGTCGTAGGGGTGGCGGGCCCCTGCCTGGCTCAAGGGTTTCTCCTTCCATCGCGAGGCTTCGGGGCCCGATCCATCCAGTAGAGGTGCTCGACATTCCACAGAGTGGAGTGGTCGAGCACCGCGGGGTCGAAATGCCCCAGGTCGCGGTGTGCGCCCACCAGCAGATTCGGGCTCACCAGGAAGACGAAAGGAACATGGTGTGCGACGAGGGCCTGCACCCGGTCGTACATCGCCTTACGTGTCGGGCGGTGGAGCTCGATCAGCTGGCGGGTCATGAGGGAGTCGATCTCCTCTTCCCAGGGAGTGGCGGGACGCGTCTGCCCGAGGTGCCAGAGGTGGTTGCTGCCGGTCGACAGCCAGACGTTCATCTCGCCGTTGGGGTCGACGTCGCCACCGCCGAGGCCCAGGATCGCGGCGTCGTACTCGAAGGTATTCACCACCCGGTCGACCAGGGCACGGAACTCCAGAGTCACGATGGTGACCTCGATCCCGATCTGTCGCAGGTCTTCCTGCAGAATCGCCGCCATTTTCTGGCGCTGCTGGTTGCTGGAGCTGGTGGCGATCGAGAAGCGGACCGGCCGGCCGTTCGGATCCACCAGCAGGCCGCCGGGGCTCCAGTCGAAGCCGGCGTTGCGGAGCAGGGTGCGGGAGGTTTCGACGGAACGCTCGGGTGGGGGGAGCTCGGCGTTGTGCCAGAGCTTGTTGGCCCGGGTCAGGGGAGCCGCAATCGGAGTGGCCCGGCCGCGGTAGATCAGCCGCACCATCGAGTCCCGGTCCACCGCCGCGGAGAGGGCCTGGCGAAAGTCGTCGTTGCGGAACCATTTCTGGCGCGCCTCGATCTCCGGCAGATCGCGGCCCTCGAGAGGATTCTGATTCAGCACCAGGATCTCGTAGCGTAGCTGCGGCCCGACGTCTCGCAGCACATAACCCCTGGGCTCCGGACGCCGCGCCAGGCGGTCGAAGCTCTCGGCGCTCAGACCATGGATCATGTGAGTCTCACCGGCCTCGAAACGCACCACCTGGGCATCGCCGTTGGGCACGAAACGAAATACCAGCTCGTCGAGATAGGGCAGCCGCTCGCCGTGCTCGTCTCTTTTCCAGTAGTGGGGATTCCGCTCCAGCTCGATCCTCTCGCCGGGTACGTACCGGCGAAGCCGAAACGGGCCGAGGCCGACGATCTCTTCCGCGGGGGTGCCGAGGCCCCAGGTCTCGGCCAGGCGCCCGGCCCGGTAGGGTTTCTCCAGGCGGTGGCGGGGAAGAATCGCCAGGCTGTCGAAGAGGCGGTCACCCACGGCGTAGGGCTCGGCGAGCTCGAAACGGATCCCCCTCTCGCCGCTGCGGGTGACCCGAACGGGCTCCCCGTCGATCAGCAGCAGGTCGCGGTTGGGGGAGCCCATGGCCGGGTCGAGGTAGACCTCGAAGCTGAACAGGACATCTTCCGCGGTGAGAGGCTCGCCGTCGGAGAAACGAAGCCCTTCGCGCAGCTCCAGCTCGAAGCTCTTGCCATCTTCGCTCGCCGAGATCCGGTGGGCGAGGGCGGGAACCGTTTCCTGCGTCTGGCGATCGATGTGGATCAGGTCGGCCATCAACCGGCGGATGATGGTGCGTGAGACCCGGTCGCTCGCGAGCACCGGGTTGAAGCTCTGGGGCTCGGCTCGCAGGTCCAGCACCAGGCGTCCGCCGGAACGCGAGATCGGAGGGGCGCTCTCGCCCTGCGAGCTGGCGGCGAGGAGAAGGGGAAGAGCCACCACAGCACCCCACAAGAGCCTCCGGGCGCGGCAGCCACTTGTCGATCTCACCTCATAGGGTGTGGGCAGGGCATGGAGGGGCGAGAAATGACGGTCGGCTTTCACGGGTGTTCATCCATCCATCGGCACGAGCTCATGACATCGCCCCGAGTCTTTGCTGTAGGAGGCCGGCGATTCGATGATAGCTCATCACGACGAGGGCCAGAGCCGCCGCCGGCCACAGCATCCAGGTTCTGGTTTCGAGCACCGCCAGAGACTGCGCCTCGGCGAGCAGGGTTCCCCAGCTCGGCCAGGGCTCCGACATGCCGAGACCGAGAAACGAAAGGGTGACCTCCGCGAGAATGGTTCGGGGCAGGAGCAGAGCCGCCTGAGTGAGGGCCACCGCAGCGGTGGCGGGCAAGATGTGACGCCGCAGGAGGTAGAGGTCGGAAGCGCCGAAACCGCGGGCGGCGAGCACCGACTCCCGAGAGCGGGCCCGGGCGGCCACCGCGTGTACCATCCGCGCCGGTCGTGCCCAGCCCATGGCGCCGATCAACAACACGGTGGTGAGGAAGGCGAGGAGAGGGGAGACCTCGAGCGGCAGGAAGGCGCGAAAGCCCAACAGGAGATAGAACCAGGGCAGGACCATGAAGAGCTCGGAGCCACGCATCAACAGGCTCTGCGCCCTGCCACCGTAGAAACCGGCCAGCAGCCCGGCCGGCCATCCCAGGCCCAGAGCCATGCCGGTGGCGAGGAAGGACGCGCCGAGGGAGACCCGCGCCCCCACCAGGAGGCGGGAGAGCTGGTCGCGGCCGAGCTCGTCGGTGCCGAGGAGTGAAATGCGTTGCGGCCCTGTAATCCCGAAGAAGCGACGCCCCGTGCCTTCTCCCAGAGCCTCGGAACGGACGAAGAAGCGCAGCGGTCGGGGGCTCCGGACATCCTCCTCGTACTCCCCGAAGCGTCCCTCGATCTCTTTCCAGGGATAGATGAAAGGGCGCAGGTGCCACGTTCCTTCGGCGTCCACCAGGCGGAGCCTTGTGGGTGGGGTGGAAGGTGAGGAGCGGTCTTGGGAGGCGGCGTCGTACGGGGCGAAGAAATCCGCGCCCGCGGCGAGCAGGTACACGCCGAGGAGGGTGAGGATCGCGAGCCAGGGAGCGCTCGGGCGGCGTGGAGCGGTCAAGGTGCCGGCTCCTCCGGTGTTTCGTGGTCGAATCGCAATCTCGGGTCGGCGGCGAGCAGGAGGAGATCGGCGAGCAGGTTTCCCACCAGCAGGAAGAGGCTGCTCACCAGCGTGGCGCCGACCACCACGTGCAGGTCGCGCGCGAAGATGGCGTCGAGCAGGAGCGGCCCCAACCCCGGCCAGCCGAGGGTCACTTCCACGATCAGGGACTCCGAGAGCAGGCCACCGATCGAGAGGCCGAGAAGCGGCAGGAGCGGGTGGGTCGCGGCCGGCAGGGCGTGCCGGAACAGCCGCCGCCAGGGCGGAATCCCGTGGCCTCGGGCGGCGCGCACGAAAGGCGCTTCGAGGGCCTCGGCCACGGCGCTGCGGACGTGGCCGAAGAGAATCGGAAAGGCGCTCAGCACCAGGATCGCGGCCGGCAGAGCGAGGTGCCAGAGGAGATCGAGCAGGCGGGCGCCGGGCGGCAGGGACTCGGCGTCGAGAGACACCAGGCCGCCGACTGGAAACCAGCCGGTCCGGGCCACGAGCCAGAGCGCACAGAGGCAGAGCAGGATTTCGGGCACCGACTGCAGGACGGCGGAGACGGGAGCGAGGAGTCGATCGAGAAGGCCGTCGGGCCGTGCGGCTGCCAGAGTGCCGAGCACGAGAGCCAGTCCCCAGGCGAGGGCTGTGCCGGCCCCGGTGAGCAGCAGGGTATTGCGCAGCCTCGGCAGCAGGAGCTCGGTGACCGGCCGCTGGTTGGCGAAGGAGAAGCCGAGGTCTCCACGAGCCACCGAGCCGAGCCAGGCGCCATAGCGGTAGAGGAACGATCGGTCGAGCCCATAGCGCGATTTCCAGGTCTCGACGGTGGTTTCGGAGACCCGGGGATCGAGGCGCATCTCGCTGAAGAAATCACCCGGTGCCAGATCGGCGAGCAGGAAACAACCGATCGACAACAGGCCGAGAAGCAGCAGGCCGTGGCCGAGTCTTCGCAGGAGATAGCCCATGCTCGCAGATGCTAACAAGCTTCCATGCCGATTCATGTGTCGGTGCGGGTGTTGGAGTCGGCGTCCGCGGGGCCATGGTGTTTCGGAAAGAGACGCGGCGGTGATTTCCCCTCAGGGGAGGGGATCGTGGCAGGCGACGCTGCGGGTCGCCGAGAGCCTCTGCCGGCCCGGGTGCTCGCGATCGCATATCGGACGTCGCCGGGAGCAGCGAGGAGCATACGGGCAACCCTGTTCTGTGGCCTCGAGCCCTGGATCGGGAAGGGTGGGGAGCCGGGACCTGGATCTCGCGCTCGAAACCCGGCCCGGCAAGCAGGCCAGCAGGGCCGCGGTGTAGGGGTGTCGAGGGGCTCGCAGCACCTCGTCCACCGTGCCGATCTCGACCCGTCGTCCGCGGTAGAGCACCAGGACCCGGTCGGCAATGCTGGCGAGAAGATCGGGCTGGTGGGAAATGAAGAGCACCGCGCTTCCGCCTCCGCCGCGTGGCGTCTCTCCTCTCGCCAGACGCCGCAAGAGCTCGGCGATCTGCAGACGATGGATCGAGTCGAGAGAGGCGGTGGGCTCGTCGGCCACCACCAGCTCCGGGCGACAGGCCAGAGCCTGGGCCACGAAGGCCCGCTGCCGTTGCCCGCCGCTGAGCTGAGAGGGAAAGGCCCGAAAGAGGTCGGGATCCTCGAGCCCGACCTCCGCCAGGCGCCGGGCCGCGGTCTCTGCCAGAGATTTCGAGTCTGCAGGAGAATGGGTGCGCAAGACTTCCATCACTTGGTGGCCCACGCGTCGTAAGGGATGAAGAGCCTCACCCGGATGTTGCAGGATGCAGCCGATCCGGGCGCCCCGTAGCCGCTGGAGGACCCGTTCCGGAGCGCCGGTCGTCGCTTGCCCGAGAAAACGAACTGTCCCCGCCGTCACGGTACCTCCCGGAGGCAGGAGACCGGGGAGAGCCAACCCGAGGGTGCTCTTGCCCGATCCCGACTCCCCGAGCACACCGAGCACCTCTCCTGCCGCCTGCTCGAAGCTGACGTCGCGCAGAGCCTGTACGGTTCTGCTTTCCGTCGCGCCGATGGAGAGCGGCCGATATTCGACGGTCAGATCTTCGACCTGGAGCAGAGGAGGGCTGATGTCCTCCATCGGGAGATCAGCTCCGGGATTCCTGTCGAGCTCGCCGCCAATCCGCGGCTCGGCGGCGAAAGAAATCGCCCTCGAAGAGCTCGTGAAAGAGCTCGTTCTCGAGCTCGATCGTCTCCCCTCCGGGGAGAGACTCCACGGCGTCGGACAGGCGCAAGAAGCCACGGAGAGAGGCCGGGTTGTTGGCGGCGATCCGTTCCGCCATCTCGAAGGTTTCGGCGAGCACCTGATGGCGCGGGAGCACGCGGTCGATCAGGCCGAGCTCGAAGGCAGCCGCCGCGTCGACGGTATCTGCGGTCAGCAAGAGGCGCAGGGCCCTGGAGCGCCCGAGCTGCCGAAAGAGCCGACCGCCACCTCCCCAGCCGGTCGTCAGCCCCAGGGCCGCATGCCGAAAGCTGAAGTGGGCCGTGTCGGGCGCCAGGCGCAGATGGCAGGCGGTGAGCAGCTCGCAGCCGCCGCCGTAGGCGCTGCCGTTGAGGGCCGCGAGCACCGCCCGGGGGCCGCTCTGCAGACGATCGAGGATTCTCTGCATGCGCCGCATCCAGGGCCGGGCGGCCGAGGCGTCTTCGAGCCGGGTGATCTCGTCGAGGTCGGAGCCGGCACAGAAGGTCTTCTCGCCCGCTCCGGTGAGGACCAGGACCACCACCTCGGAGCATTCATCGAGGGTAGCGAGGTGTTCTTCGAGGCGCTCGATGGTGGCGGAGCTCACCACGTTGTGCACCGCGGGGCGGTTCAGACGCAAGAGCGCGACGGGGCCGTGCAGCTCGAGCTCGACCAGATCGTCGGCTGGCGGCGAATGGGAGTCGTGCATGGTTAAGGAAGCCGGCGGCGGCACTGGGCCCCGCCGGCAGAATTCCCTAGAGGGCGGCGAGGATCGTCTCGGCGCTGCTGCCGGCCACGTCCCCGGCGGGCTCGACGTTGATCAGCTCGACTTTACCGTCATCGATAATGGCGGCGTATCGCTTCGAGCGTTTGCCGAGGCCGACATGGCCGAGGTCGAGCACCAGATCCATGGCCTCGGCGAGCTCGCCGTCGGGGTCGGCCAGCATCAGGATGTGGTCGGCGGCGTTGGTGGCCTTGCCCCAGGCGCCCATCACGAAGACATCGTTCACCGAAACGCAGGCTACGGTATCGACACCCTTCGCCTTGATCTCGTCGACATGGACCTGGAAACCCGGTAGGTGGGTGTCGTTGCAGGTCGGGGTGAAGGCTCCGGGCACCGCGAAGAGCACCACCCGCTTGCCGGCGAAGAGATCGTCGGTGTTGATCTTCTGGATTCCATCGGCCGTCATGGTGGCCAGCTGGACGGACGGTACCTTGTCTCCAACTTGTATCGGCATGAATCGTTCTCCTTGTTCGAAGCTTCGGATGGGAATGCCGCTCTCGGGACTCGGCCTGGCGGCGGCCGGGAGCCCACGGCGGCTCCGATCCTATCGAAGTTGGTGAAAGGGTGGGTGGTCGACCACGATTCTTCGCCGATGGCGTAGGATGCAAGAAAAAGGAACGTACCGATGACCGAACGAAAGCTCCAGGGTCGCGGCTGGCGGCACCCGCTGCAGAAGGCCTGCTTCATCCTCCTCCTGTCGGGGCTCGCAGCCTGCGCGGCCGCTCCCGACGACGGGCCAACCGCCAACAACGAGCCCGACGACCTCGGAGCGCCCGCGCTCGACGAGATGCGTGCGGCAGCCGTGGCGGCTCCCGACGATCTCCCCGAGACCCACTCCTTGCTCGGCGAGCCTCTCTTTCGCCCCGAGCTCGACCCCGACTTCCGCGGCGAGCAGGAGATGCTGCTGCAGCTGGCGGTGGCGACCTACACCGAGAACCGTGTCGACCCCGAGGGACTGATCTGGATCGGCCGCCGCCTCGCCTACCTCGGGTTCTACCGCCGAGCGCAGTGGGTCTATACCCGAGCCATCGAGACCTACGGCGAAGACCCTGAATTCTACCGCCACCGCGGGCATCGCTACATCTCCCTGCGGCGGCTCCCCCAGGCCATCGCCGACCTCGAACGGGCCGCCGAGCTGATCGAGGGCACCGAAGACCGGGTCGAGGTCGATGGCCTTCCCAACGCCCGGCAGATCCCCACCAGCACGCTCCACACCAACATCTGGTATCACCTCGGCCTGGCGCGTTACCTCGTCGCCGACTGGCAGGGCGCCGCCGATGCCTATCGCCGGGGCCTCGCCGCCGCCGGCAACCCCGACATGTTGGTGGCCATGACCTACTGGCTGCACCTGACCCTGCGTCGCCTCGGAGAAGACGACGAGGCGAGGAGGCTCCTGGAGCCGATCACCGCCGATCTCGACATCATCGAGAATCACTTCTACTTCCGCATCCTGCGCATGCTCCAGGGCGACGAATCCGCCGAAGACCTGCTGGCCGACGCCCGCGAGGCCGGCGGTGGGAGCCTCGCGACCCTGGGCTACGGCATCGGGGCGCACTACCTGCTCTCTGGCAACGAAGAGCTCGCATTCGAGATCTTCCAGGACATCGTCGCCACCTCGGCCTGGCCTTCGTTCGGGTACATCGCGGCGGAAGCGGAGCTGGCTCGGGGTGAGGAGTAGAGAGCGAGCTCAGTAGCTATCGTCACTCCCACCACATTCTTCGACGAGGTCTCTGAGGGCATTCGAAACCCTTCTCGGAATGTCTTCTTCTTCGTAATACAAATCGATTTGTAGAGTAGAGACCTGATTCTCCCCTCTCGTGATGGCTTTCTTCCCGTTGGTAGCTCTCGCTGTGACGTCGCCGATTCTAGCGCTTCCCACCCCTCTGTATCTTTCATAACGATGAGAGTTCTCTTCCTGGTTGGAGTAGCGAATCGAGCTTGGGGAAAGGTCCCCCAGGTCAGCTTCTTGGTAGTAGCCTTCCTCTCCTGTTCTTGGGTCATATCGTTCTATCGAAATGATGCAGCCAATGACAGTGACCGATTGATGAAGCCAAGGGTCTTCGAAAGATGCATAGCCCTGTACGAAGGATTCGGCAGCGGTTGTTGGGCCCTGTTCTGAAGCCATCGTGGATACTGCCGAGGAGAACAGAGAGGCAGCCATAACGTAGAAGATTGCGGTGGCTCTCACTTGCTCTGACGTGTTCAATGTCGTCCTCCTTTATTTGGTTGTCCGATGATTCTACCGTTGTGGGATTGACGACAGAAAGAAGAATCTCCCATCGGGATCGAGACGCAAGCACGACCTCTTCGTGACGGCGCGGTTGTACCGTTGGGATGGCTCGTCGTGGAGTCGTACGAGTAGGCTGGCGAGCCACCTTCGGAGGTCGGAAAGTCAGGCAGCTACGAAGGAATGCACTGGCGTGTGCTGTCGAAAGCATGCGCCAGGTGTTTGGGACCTCGGGCCGGAGTCGAGATCGTCTCGGTTGGCTCTTGGGTTTCGATGGGAAAGAGCCTTCTCCGATCCGGGTCGAAAGGAACGATTCTTCTTGGAGGAGAAAACATGAAGAAGATTCCGGAGGCATTCACCCTGATCGCCTTGATCTTGGCCGTGAGCGATGTTTCGGCGGCCAACAGTGGACGATTCGAGAGCGGCGGGGAAGGAGATGGCATCCTCGATGTCGGGTTCTCCGATTGCCGCGACTCCCTATTCCAGTCCACGCGGGACTCGATCGGACCGGCCAGGACCGAAATGGATTTCGACCGGGTCGCCGAAACCATGCACGGGGTATGGGTGGGTGAGGAGATCCTGGCTGACGGTACGGTCACCAACGCCGACTACGGGGTGATCTTCGACATGGAAGAAAAGGTCGCCCTGGCCTTTCACCACGAAGGGACCAGCGGCCCGAATCGCTTCGATGTCCTGGCCGACTCGCACGAGGATCGGGCCGATTCCCCGCGATGGGAGTCCCTGCTCTGCGACGGTTGGGGATTTCGGCCGATGATCCATCGTCTCTACCGGGTTTCCGAAACTCCGTCCGAAGGCTTGCGGATCGTCCGCTCCCTGGCCAACCTGAAAGAAGACGACGAAGCTTCGGTCGAAGAAACCTGGGAAGAGCTCGTGGCCTCGGGCTTTCTCTTCGAGGAGCGAAAGACGATCATCCTCGGCGCGATTTTCCGAGACATCGAGGTCTCCCGGACCGAAACTTCCTTGCGGATCGACTGGATGGCCGACTACCTCGGCTCGCCGGACGGTTCGAAGGAGCTGAACGACGAGGATCCCACGGAGCCGCTGGTACGTGCCGCTGGAGGTGGATTCCAGGTCGTGCGGGTCGACGGGCAAGAATTTCTGCTCGGGACGGGCTCGGAGACCTGGAGGTATCTCAACCCCGGGCTCAACGCTCTGCCCGATCTCCAGTACACAAAGGTTGTCTTGGGACCCATCGAGGCCGACTGACACCCGCCAGCCTTGGGTCTGTCGACGGCTCAGCGATCAACAGATCCTGTCCGCCAGGGCGCCCTCACGGGCGCCCTTCTTCGTATGCCGCCAAACATAGCTCGAGCTCGGCGAGCCTTGTGGACATGCCAGCGCGCCGAGTCTCGGTGAGCTGGCTGGGAATCCTCGGAGAGTCTTCCGGCAGGAAAAACGCGAAAATCGGGGCGATCTGGGCGGTTTTTGTTGCAATCGACGAGATAGATAAGTCAGAATATTTATCAATTCCCGATCCGATCCCTCGCTCAGCCTCCGAGCAGAGGCGGTGCAGAGGCTGGCCGATATAGGTGCAACTGCTCTAGCGGCATCGCCGCCCCCAACGGACGAAGGAGGACCGATCTTGACGAACCGAGGAACCACGTTCTGTCTCGCCCTTGCCCTGCTCCTGGCGAGCGCACCCTTGACTGCCGCGACCGTGGTCGAACGCGGCATCGATGTCTTCACCACCACGGACAACGACAAGACCTTCTACGACTTTGCCCACGATCCGATCCCGGCCGGATTCTTCTGTCCGACCTCTGCTGCCCTGACCGATCGGGTGGCGTTGCGAGGTCTGCCGATCGAGGCGGAGATTCCCGGGCAGCTGCGAGGGGCCGATACGATCATCGAGAGGCTCGATGACGCGGTGTTCGACCTCGAAGGAAAGGCGGAGACCCGCATCGTGTTCCGGGCCCTGTCCTTGGTCAGCAGCGATCCGATCCGGACCGCCTGCGGCGCGTACCACCTCTACGTGACTCTCGATGGCGAGCAGCGCGAAACGACGATGCAGATCTCCCGCACCCACCGGAATGGAGGCACCTTCGTGGCGCCTCTCTCCGTCGATGTGCGGCTGCGCTTCGTGCCGGTCGCGGCAGGACCTCGGGCGCAGTCCCTCGGGCTGAGCGGGAGCTTCACCTTTCCCGCCGTCGCGCTGCCCTGGAGCTTCGCCGGTGGCCCGGGAGCGAAACAGGTCGGGCCGGTGGTCGTCGACACCAACGGGGACCTGGTCGCCGAGACGCTCCTTCCGGGCACCTCGAACTTCGCTGCGGGCTGGCAGCCCGACGGTTCGACGACGGCCAACTATGGATGCACGGTCTGTGAGCCGGAGATCTGCCATCCGTACCAAGGCAAGACACATTGCAACGGCCCGGTCATGGCCTGTGGAAACGAGTTCTGCCCGTAACGGCGGATGATCGATTTCCCTGCGAGTCGCACCCTGCGATTCGTGGCCAGACGTCAACGAGCCTTCCAGGGCGCCCGCACCGGGCGCCCTTTTTCGTAGGCCGCCAAACGCCGCTCGAGCTCGGGGAGCATCGCGTTCATCTCGGCGCGACGGGCCTGGGTGAGCAGGCGCTGCTGCCAGCGGATGGCCTGATCGAACTGGCCGAGCTCGGCGTGGGCCATGGCGACGGTCTCGGCGAAGGCAGGCTGCGGGCGGAAACCGAAGAGGCGCTGGGCGAGCTGGAGGGCTCGGGCGCCGTTGCGCAGGTCGGGCTCCGGGCAGGTGGCGAGGAATCGGGCCTGGAGATGGGTGATCTGTAGGTTGTTCGGGAAACGCTCGGTCGCTTCTTCGAGGGCGGCAGCGGCGTCCGGATAGTGCTCGGCGAGCAGCAGGGTCATGAGGCTGGCGAAACGGGTCTCCGGCTCGTCGGGGAAACGCTCGACCAGCTGTCGATACAGACCGGCGGCCTGGTCGAAGCGCCCGAGCTGTGCCAGGAGGCGAGCCCGATGGCGGTCGGCGACGAGGTGTTGCTCGGAGTCGACGTCGGGATCCGTCGCCACGGCCTGCAGCAGCGGCAGGGCTTCGTCGGGGCGGCCGCTCTGCTCGAGGGCGCGGGCGGTCGCCAGGCGGGTCGACGCGGATTCCTCTTCCGAGTCGGCGAGGCGCTGCAGGTGAGAGAGAGCTTCCTCCGGTTGTCCGACATCGAGCAGGGCGGTGGCCAGGTTGAACCGTGCATTGGCATAGCTCGGCGCCAGCTCCAGGGCGGTGCGGAAGTGGGGCAGCGACGCCTCGGGCCGGCCCTGGGCGGCGAGGAGCGTTCCGAGGTTGTAGTGGACCGCGGGATTCTCGGGGTCGATGGCGAGCGACCTCTCGTAGTGCTCGGCGGCCTCTTCGGGTTGGCCGAGCCGGGCCAGGGTGGCGGCCAGGGAGAGATGGGCCTCGGCGCTCTCGGCATTGGCTTCCACCGCCCGCCGGTAGTGCTCCGCGGCGGCTTCCGGCTCGTTGCGGCGCAGGGCCCGGTTGCCGGCCACAAGGTGCACACCGGCACCGGTGGCGAGCTCCCGCAGCTCGCGCCGGATGGGATCCGGATACGACGGCGGCCGGGTGCCCCGTTGCGCGAGCTGCTGGCGCGCAGCCTCGAGATCTCCGAGCTCGCGGTAGGCGAGGGCCAGGGGATAGCGCAGGGCCGACGCCGCCGGCTGCAGCTCGAGGGCGGCGAGGTAGTGGGTGACCGCGGCTTCGGGCTCGCCACGGGCAGTGGCGGCACGAGCGAGGCCGGCATGGGCTGCAGCCACCTCCTGCCGGGGGCCCGAAGATGTCGCCTTCAGCACCTTGTGGAAGAAGGACGCGGCGGTGCCCGGCTCGCCGGCCGTGAGGTAGACGTCTCCCAGCCGGAGCATCGACGGCAGGTGCGTGGGGTC
This sequence comes from uncultured Thermoanaerobaculia bacterium, assembly GCA_964565225.1. Lineage (GTDB taxonomy): Bacteria > Acidobacteriota > Thermoanaerobaculia > Multivoradales > J023 > CAZMEL01. The sequence continues at coordinate 36,177 of CAZMEL010000010.1, read as the reverse complement.
GAGCGCGAGGGCGGCATGAAAGGCCTTCTCCGCCTCCTCGAGCCGCCTCTCGGTCTGGGCCACCGTGCCGAGCAGGTAGGTCCAGCGAAGGTCCCCGCTCGCGAGTCGTGCTGCGTTGCGCAGGCAGGCGGCGGCGGGCTCGGTGAGGTCGTAGGCGAGGTAGAGGCGGCCGAGCTCGCCGTAGGCGTTGCCCAGCTGCTCGGGCGTCCAGCTGGAGCGGCGCAGTCGGCGCACCTCGTCGAGGGCGGTCCGGAGCTGCTCCCGGACCTTCGGCTCCATGCCCTCGAGGCTCGGATCGGGAATCAGCTCCGGCTCCCAGGTCACCGTGTACGAATCGGCCCCGCTCGAGGCCGCAAACAGCAGGCAGGCGAGGACGCAGAGTCGCCGGGCGTGGCGCAGGGGAGAGAGGCTCACGGATCGGTCCCTCGCTTCTGACCCTCGCCCTGGCGCAAGGTGTGGTACTCACCGGGCTCCAGGCCTTGCCAGGTCTCCACCGTTCCGCCGAGCCAGTGCACCTCGATCCGTTCGATTTCGGCCTGGTCGCCGAGGCCGAAGAGGAGCCGGGGGGAGACGGCGGAGGCGTAGCTGCCGTCCATCCGGACGCGCCGCCAGAGAGGTGGGCGCCCGGGCCGGAGCAGGGCGACCCGGGCTCCGGGGACGTCGCGCGGCGGATCTCCGGCCCGCAGGTGGAAGCCGATCCAGGGCTGCCGATTGCCCAGCTCGTTGAGCAACAGACGCACCGGGCCGCTGTTGTTGGTCACCACGAGGTCGGTGTCGCCATCCCGGTCGATGTCGCCGAAGAGGGCGCCTCGGCTGACCTCGGAGAGTGGCGGCCCGAGAAGAGCCGACACCTCTTCGAAGGTACCGTCGCCGCGGTTGCGGAAGAGCTGGTTGGGCTGGTGCAGGGGGTAGGGATCTCCCTTGCGGGCGAGCTGGGGCAGGATGTGCACCGCGCCGTTGGCGGCGAAGAGATCGAGCCAGCCGTCGTTGTCGAAGTCGAAGAATCCGGTGCCGAAACCGGTGGCCTGCCAGCTGGCGTTGGCGAGCCCGGATGGGAGGCTGCGGTCGTGGAAGAGGCCGCTGCCGTCGTTTACGTAGAGGGTGTTGGACTCGCGGGTGAGGTGGGTCATGAAGAGATCTTCGTCGCCGTCGCCATCGAAGTCGGCCGCGTCGACCCCCATGCTCGCTTCGGCCTGCCCTTCCTGGTTGAGGGCGCACCCCATGAGCAGGGCGTCGTTGGTGAAGCTGCCCTCTCCGTTGTTGTGCCAGAGCTGGTTGCCGGTCTGGTCGTTGGCGACGTAGACATCGGTGCGGCCGTCGCCGTCGAAATCGGCGGTGATCACCCCGAGGGCGGCGCCGAATTCGCTGTCGATGCCGGCGGCGCGGCTGACGTCGGCGAACCGTACCCGGCCCGAGGCATCGGGGCCGAGGTTGCGGTAGAGGCGGTCGGGCTCGGAGGTGAAATTCTGCGGGCCGCAGTAGTCTCGCTGGCCGCTCTCGGAGAGGCAGGCCTTGCTGCGGGCCACCTGCCAGTCCATGTAGTTGCCGACGTAGAGGTCGAGCCAGCCGTCGCCGTCGAAGTCGAAGAAGGAGGCGGGAACGCTCCACCGGCGGTCGCCGACTCCGGCTTCGGCGGTGCGATCTTCGAAGGTGCCGTCGCCCCGATTGCGCCACAGCTGGTTGACGCCGTGATGGGTGAGGTAGAGGTCGAGCCAGCCGTCGTTGTCGTAGTCGCCGACGGCGGCTCCCATGCCATAGGCCCGAGCGTCGATCCCGCTCTCCGCAGTGACGTTGGTGAAACGTACCGTGCGGCGGCCCTCGGCGTGGATCTCGGTGTCGTTGCGGTAGAGCTGCCCACGAACCGGTCCGGCCGGGGGAGGAGGCTGGGCCAGCGGGCGGTCTTCGGGGCGGCCGAGGAATTCTCCCTGCACCAGGTAGAGATCCTCGTCGCCATCGTTGTCGAAGTCGAAGAGGGCGCCGCCGGAGCCCACCACCTCGGGGAAGTAGAAGCGGCCGAACATGCCGTTCCAGTGCACGAAATCGAGGCCCGAGGCGGCGGCTACCTCGCGGAAGGCGGGCGACTCGAGGGTCTGTGCCGAGGCCTCGGCGGAGGGAAGACACAGGGCCGCCAGGCCGAGGAGCAAGCGGAGCCTCGAAGGGAATCGCGAGCAGAATCGACGGCTTCGAGGCCTCGGACTCGAAGCCGAAGCCGTCGGTCTGCAACCTATATATGCACTGTGCGTATATACTGCCATCATGAAATTGGCTCCACGCAAGAGAAGCGGGGTCGAGAAGGGAGAGCGCCGGGCAATGGCGGCCCTTTCGGCCACGGACTTCCACATTCTACTGGCCCTCTCCCGTCGAGAGCTCTACGGATATCTCTTGTTGCAAACCCTCGGCGAGGATTCCCGAGGTGCCGTGCGCCCCGATATCGGCTCTCTCTACCGTACTCTCGACCGCCTGGCCCGCGCCGGGTGGATCGCTCCGGCCGGAGAGCGAGCGACCGAAGTCGCTCCCGGAAAATCGCGCCGCTACTACCGGATCACCACGGAAGGACGGGAGATCCTGGCCCTCGAGGTGCGCCGCCTTCGGCACGTTCTGCACCTGGCGGATGCCAGTCTCGACACGGCGCCCGAGAGCGACGAGGGGGGGCGATCTTGACGCTCTTTCGAGGTCTCGTCCGTGCCGTGTGCCTGAGCTTTCCCGCCGAGTTTCGGCGCGGCTGGGGGCGCGATCTGGTCGATACTGCCGACGACCGCCTGGCAGCGGAGGGGCGAGGCCCGGCCACCGTAGGCCTGGCCTTGCAGATCCTCGCCGAGCTGGCGGTCGCCGGCTGGCGGGAGCGCCAGAGCTCCGGAGCTCCCAACGTCTCGGCTCCACCAACCTCTCCGCGACCGAGGACCTCCGCGATGAACGATCTCTGGCAAGACCTGCGTTACGCTCTGCGCGCCCTGACGGCTCGCCCTTCCTATTCGCTGCTGGCGATTCTGACCCTCACCGTGGGGCTGGGCACCAGCACCGCCATGTTCAGCCTGGTGCAGGGCATCCTGCTGCAGCCGCTTCCCTATCCCGAGCCCGAGCGAATCGTGTCGCTCTACCGCACCTTCGCCCACCTGCCCGGCCGCGAGACGCGGTCCATGTCGCGGCCGGATGCCGAGGATTTCTCGCAGCAGATCTCGGCCTTCGAAGCCGTGGCCGGTACCACGGATTCGCAGCTGACGGTGAAGCGGGACGGGGCGGCGTACCTGGTGGACGGAGGGCTGGTGGTGGGCGAGCTGCTCCGGGTCTTCGGCCTGGCTCCGGTGCTGGGTCGCGATTTCCAGTGGGCCGACAGCGAGCTGGGCACCCCCTACGTGACGGTCGTCAGCCAACGCTACTGGCAGCAGGAGCTCGGAGGCGGGCCGGACGTGCTCGGCACCGTGATCGATGTCAATGGCGACGCCCACACCGTGATCGGCGTGGCACCGGATGGGTTCTCCTACCCCGATGGTGCTGCGATGTGGGTTCCCTGGAAGCTGGACCCGGAAGACTGCGACCGGGGCTGCCATCTGTTGAAGACCGTGGCGCGACTCCAGCCGGGCATCGACCTGGAAGCGGCCAACCTGGAGCTCGAGGCTCTCGCCACCCGGCTCGAAGCGGCGTACCCGGACTCCAATACCCACAAACGATTCAGCGGCCGTTCCCTGCTCGAGCAGATGGTGGGGAGTGTCGGCCCGGCCCTGTGGATGCTCCTGGCCGCGGTGCAGCTGGTGGTGCTCATCGCCGCCGCCAACGTCACCAATCTCATCCTGGTGCGGGGCACCGGTCGCCGTCGGGAGCTGGCGGTGCGCACGGCTCTCGGGGCGAGCCGCTGGCGGCTCTTCCAGCAAATGCTGGTGGAGAACGGCCTGCTGGCCCTCACAGGTGCGGTGGGTGGTCTGCTGCTGGCCCGGGCCGCCCTCGCGATCCTGCCCCGGGTGGCGAGAGAGTCGTTGCCGCGGCTGCAGGAGGTCGGGATCGACGGCCCGGTGATGTGGTTCGCCTTCGCCCTCGCCTGGATCGGTCTGATGCTCTCCGGTCTGCTGCCCGCCTGGCGCCTGTCGATGATCTCGCTGCGCAGCCGAGGAAGCACCCAGGGAGTCTCCGGTCGCCGCTCGAAGAGCCTGCTCCTGGTGGCGGAGGTGGCCCTGTCGTTGATGCTGGTGCTCGGCTCGGGGCTCCTGCTGCGCAGCTTCCTGGAACGCCTGGAGGTCGACCTCGGTTTCGATCGTCGCAACGTGATTCGATTTGGCATCTACCTGCCGGAGTCCGTCTACTCCGAGCCCGAGGATGCCAGTGGCTTCTTCCGTCGTCTGGAAGAAGAGATTCGGGCCCTCCCGGAGGTGGAGGCGGTGGGTGCGATGTTCGCTCCGCCTTTCGGTGCCAACAACGTCACCAGTGTCGTCCGGCCGATGGATCGTCCGGACGCCCCGGTAGGGGAAGAGCTGTTTGCGAGCTTCGACGTGGTGACGCCGGGCGCGTTCGAGACCCTGGAGATCCCTCTCCTCGAAGGCCGGCTTCTGAACGAGGGTGACCGCCATGGTCAGCCGCTGGTGTTGGTGGTGAACCAGCGGTTCGTGGACGAGATCTACGGCGGTAAGAGCCCGATCGGGGAGCGGATGAAGATCGAGATCGGATTCGGGTACGACAACGGGGGCGAGGAGCACACCATCGTCGGAGTGGTGGGCAACGCTCTGCGGCGGGTGGAGACAGGCCCGGAGTCGATGGTCTACCTCACCCAGGCACAGATGGCCTCGCCATACCTCAGCATGCTGGTCGCGACCCGTGGCGCGGGCGACGTGGTGCCGGCGATTCGCCAGCGGGTGCAGAGCCTCGATCCGCTGCTGCCGATGCGCTCGATCGAGACCCTGGACGAAGCGGTGGACCGCTCGCTCGGGGCTCCCCGTTTCTACCTGATCCTGCTCGGTGGCTTCGCGGGGATCGCCCTGTTGCTCGCGGCGGTGGGGCTCTACGGAGTGGCCTCGTACCTGGTGAGCCAGCGAGTACGAGAGCTGGCCATTCGCCAGGCCCTGGGGGCCCGCAAAGGGCAGCTCCTACGCCTGGTGATGGAAGACTCCTTGCGCCCCGTGGTGGCGGGGCTGATGGTCGGCCTGGCGGGTGCCTGGGCCGCGCGGCGGATGGTCGAATCACTGCTCTTCGGGATTTCTCCCGGCGATGGGGTGACCTTTTTGACGGCCCCTCTCCTGCTCCTGGGAGTGGCGGTCCTGGCGGTGCTCTGGCCGGCGCGGCGCGCTCTGGGCATCGAGCCGCGCGCCGCGCTCGGCGCCGAGTGATCCGCGCCTTCGGAGCGGATCAGCGCAACGGGAAGTAGATGTGGGTCACGAGCTCTTCCTCGGGCACGCTCCCGGGGTCGCTGATCCACTCGTCCCAGGGGTTTCCCTCGGTCTCGAGGCCGTGAGACGCCAGGTAGGCCTCGATCTTTTCGTAGGTCTCGGGCATGTTCTCGTAAGACCCGCGGTGGATCGTACGCAGGGCCTTGCCGGCGTAGCTGTCGACCACGCGAATCTCGGCGTCCTCCGCCGGGCGTTCCTCGGGGGCCGCTGCCAGCGGCAAGCCGGCGTCGAACGTGTAGCCGTTTTCGTCCCAGGTCTTGTTGATGGTGATCGGCGCGCCGTTGGCCTGGAGCTCGTGCTCGGCGAGGAAGGCACCCAGGCGTCCATAGGCTTCTCCCAGGCTGGCCGCGATCTCTTCCGAGCTCTGGCTGCTGCTGCCGGCGATCACCGCCAGGGGTCTCGACTCGACTTCGACGATCTCGGTCTCCAGGTCGGCCCAATCCGCCTGTGGCAGGCCCTCGGCGAGGGTTTTCAGCTGCGCCAGCCCCTGCTCGTACTGAGGTCCCAACATGCCTTCCATCATCAGACCGAAATAACGACCCATCAGGTTGAAGCCGAAGTCGGTGTCGAAGCCCCAGACGACTTTGGTGCCACCCTCCTCGGGCGAGAGGTCGAAGAAGGCCTCGGCAGTGCCCTGGGGGCCGAAGTCGAGCTGGGTCTTCACCGAGTCGAAGGGTTCGCTGGCGGTGATGACCTGGCTGCCGACTCCGACGTTGGGATCTTCACTCGTCCACGTCATCTTGGCGCCGATCCCATGGTCGGGCCCTTCGTAGGTGTATTGGGTCGCCGGGTCGATTCCGGCCCAGGGGGACCACTCGTTGAAGCGTCCGTAGCCATTGAGGAGGGCGAACACCGTGCTCTGCGGAGCCTCGATGACGACCTCCCTCTCCAGGTGCACGGTCTTCGGTAAGAAGAAGCCGACCACGACGAGGAGCGCGATCAACGCGACCAGAGCGATTGCCAGGCGTTTCAAGATCTGCATGGGATTCTCCCTTCAGAGGGGTTGAGGATGGGGCACGGAAAGAAAAGCAAGAACGCCCGCCGAGGCGGGCGTAGAGATGGATCGGGTGAGGCTCAGTGGTGGCGGTGGCCGGTAGGGCCGGAGTCGGCGCCGGGCTTGCGATCGTAGATCAAATGGTTCTCTGCCATGCCGCCGCAGCCGCCTTCCTTGAAGGGAAGGTTGCACTGGCCGGTGGTGCAGGTGCGTCCCTCGTACCCTTCCGGATTGAGCGCGGCGACCCAGCTCTCGACCGCGGAGCGAACCTGAGAGGCGTCGGCGTCACGGTCGGCGATGAGGTGTTTGGCCAGGCCCCAGAGGCTGCGGGAGAGGTTGCACTCGCAGCAGCAGGTGGCCGCCGAGAAGTTGTTGCAGCAGGGGGCCGGCATGTCGCGGAGGGCGGCTTCCCGCACCTGTTCCTGCTCGGGGGTGAGCTCGATCGAGCGGTAGAAGGCCATCAGATCGAGCACGTCCTGCTCGGTGCCCTCGTAGGGGGTTTGGGTCCAGTCCTTTTCGGACGTGGCCTTCTCTGCCGTGGCGAGGGTGACCCCGCCGACGACCAGGAACAGGCTCGCGGCGAGCAGCGGGGCGAGCCATCGAGAGGAAGTCGAGTTGAGCATCGTGTGTTCTCCTGGAACGGGCTGTCGCCAGCCCGAAAGCGAAACGTTTCGGGCGGCGCGCCGCGGGATGATGCGGGATTTTACCACGGGCCCCGGGAGGCCCTGGCTAGAGCCTCCCGGAGCCCGGGATCCACTCAGGTCGACGGCGAGGCGGTGGCCGTCGCCACCGCCTCGGTCGCGGCTTCGGACCGGCCCTCGGCTTCCGGAGCGACGGTCTGGTGCTTCTCCCTGGTCTCGGGCGAGACCAGGGAGCCACGGATCCAGGCGTTTCCCCGGAACCGGCGGTAGAGCAGGCCGGCCATCAACATCACGTGGACGATGAGGCAGGACCAGGCGCCGATCAGGCCGAAGACCGGGGTCACGAGAAGGGTTGCCGGCACGAAGAGCAGCCAGGCGCTGCCGATATTGACCAGCATCGGGTACCGGGTGTCCCCGGCGCCTCGCAAGGCCCCCGAGAAGATGATGAACAGCAGGTCGAAGACCAGGCAGACCACCACCACGGTGAAGAGGGGCCGGGCGAAGGGCAACAGGCGCTGGAGATCGTCTCCGCCGACGAAGATCGACATCAGCAGCTCGGGGAAGAAGATGTACACGAAGCCCAGCACGGCCGAATACCCGAGACCGAAATGCAAGACCCGGTGCACGGCCAGGCGCCCGTCTTCCGGCCGCCCGGCACCGATACATTGCCCGACCAGGGTCGTGGCCGAGATGCTGAGGGCCACCGCCCCGAGGAACGCGAAGCTCCAGGCCTGGATCACGGCATTGGTCGCGGCCATCTCCGCGTCTCCCAGCCTCGCCACCAGGGCGCAGAAGACGGTGATTCCTCCCATCTCCATGAAGTACTGCACACCGATGGGAATGCTCAGGGTGACCAGCTTGCGAAACACCGGAGGGTCGAATCGCCAGGCTTCGAGCACCCCGTAGCCCTGCCGCAGATCGCGGGAGGTCAGGATCGAGGCGAACAGGATGCCCCCGACCAGCAGCTGGGAGAACACCGTTCCCCAGGCGGCCCCTTCGGTGCCGAGCTGCGGCGCGCCGAGCTTGCCGAAGATCAACACATAGTTGAGGCCGCAGTTGATCACCAGCTGCCCCAGACCCGCCCACATCAGGATCCGGGTCCGGGCGAGCCCGCGGTAGAAGTTGTCGCTGGCGAGCAGGAACGCGAAGCCGACGCCCGTCAACATGCGGATCTGCATGTAGCGGGAGGCCATCGAGGTCGCTTCCGGGCTGGCCTTGGCGAGGCCCAGGAGCCAGGGAGTGGCGGGATAGATGGCCAGGAACACCAACGCCAGCATCAACCCCATATAGAGGCCCTGCCAGAGGGCCACGCTGGCCTTCCTGGGTTGTTTCGCGCCCTCGGCCTGCGCGACGAGAGTGTTGACGCCCGAGAGCATGCCGACCACGAAGGCCAGCAGCCACCAGGCGACGAAGTTGCCCAACCCCACGGCGGCGAGGGCGGTGACCCCCAGGCTGCCGACCATGACCGTGTCGATCACGCCCATGGCCGTGTGGCTGAGCTGGTTGATCAGAACCGGTGCGGTGATCCACGCGATGTGGCGGTAGGAGATATCGATGGGTTGCGTGCTCATGCTGCGGACTCCTCGGTGTCCGGGCCACGGGCCCGGACGACCAGGTCGAGGATATCGGGGGACCGCGGGCATGAAAAAAGCCCTGGGTCCATCCGGATTCCCAGGGCTTTGAATCGCCGATTCGGTGGCTCGGACGCTAGCTCACCAAATGCCTGGCTCCGGTGGTTGTACCCCGACACCCGGATCGAGTTCGATCGGGAAGACGGCTGCGGTCGACAGGGCAGAGATCACCTGTCGGGTCTTCGTGGTGTCGTAGTGGGAGCTGGGCATTTTCATGGCTCGAGTCCTCCGCGCGGCTGCGCGAGGTGGACGGATGGTAACCGCCGGGGTGGCCGAGGTCAAGGCCCCGAATGGCGTCGGCTCAAGACCACCAGGGGAGCCTGGGCGTCGTCGGCCGTCTTCGGCCTGGCGCAGGCGGCGGCGCCGGTGGCGCAGGAGCCACACGACGGACCCTCCGACGAAGAGGGCACAAAGGCACGAGCCAGAGTCCGCAGTGCCAGGACGGCGACCGCGGAAACGATCCAGAATTGAGGGTCTTGCCAGGGCATCAGCTCACTCCCAGGGCCAGCAGGCCGGAACGGGTGATGAAGGCCGCGATCCAGGCCAGACCCGACATCCAGATCAGCTGCAAGGCGGCCCAGTGGATGCCGCCGGCCTCGCTCCGGGTCAGGGCAAGGGTCGGCAGGCACTGCATGGCGAGCACGAAGAAAACCAGCAGACTCGCGGCGGCGGAGGGGGTGAAGAGAGGCGAGCCGTCGTCGCGGCGGGCGTCGCGAACCCGGTCGATCACGCCCTGCTCGTCCTCCGCCAGGTCGGGGTCACCCACCAGCAGCACCGCCATGGTGGAGACGAAGACCTCGCGGGCGAGGAAGCTGGTGAGCACACCTACGGTGAGCTGCCAGTCGTAGCCGAGAGGAGCGAAGATCGGCTGTGCGAGGCGCCCGATCTGCCCGGCGAAGCTGCCGGCCTGGTCGTTCTTGGCCTCGAGAAGCTCGGCTTCCTCGATCAGCTCGTCGGCCCGGTCCGGTGTCGAAGCCCGAAGATCGGCAGCCTGCAGGCGCAGCTCCAGAGCCTCGATCGGCGGCTCGGACTTCGGGTAGGTCGACAGCCACCACATCACCACGCAAATGGCGACGATCACCGTGCCGGCCTTGCGCAGAAAGCTCAGGCCCTGGTGCAAGGCGTTCAGCAGCGCGGTCTGCAGCGAGGGCAGCTTGTACGACGGCAGCTCCAGCACCATGGGGCGAGAGCGGCCGCGGAGAAGGCGTTTGCGAAACAGCCAGGCCGAGCCGAGGGCCGCAGCGGCACCGAGCAGGTAACAACCGGTAAAGGCGAGGGCGGCGTAGCGGCTGTCTTCGAAGAGCAGCCCGGTGAGCAGGACGTACACCGGGAGCCGGGCCGAGCAGCTCATGAACGGCGCCACCAGAATGGTGGCGAGGCGGTCCATGCGATCGGGGATGAGCCGGGTCGACGCGATCCCCGGCAGGGCACAGGCGTGGCTCGAGAGGAGCGGCACGAAGGAATGCCCCGGCAGGCCGAAGCGGGAGAGGATGCGGTCCATCACGAAGGCGGCTCGTGCCAGGTAACCGGTGTCCTCGAGCAGGCTGATGAGAAAGAAGAGCAGACAGATCTGCGGCAGGAAGACCACCGTGCCGGCGATGCCACCGACCACTCCGTCCACCAGCAGGTCACGGATCGCTCCTTCGGGCAACACCGAGCCGAGCCAGCCGCCGAGGCTGGCGAAGATCACATCGATCAGGTCCATGGGGATGTTGGCGAAGGAGAAGACGGTCCAGAAGAGGCCGCTCATGATCGCCAGGAACGCCAGGCTTCCCAGGACCGGATGGGTGAAGGCCAGGTCGAGACGCTCGGTGAACGAGTCGGCCGACGATCCCACCGCTCCGGGGCCGCCGAGGCTCGCCTCGAGCACCCGATCGGCCCAGGTCTCGATCTCACCCTCTCGAGGTAGCTCGAGGGGCTGCGGGCCCGAGCTCGGTCGGGAGCTCTCCGCCACGAGGTGCGACACGGCGGCGCCGAGCTCCGGCAGACCTTCACCCTGGCGGGCGACGATGGGGATCACCGGGCAGCCCAGGTGCTCGGAGAGCTTCTCGAGGTCGATCGTCAGGCCCTTGCGTCGAGCGAGGTCGACCATGTTCAGCGCCACCACCGTCGGCAGACCGTAGGCCAGGAGCTCGCCCACGAGGCAGAGATTGCGCGCGAGCTGGGTGGCATCGATCACTACCAGCACGGCATCGGGCGAGGCGTACGGGCCGTTGCCGGCCAACACGTCGCGGCAGATCCGCGCCTCGGGTAGATTCACCTCGAGGCGGTAGGTGCCGGGCAGGTCCACCAGCTCTACTGGCTCTGCCGCAGCCGTCCAACGCCCGAAGCGAGCGTCGGTGGTGGTGCCGGGGAAATTCGCCGTCTTGGCTCGCAGGCCGCAGAGGCGATTGAAGAGAGTGGTCTTGCCGGTGTTGGGGTTGCCCACCAGGGCCACCCTCGGCATTCTCGCCAACGGTGGTCTCGCGGACAGGACCTCCGCGGTTGCCGAGCCGCTCATCGCGACCCGGCCGAGGTCGAGACATCGTCTTCGCGCACCACCTGCAGCCTCCGTGCGACCTCGTCGGCGAGGCCGATCCGAGTGCCCCGGACCTCCACGATCCAGGGATCGCCACGCTGGCACAGGCGGACGGGGCTCCGTCCACGCAGGCCCAGGGCTTCGAGCAGGGCAGCGTCGGAGCCCTCCAGCCCGGCGGGATCCAGGTGGCACCGTTCGCCGGGGCGAAGCTCGGACAGGGAGATCGTGGATTCCTGCTGGGGCTTGCTGGAGCTCGGCATCTGGCGGTCCTCGGTCGGCTCGAAGATCAGGCTTGTCTTCCCTTTATTGAGACCGGGTCTCGAAAGAATGGAAAGGTTACCACGAATCGCAGGTCGAGATCCTCGGCCTCCCGGGCCACGAGTCGAGGCCTTCGGGCGACAATTTTCGAGGGGCCTGCGTAGAATGAGGAAAGAATCGGAGCGATGGATTCGGTGAAGGTCGGGCAACGGGGAGACGGAATGAAAGAGATCAAGACGGCGGGAGATGCGATCTCCGAGCAGTTGGAGAAGGTGATCTTCGGCAAGAAGCTGCAGCTGCGAATGGTGCTCACCTGCCTGCTGGCCGACGGTCATCTGCTGCTCGAGGATGTGCCGGGCACCGCCAAGACGCTGCTGGCGAAGTGCCTGGCACGGACTCTGGGGGGCAATTTCCGGCGTCTGCAGTGCACACCCGATCTGTTGCCCACCGACGTCACCGGCAGCAGTGTCTTCAACCAGAAAACGGCGGAATTCGTCTTCCATCCCGGGCCGGTGATGACCCAGATCCTGCTGGCCGACGAGATCAACCGGGCGACCCCGCGGGCCCAGGCGGCGCTGCTGGAGTGTATGGCGGAGCGGCAGGTGAGCGTGGAGGGCCGGACCTACCGGTTGAAGCGGCCCTTCTTCGTCCTCGCGACCCAGAACCCGGTGGAGCACGAGGGCACCTTCGCCCTGCCCGAAGCGCAGCTCGATCGCTTCCTGATGCGCCTCTCCCTCGGGTATCCCGATGAAGCCGCCGAGCTCCAGATGTTGGCCTCGGGCCGCGACGACGACCCCCTGGCGCGGGTGCAGCAAGTGCTGAGCCTGGAAGTCCTGGTGAAGCTGCAGCAGCGGGTGCGGGAGATCCACGTACATCCCGAGGTCTTGCGCTACCTGGTGCAGGTGGTGGCGTCGACCCGGAGCCACAAGCACTTTGCCCTGGGAGCCGGCCCCCGAGCGACCCAGGGGTTGCACCGGGCCTGCCAGGCCTGGGCCGCCCTCGCCGGCCGTTCGTTCGTCATTCCCGACGACGTCAAGCGCCTGGTCCCGATGCTGCTCGAGCACCGGATCCTGCTCAGCGCCGAGGGGCGTCTCGCCGTGCGGTCGCCCAGGAAGGCGGTGGCCGACGCCGTGCAGGGGGTGCCGGCACCGATTCTCGATGCCGACTCGCTCGCTTCCACACCCACGCTCGGAAGGTGAGGTTTGGTCTCGGAAGTCGATCCCCGGGCTCGCTCGCGCCAGCTGTGGACACGCTGGGGGGCGGTGGTGGCCCTGGTGCTCTTCCTCCTGGTCCTCGCATCGGGCGGTTTCTTTCTCTACGCCGCGGCGGTGACCCTGGCCCTGCTGGTGCTCTCGATCGCGATCGCGACCCTCAGCATTCTCGGTCTCGACATCCGCCGGGGGCTTTCGGCCGCGGAAGTAGACCTCGGCGAGGCGGTGGACGCCCAGCTGGTGCTCAGGAATCGCAAGCAGTGGCCGGCCCCGTGGCTCTTTCTCGAAGAGCAGGTCGAGGCAGGGCTCGACGTCGAAGGAGCCCGCTGCCGCCTGGTGAGCCTCGAAGGGGGCAAGAGCGACCGCTTGCGGTATCGGTTGCACACCACCCGCCGCGGGTTCTTCCGGGTCGGTCCGGCGGTGGTCGAGGCCAGCGAGCCCTTCGGCCTGGTGCGCCGCTACCGGGTCGACGCCGCTCCCGAGTTCCTCACCGTCCTGCCCCGGCGTCTGGAGATGTCGGGCGGTCTGCCCCTGGGGCATCGGCCGGTGCACGAGGTGCCCCGGCGACGCAGCCTGCTGGAGGATCCCTCGCGATTCCACGGGGTGCGGGAGTACCGCCCCGGCGACCCTCTGCGCCGCATCCACTGGCGGGCGGCGGCCCGCACCGGCAAGCTGCAGATCAAGCTCTTCGAGCCCGCGGTCCTCGAAGGGATCTTGCTGGTGATCGACATGGAGCAAGGGGCCTACGGCGAGGCCCCGGCGGAGCTCGACGGAGAGAATCCTCTCGAAGAGCTGGCGATCACGGCGGCGGCCTCCCTGGCCGAGCTGGTCCTGGCGGGAGGGCAGAAGGTGGGGCTGCTCTCGAACGGTGGCGACGCCGCGGAGCGATACTCCGGCCAGTGGACCGGTGGCACCTTTCGCAATCTCGAAGAATTCGAGCGGGCCACGCCCGAAGCCCGGGCGGTCGTTCCGCGGCCGGTGGAGCTGGCCGCGGCGCGCGGCGACTGGCAGCGCGACCGGTTGCTGCACGCGCTCGCACGGCTGGTCCCGGCGGCCGACGTGCCCCTGGCCGATCTCCTGCACCGCGAGCTGCCGCGGCTGTCGCGCCAGCAGGTGTTGACCATCGTCACCCACCACATCGATCGAGCCCTGGCGGCGGTGATCGCGGAGCTGGCCCGCAGCGGTTTCGAGATCGGGGTGGTGTGGGTCGATGCCCCCGGCAACGAGGCGGCCCGGGCGGGATCGCCGTTGCCATCGGGTGTCGCGGTGTACCGGATCACCGGCGACGACGACCTCTCTCGGCTCGCCAGCCAGAGGTTGTAGAGGTTTCGATGCGGAGAGCGCTACAACCTCGGGGGAACCGACGATGACGGCCCAGGCCGTATGGGCCCCTTGTGCCGAGCACGCCGAGGCCATGGCGAGCTTCGTTTGCGAAGGCTGTGAGCGCCGGCTCTGCTACGAGTGTGTCGACGAGGGCAAGCTGGTGCTCTGCCGCCATTGTGGGGAGATGGCGGTGCCGTTCACCGCTCCGGCCGCCGAGCCTGGGGTGCCGCTCTCCGAGCCGAAGATCCTGCATCGCGAGCCGAGCGGGTCTCGGGCTTCGGGCGTGGGTGATGCCGGGAGCTCCGACGGGAGGTTGCCGATCCTCGCCGCCTTCATGGCCCATGTGGTGGTGCCGGTAGCGTTGATCTCCATGGGGTACTCCTTCCTCTCCTTCCTGGTCGAGGTGCGCTCGGTGTACTTCCCGGGGCGGCGGGCCCTCAACTGGCTGGGATTCTTCTTCGTCGTGGCCACGGTGCTGATCGAGCGGTATGGCCGGGTGTCGCGGCGGCGGGTCCGCCAGGGCGTCTACGGCGCGGCCCTGGCAGGGGCCACCGCGCTGGTGCTGGTGGTGTCGCCTTGGGAGTCGCCGGGCGGCAGCTGGCAGGGGCGGGTGCTCAACGGCCTGATCATCTTCGCCACCTGGAAGCTGCTGACCGTGGTGACCGGCGGCGTCAGCCGGGAGGGGGAGGTCGACGAGCGACCCCGAGGGCAGAGGCTCTATGGCCTGGAACGGATCACCCTCGAACGTTTCCAGCGCCAGAGGGGAAGAGGTCAATCGGTCCGCAGGCAGGAGGAAGAGGCACCGGCCGCCAGGCGCGGGCCGCGGCCGACCGTGCTGGTGGCGCGGCTGGCGGTGATCGCCCTGGTGGTCTTCGCCCTCTCCGAGCGAGTCCTGCTGGCCGGCGTTCCCGAAGCGGGGGAGCGCGGATTGACGGCCATGGTCGTGTTCTTCCTCGCCACCGGCATGGTGCTCTCCGCCTCCTCCTTCGTGGAGCTGCAGCGTCGCCTGCGCCGGGGCGGCGGTCGCGACTCCGGCGAAGGGCTCTTCGGCCGGGTGGTCGTGGCGTTCCTGCTGCTGATCGCAGTGCTCTCCCTGGCCCTCGGCCTGCCGGGCATTCGCTACCAGGGGCGGAGCGAGCTCCGTCCGACCGAGCTCGGCGTGGTGGAGCTGGACTGGGTCCGCGATGTGCGTGATCGCGCGCTCTCCTCGGCGCTCGGCGAAGACGGCGGGACCACCGAGATCGGCGGGCCGGAAGGGGAGGGGCAGTTTCGCGATCCGAGCTCGAGGGAAGCCGGCATGGCTCCCGAGAGACGGAACGAGGTCGACCCCTCGGCCGATGCGGGCGAGCCGCCCAGCCTGGAAGAGCAGAGGCGCCTGCGAGAGGCCTGGGGGAGTGGTGAGAAGGCGCGCAAGGCCCTGGAGGATTCGTCTCGCGGTGCGGCGGGAGACCGCCGGGGGACCGGTGGGCGCGGGGTGGAGAAACGCAGCGCTCGCCAGACGCCGCAGCTCCCCGGCGGCTCGTTGCTCGAATTCTTCGGCCAGCTCGGAAAATGGCTGATCGTGCCCGCGGTGCTCTTCGTGCTCGCCCTGGCGGTCTTCGCCGCCTGGCGGCTCGCACCCTTCCTGCTCTCGTCCTCTCGGCCGAAGTCTCTCTTCGAGCGCTGGCTGGCCTGGCTGGGACGGTTCCTGGGGCCCGGCCCGGGCAGCTCCCCGGGGGCCTCGGCTCGAGACCCCTGGGAGAACCTCGACGAGCTGACGTCCATGGAGCCACGCTTGGCGGTAGCGGCCGCCTACGAGAGAGCCCTTCTGTTCTTGCAGCAGGCCGGATTCGAGCGGGCCGAGGGGCAGAATCCGGAAGAGTTCCTCCACGCCCTGCCACCCCGGCTCCGCCGTCCGCCGGAGCCGTTCCTCGCCCTGACCCAGCTCTACCTGCGGGCGGCCTACAGCGACGAAGCGTTGGATTCCGGCGACCGTCGGCAGGCCTTGAAAGCCCTGCAGGGCATCCGTCGTTTGCCGGTCTGAGAGGCGCCGCCCAGGACCCTGGAATTCCTCTCGCCGAGAGCGTTCGCGAATGGATCCTGCTAGAGTCCCGAGCATGTCCTCCTGGCAAGGATTCTCGGGCTCTTCGACTCCTCGGCTCGCGGTGTTCGCGGGCCTGGCCCTGGTGGTCTGGCTCCTGGGTGCCCTGCTCGATCCGGCCGTAGCCGAAGACACGGGGCTGCGCGAGGCGGAGGCTCCGGGTGGCCGGAATACCGGCGGTGCGAATGATCCGCGGGAAGAAGAGCTCTCGCGCATTCGTTCGGAGATCCGCCGGCTCCAGGGGCGCCTGGCCGAGGTCCGCAGCCGGGAGAGCAATCTCGAAGACCGCCTGCAGAGGATCCGGGTCGAGCTCGAGCTCCAGGAAGCGGAGCTCGGGGAAGCCACGGCAGCCTACGAGCTGGCCTCCTCCCGGGCCGACGCGGCCGAAGCCAAGGTCGGTGAGCTGGAGCTGGCCCTGCGCGGGATCCGTTTCGATCTCGAACGTCGGCTGGCGGGCCTCTACCGGATGGGTCGCCAGGGATATCTGCGCCTCTTCCTGACCTTGAAAGACGACGGACAGCTCTTGCCGGCTATTCGCCAGCTGCGCTTTCTGGTCCGCCGCGACCGGCTCGCCATCGACCGCTACGATGCGACCCGCGAGCGGCTGACGGCGGAGAGGGAGCGTCTCGAGGCGGAGCGCCACAACGCCGGGGAATGGCAGGCCCGAGAGCGGGAGCGCCGCGACGGCCTGCTGGCCCTGCGTCGCCGACAGGAAGAAGTGAAGGCGCAGGTGGCCCGGGAGCGGCGCGAGCTGGCGGCCCAGGCGCTGCAGCTCGAAGAGAAGGAACGCAAGCTGAGTCGCCTGATCGGCACCCTGATGGACGACAGCGGCGAGCCGCTCCAGGGAACCCCGATCCAGGACTTCCGCGGGGTTCTCGACTGGCCGGTGCGTGGCAGCGAGGTGGTGGTGCGCTTCGGGCCGCGCAAGGACCCGCGATACCGCACGGAGGTGCCGCACAACGGTGTCGAGCTGCAGGTGGAGCCAGGGCAGGAAGTGCGGGCGATCTTCCCCGGCGAGGTGCTCTACGCGGCCGAGTTCGAGGGCTACGGAACCATGGCCGTGGTGCACCACGCGGGGCGGGTCTTCAGCCTCTATTCGAAGCTCTCGGAGGTCCGGGTGACGAAGGGGGATGTGGTATCTTTGGGAGATGTGCTGGGTCTGTCCAGCGATTCGATCTACTTCGAGGTCCGGGTAGAGAACCAGCCCGAAGATCCCCTCGCCTGGTTGCGCTGATCCGTCGCGAGCGTTCATCGTTCGGTCGCGTTCGAAAAACGAATCCGCCGGCCGGGTCGGCTCGACCGCAACCGGGTTCCGCGATCGTCCGTACCATCGAATGATGGCGGAGCCGGATCCGCCGGTCGTGATCGTATGGTTCCACCCCGAGGTGAGGAAATGATGAGTCGAGATCGACTGTTGTTCATGAGCGTCTCTCTGCTGACGGTCTCTCTGTTGACCGCGGGCACGATGATGGCCACCAACGACCGCGCGGAAGACGGGTCGGATTCGCTGTACAAATATCTCTCCGTGTTCAGCGAGGTGTTCAGCCTGGTGCAGCGGGCCTATGTCGACGAGCAGGAAGAGAACGCTCTCCTGGCGGGGGCGTTCGAGGGAACCTTCGACGCTCTCGATCCCTTCTCTCTCTACGTGCCGCCCGGCGAGGAAGAGGCCTACCAGAGAATCCGGGAGGTGGGGGACCGGCTCAGCGGTCTTCTGGTGCTGAAGGAGAGGGGCGTCGCCTACGTGGTTTCCGTGGCCGAGGGAAGCCCGGCCGAGAAGGCGGGGCTGGAGCCCGGGCAGATCGTTTCCCAGGTGCAGGGACAGGAGACTCGGACGGTCGCTCTCTTCGAGGTCCACAAGGCTCTTGCCGGCAAGGTGGGCGACGAGGTGGAGTTCGAGATCATCGACCAGGCCCAGGGTGGCGAGAAGCGCAAGGTCCGATTCGCCCTGGCAGAGTTCGCCCCGCCGGGCGTCGAGCTGCGGCAGGAGCAGGGGATTCCGGTCTTGCGACTGTCCCACTTCGAGCCGCAAGCCTTGAACGACGTGAAGGCCAGCTTGCAGACCTTGATGGAGACCCCGGACGCTCTGGGCGAGTCCCTGCATTCCGACAAGATGGTTCTCGATCTGCGCGGAATCTCCGGGGGTGACGAAGAGATCGCCTATGGCGTGGCCGGTCTCTTCGCCTCCGGCGATCTCGGTGCTCTGAGCGGCCGCGAGGGGAACCTGAAGAAATTCCAGAGTGAGCAGGATCCTCTCTGGCGAGGCCGCCTCGCGGTGCTGATCGACAATTCCACCCAGGGGGCGGCGGAGGTGCTGGCCGCCGTCGTGAAGCAGCGGCTCGAGGCCGAGCTGGTGGGTGAGAGGAGCTTCGGCCATTCCGGCGAGATGAACCTCATCACCCTCTCGAACGGAGCCGCTCTGCAGATGACCACCTCGTTCTACTCGGGGCCCGACGGTGAGCCGATCCGCGAGAGCCTGCTGCCCGACCTGCGGGTCTACCCGGATTTCGAGGCGGAATCCGATCCGAGCTCCGACCCGGTGCTCGAAGCAGCTCTCGAGAAGCTGCTGGCCCCGGAAACGGAAGAAGAGGAAGAGGTTCCCGAAGCCGCCTGATCCCCGCTTCGGCGGGTCCGTTCCATGGCAATGAGCAAGAAACGAGGCAGGGGAGCACCGCGCAAGGTGCACACCGGTGTGCTGTGGCTCGGGGGAGCGGTGTTGCTGGCCCTCGGCCTGTTTCTCGGCGTCCAGATCGCCAAGCCACCCCCACCTCCCGACTTCGCTCGCCAAAGCCCGGACTACCCGACCGAAGAGATCGCGAGGAGCTCACGCACCGAGAAACGCGAAAAAACGCCGGCCGAACCCGCGGAAACCGAGTTCGGTGTGGAGCCACCGGCTCGGCAAAAGCCTCCGGAATCTCGCACTGGTCGCCCTCGAGTCTCTCTCGTGATCGACGACCTCGGTCGGAGCCTGGAAGAGATCGACACCCTGGGGCGCCTGGGGATTCCGATCACCTACGCGGTTCTGCCGTTCGAGTCGCGCACGGCCGAGGTGGTGGCGGAGCTCACGCGCCGAGGAGCCGAGGTGTTGTGTCACCTGCCCATGGAGGCCAAGGGGGGAGCCAATCCCGGGCCCGGTGCCCTGCGCTCGGGCATGGGAGCGTCCGAGCTCGCGGCGGCGACCCGGCTGGCTCTGGCCGCGGTTCCGGCAGCGGTGGGGGTGAACAACCACATGGGCTCCGAAATCGCGTCGGATCGCCAGGCGCTCACCGCGGTGATGAGGGTCGTGGCCGAGAAGGGCTTGTACTTCCTCGACTCGCGGACCAGCGCCGACACCCTGGCCTTCGCCGTCGCCCGGGCGACGGGCATTCCCGCGGCCGAGCGTCAGGTGTTCCTCGACACCCGGCGCGACCGAGACGAGATCGCCGCCCAGTTCGATCGTCTCCTGGCCCTGGCCGAGCAGCGCGGAGCGGCCCTGGCCATCGCCCATCCCTACGAAGAGACTCTCGAGATCCTGGCGGAAAAGGTGCCGGAGGCGAAGGCCAGAGGCTTCGAGTTCGTTCCCGCCAGCGCTCTGCTCGAGAGGTAAGAGAGCTCCTCTGACAATTGGTGATTTGGTCTGCCTGGCCCGGCGGATCCTCGAATTGTCTCGAAAGTCTGATAAGTAAAGATCGGGAGGAATCGCGCGGTGGTCGCTCACGGGGAGAGACATACCGAGCTTGTACGGAGGGGATCTTTATATGAGTCGATATGAGACGATTCCGCGAGATTTCACTCGATCAACGCCTGAACCTCGTCATCATCGTTACCGCCATGGTGGCGTTGTTCTTTTCTTCGGTGGGTATCGTCGCCTACCAGGAGAGGATCTATCGCCAGATCATGGAAGAGGAGCTGGCGACCCTCGCCGACGTCCTGGGTGCGAATGGTTCCGCGGCCCTGGTCTTCGACGTCCCGGCCGAGGCCCGAGACATCCTCGCTTCTCTCGAAGCCAAGTCCCAGATCCGTTCCGCTGCCTTCCTTGATGCCGCGGGCGAGATCTTTGCCGTCTACGAGCGGGAGGCCGGCTCGTCGACGGCGAGAGAGCCGAGCCTCGGCGACGTGGTGCTCGAGCGGCCGATCCGTTTCGACGGAGAAGAGATCGGTACGGTGCGGATTCGCGCCACCGCGGAGCCACTGGCACGCCGGGTGCGCGCCGCGGTGGTCACCGCTTTTCTGGCGTTCCTGATCTGCTCCCTGCTCGCCCTGGTCCTGGGGCGCCGTATGCTCCGGGTGATCGCCGCTCCGATCACCCGGCTGATGGCGACGGCCCAGAAGATCTCCGAGAGCCGTGACTTCTCGATCCGGGCCACCCGCGAGGCCGACGACGACCTCGGCCGCCTGATCGACAGCTTCAACAACATGCTCGACCAGATCCAGGCCGCCGACCACGAGCTCCAGCAAGCACACGGCGAGCTCGAGCTGCGGCTGGTGGAGCTGCGGCAGGAGAAGGAAGAGCTGTACCGGACCCAGGAGCGTGAGAAAGCTCTGCAGGAACGGCTCTCCCGTTCCCAGCGTATGGAATCCCTCGCGGTCCTCGCCGGTGGGGTGGCGCACGATCTCAACAACATTCTCGGGCCCATGGTGGCCTACCCCGACCTCATCTTGAGCACTCTCCCACCGGAGCACCGGCTACGGGCGAGTGTGGCGAGGATCGGTGATTCGGCACGCAAGGCCGCGGGGGTGATCCAGGACTTCCTGACCCTGGGGCGGCGCGGCAACTACGAAACCGAGCCGGTCGACCTCGAATCCCTGATCACCTCGTACATCGACTCCCCGGGCTTCATCGAGCTGCAGGAGAGGTATCCTCAGATCGGCCTGGAGCTGGCGCTCTCCGGCATTCCTCCCATCCGCGGCTCCGTCCCCCACCTCACCCAGCTGGTGATGAACCTGATCATCAACGCCTTCGAGGCCATGGCGGCCGAAGGCCTGCTGACGGTGGAGTCCGCGTTGGTGACCCTGGACGAAGACCTAGCGGGTTTCGAGACCGTGCCCGCCGGCGAGTACTGCCTTCTGAAGGTGAGCGACACCGGCCCCGGCATCTCGCCCACCGATCTCGGGCACATCTTCGAGCCCTTCTACACCCGCAAGAAGCTCGGGCGCAGCGGCAGCGGCCTCGGGCTGGCGGTGGTCTACGGCGTGGCCAAAGACCTCGGCGGTTACATCGACGTGCGCAGCGTGCTGCGCCAGGGCACCGAGTTTCTCCTCTACTTCGCCCCCGAGGCCGCGTCCGAGGAATCGGGAGATTCGCTCGAAGAAGATTTTTCGGGCGACGAGAAGATTCTCGTAGTCGACGACGTACGCGAGCAGAGAGACCTGGCGGTGCATCTGCTCGAGAGCTTCGGCTATGACGTCCTGGTGGCCGAGAACGGGCACCAGGCACTGGAAATCGTCGCCGCCGAGGACGTCGACCTGGTGCTGCTCGACATGATCATGGAAGACGGCTTCGACGGTCTCGAGACCTTCCGAGGCATGCGCCGTCTGCGGCCCCACCTGCGTTGTGTGGTGGCGAGTGGGTTCTCCGAGAGCGATCGCGTCCGTGAGGCCCAGACCCTCGGCGCCGGCCCATACATCGGCAAACCCTACACCCGGCACTCCCTGGGCCGTGCCGTGCGCGAGACCCTCGACCGATGATCAGGAAACTCCGACCGGTCCGGTATGATGCGTCTCCCAAAACTTCTTTCGGGAGATCCTCATGGCGACCGTTGCGGCGAAGGAGCCCCTGCGCTCTCATTCCCCATTGATTCGCGCTCCGTCGATGCGTGCTTTCTTGCGCGGCTCGCTCCTAGCCCTCTGCTCGGCGGCCTTTCTCGGCGCCCAGGAGTCGGACTGGAACCGCGACCTGGAGCTGCGCCATATCGGCCCGGTGGGCAACCGGGTGATCGCCGTCACCGGGGTGACGGGTGATCCTCTGACCTTCTTTGCCGGCGCCGCCTCGGGCGGGATCTTCAAGACCGACGACGGCGGCGTGAGCTGGCGCCCGGTGTTCGACGACCAGGGGGTGTCGTCGGTGGGAGCTCTGGCGGTGGCGCCCTCGGATCCGAACGTCGTCTGGGCCGGCACCGGCGAGACCTTCATTCGCGCCAACATCTCGATCGGTGACGGCGCCTACCGTTCCACCGACGGCGGCGAGAGCTGGGAGCACATGGGGCTCGAGGAGACCGGTCGCATCGGCCGGATCGTCATCGATCCGCGCGATCCCGAGGTGGTCTTCGTCGCGGCTCTCGGCCACTGCTACGGCCCGCAGCCCGAACGGGGCATCTACCGCACCCGCAACGGAGGGGAGAGCTGGGAACAGGTGCTCTTCGTGAGCGAGCACGCCGGTGCTTCGGACCTGGTGATGGACCCCGGCAATCCGCGCATCCTCTTCGCCGGTTTCTGGGAGATGGAGATCAACACCTGGAGCCGGGAGAGCGGGGGCCCCGGCAGCAGCCTCTGGACGAGCCGTGACGGCGGCGATACCTGGCGCAGGCTCGAGGGCAAGGGACTGCCCGAGCCACCCTGGGGCAAGGTAGGGCTGGCCATGTCGGCGGCCGACTCGTCGCGGGTCTACGCCCTGATCGAGACCAGCTCCAACGCCGAATACGCACCGTCCGATCCTTTCCAGGGAGTTCTCTGGCGCAGCGACGACGGCGGCGGTCGCTGGCAGATGGTGAGCGCCGACAATCGCCTGGTGCAGCGGCCTCTCTACTATTCCCGGGCCGCCGTGGCGCCCGACGACAGCGACGAGGTCTACTTTCTCTCGGTCCGCCACCGCACCTCTCTCGACGGCGGCCTCAGCAGCTTCGCCACCAAGAATCAGCCCGGCTGGGACCACCACGATATGTGGATCGATCCCGCCGCGCCGGAGCGCATGATCGTCGGCCACGACGGCGGGGTGAGCCTGTCGCGCAACCGGGGCCGCACCTGGGCCAGGCCGCAGCTGCCCATCGCCCAGATGTACCACGTGAATGTCGACGACCAGGTGCCCTACTACGTCTACGGCAATCGCCAGGACGGCGACGCCATGCGCGGCCCGAGCAACAGCCTGACCGGCGACACCCTTCCGATCGGCGCCTGGCAGTCGGTGGGTGGATGCGAGGTCGGCTTCGCGGTGCCGACTCCCGGCGAGCCCGACCTGGTGTGGTCGGGCTGCTACGACGGCATTCTCGAGCTCTACGACCACCGCACGCGGCAGGCGCGCAACGTCAGCGTGTGGCCCGAGGCGGTGGAGAGCTGGCCGGCCGAAGACCTGAGGTACCGCTTCCAGTGGACCTTCCCCAT
This sequence comes from uncultured Thermoanaerobaculia bacterium, assembly GCA_964565225.1. Lineage (GTDB taxonomy): Bacteria > Acidobacteriota > Thermoanaerobaculia > Multivoradales > J023 > CAZMEL01. The sequence goes on along the minus strand of CAZMEL010000010.1, from coordinate 12,856 downwards.
CGCCATCTCGCCGCACGATCCCGAAACCGTGTGGGTGGGCAGCCAGCACGTGCACCAGACCACCAACCGCGGGCAGACCTGGACCGAGATCAGCCCCGACCTGACCGGCGACGACCCGGAGATGCAGCGGCGCACCGGCGGCCTCACCCTCGACGACGCCGGCCCTACCCTGGCGCCCACGGTGTTCGCCATCGCCGGCTCGCCCCTCGAGGAGGGAGTGATCTGGGCCGGCACCAACGACGGCAAGCTCCACCTGACCCGCAACGGTGGCAGTCGCTGGCAGGAGGTGAGCGCCAACCTTCCCGATCTACCGCCGCTGGGTACGGTGAGCAACATCGAGCCCTCGCGCCACCGGGCCGGGGTCGCCTACGTCACTGTCGACCGGCACCAGCTCGGTGATACCGCCACCTATGTGTTCAAGACCACCGACCACGGCGCCACCTGGACCCGCCTGCGCGGCGACCTGCCCCAGGACGTCTTCGCCTACGCCCACTGTGTGCGCGAAGACCCGGTGGTTCCCGGGCTCCTCTATCTCGGCACAGAGAACGCGCTCTACGTCTCCTTCGACGACGGCGGCACCTGGCGGCGACTGGGCACCGGCCTGCCCCCGGCGCCGGTGCACTGGATGGAGATCCAGCCCCACTTCAACGACCTGGTGGTGGCCACCTACGGCCGCGGTTTCTGGATTCTCGACGACCTCACCCCCGTGCAGCAGATGGCGGCCGAGCCCCTGGGAGCAGAGCCTCGCCTCTTCGCGCCGCGACCGGCCTATCGATTCCGGACCCGGGAACGGACCATGAGTCAGCCGGGGGATCCCGCGGCCGGCAAGAATCCTCCGATCGGTGCCTTCGTGCACGTGTTTTTCCCGGAATCCGTGGAGACGGGCGATGGGGACGAGGAGGAAGCCGCGGTGAGCCTGGAAATCGTCGACGATCGAGGTCGGACCGTGCGCCAGCTCGAGGATGTACCCGAGACCGCGGGGCTGCACCGGATCGTCTGGGACTTCGAGACCGACGCCACCCGCGAGGTGAAGCTGCGCACCGGGCCCGGAGAGCAGCCGCGCCGCAGCCTGCCCGACCAGGGCTGGCGCGAGCTCGGCGAGGTCGGCCGTCTGCGCCTGCTGGCGCCGCCCGGCACCTACACGGTGCGGCTCGAGGTCGGTGATCGAATACAGGAACAACGCCTGGAGGTGCGCAAGGATCCGGGCTCGGAGGGATCACTCGACGACATCGCTGCGCAGATGCGGGTGCTGAAGCCCGTCTGGCAGATGGTCGACGAGGCGGCCGCGAGGATCAACGAGGCGGAGTGGGCCCGTCGGCAGATCGCGGAGCTCCTGGAGCGTCACGAAGACCATCCGCAATACGCCGAGCTGAAGGAAGAGCTCGACCCGCTGGCCAGAGAGCTGGCCGCCTTCGAGGGCCGGTTCTTCGATCTCCGCCTCACCGAAGCCGGGCAGGACACCCTGCGCTGGAAACGGTTGCTCTACTCGCGTCTGCGGTATCTCGCCCGGGCCGTGGGGCGGAGCGACCATCGCCCCACCGATTCCCAGCTGGAGGTCTTCGCCGAGTACGAGCGGCAGATGCAGGAAGCCCGCGAGCACTACGAAACGTTGCAGTCCGAGATCCGGGCGCTCGGTAAATGGCTCGACGAGCAGGGCTTTCCGGCGATCTCCCTCGCCTCGACCGGCGGAGAGGCTCCGGGTCCGGCCGAAGACTGAGCGCCGGGGAGCGACCGATCGAGGGACGCCTTCGCTATGTTAGGATTTCGGTGACCTCAGAAGACGAATTCGACCTCTTTCGATCCGCAGATCTGGAGAAAACAATGAGAGCTGTATCCACGAGAATCAAAGTCTCGAGTGTGGCCGTCGTGGCGTTGGCCGTCCTGGCTTTTTTCGGTGCCACCAGCGTCTTTGGCCACTGCCAGGTACCTTGTGGGATCTACGACGACGCCGCCCGGGTCGCCAGTCTCAAGGAAGACGCAACGACCATCGCCAAGGCGGTGACACAGATCAACGAGCTGGCGGCCAAGAACGATGCGCAGTCGGTGAACCAGGCCACGCGCTGGGTCATGACCAAGGAATCCCACGCCTCCCACATCATCGAGGTGATGGCCGAGTATTTCCTCGCCCAGCGGGTCAAACTCGGTGAGGACAAGGCCAAGTACCACCAAGCCCTGGTCGACCACCACGAGGTGATCCTCGCCGCCATGAAAACCAAGCAGCAGGCCAACTCCAAGGCCGTCACCGCTCTCGAGAACGCCCTCGACAAGCTCTCCGAGTACTACCCGGAGCACCCCCACGAACACTGATCCTGTAGGTAGGTACTCCTCTGTCCGGTGTTCTCTCGTTAGGTCGAGTCGGCGTTCCTTCCGCCAGGTCTCGAAGGGTCGCGTCAGCCGTGGAGGCTCCGAATTCGAGTCTCGGAACCTGACCAAAGGATGGGTCGAGTCTTCCCTGGGTGCGGATCTCGTGATCAGCGGCCCAGGGAAGCCCGCCCCGGCTCTTCGCCGTAGCCCACCAGCTCCACGTAACCCCGCCCGTTCACCTCGGCTCCGCCGCTCCGCCCGGTGACACCTACCGCACCTTCCCAGTAACGAAACGTCAGATCGAGCTCCTGGTCGGCGAGCAGCGGCTCCACCGTGAGGTCGAGCTCTGCCGACGGAACCCGCAATCGCCACCCCGACGGGTAGGTGGGGCCGTCGGGGCTGGTCCAGGTGGCGAGTGGCTCGAGCTCGAAGTCTTCCAGCTCGAGGATACGGTAGCTCCCGTCGGCAGCTACCAGCGAGCCGTGGCTCGAGGGCTCCACCGAGCCGTCGCTCTTGCGGATCTGGTACACCATCAGGTCGTGGCCGTCGCTCAGCTGCAGGGCGAGCCAATCCCACCCCACCTGATCGGGATCGAGGCCGCTGGTCGACCATTCCCGGTCGAGCCAGCCGCTCCCTTCCACCTCGAAGCGCTCACCCCCGACCGTTACCTCGCCCGCGGCCGCCAGCCGGGTATAGGAGTAATACATGGAGGCCGCGCCTTCCTCGGGGCCCTTGCGGCTGTAGCCGTCTTCTCCCTGGAAGACCGGCGGCTTCTCGTCGCGCAGGGTGATGTCGAGCTTCTGGTCTCCGTGGGTAGCCACGAGCTGGAGAGGAAAAAGGGCAGTGTCGCCCGTCGAAAGGCCCTGCCAGTCTTCGATCCACACCCGCCACGGGTTTCCTGCCGCGGGAACCTCGGCACCGGCCAGACCCGCAGCGCCGCGGGCGAAACGTTCTGCCGAGAAGAACCGTTCGCCGTCGATATCGCTCAGGGCGAAGTGGCCCATATAGAGGTCGCGACTGGCCCAGCTCGATGCGCGGACCGGAGCTTCGGGCACCAGGGCCTGGCGAAAGAAGGTCAGCTGGTAGCCGAAGCGCCGCGGCTCACCCGGCGCGCCCGGAGGCGTCTCGAGATGGCCGACGAAGTACCACCACTCCGACCGGAACTCCGGGTGGGGTCCGTGGTCGCGAGGAAAATCGAACGGGCGCGGACCGAGGGCCAGGGCAAAGCCTTCGTCGCTGCCGCCGGTCATCGTCGCGACCGGAGAAAGACGCCCGGCCTCGAGATCTTCGGGGGGTTTCGCCGGCCCGCAGCCGACCTGGAGCAGGGGAGCCATCAGGAGCCACAGAGCGGCAGTCGCGGGAGAGATCGGCGTTTTCGATCGACGGAACATGCTCATTCTTCTCGCAGGGCCGCGGCGGGGGAAGCGCGGGACATCCGCCACGCAGGGTAGAGACCGGCCAGCAGCGAGGCCAGGCACGACAGCAGGACCGCCTGTGCCCAGACCTCTGGCGAAGGCTGGAAAGCCATGGTCCAGCCGAAAGAGCGCCGGTTGATGATCTCGATCAGTAACATCGCCAGGGCCAGCCCGAGGGGAATCGAGAGGAGGCCGGCCACCAGACCCATGAGCCCGGTCTGGGTGGTGACCAGGCCCCACACCTGCCCGGGGGTGAGGCCGTTGGCCCGCAGCACTCCGAGCTCCCGCCCCCGCTCCATCTGCAGGGCGAGCAGGGAGCCGAGGATGCCGAGGAACGCCACTCCCAGGGCGAGCAGGCGCAGAACACTGGTAATCAGGAAGGTGCGGTCGAAGATCTCGAGGGCGGTTCGGCGCAGCTCACGGTTGGGTGAGACGACGATCTCCTGCTGGCTCCCCGCGGTCTGCGCGATATCGGCCTCCAGGGCCTCGAGGTCGGTACCCTCGGCAGCGTAGAGGCTCACCGACTGCACGCCGCGGTCGTCCCAGAAGCGATCGTAGATCGATCGATGCAGGGTGAGCAGGCCGCGATCGGAGGCGTAGTCGTAGTAGATGCCGGCGAGCGTGAAGTTTTCGGGACCGCGTTCGGTGGTGATCTCTACCGGGTCGCCGAGTGCCAGGTCGTGGTGGTAGGCGAAGGCTTCGGAGGCCAGCAGCGCCCCGTCGCGAAAAGCCTTCCAGATCTCGTCGGCCGAGCCGCGCGTCCAGCGAAAAGAGTCGAAGGCCTCGCGGCTCATGTCGAAGGTGGTGAGCTGGGCCCGGCCGACGGACGTGCTCACCGCCAGCCGACGCAGGGTGTTCACGTGGTCGACGCCCGGCAGCTCGCGGAGCCGCTCGACCACGGCGGGGTCGAGGTCGTGCACCGGGCCGCGAGCTCCGGCGGCGGTGACGTAGAGATCGGCCTGCAGGGTCACCTCCAGCCAATCCACCAGGGTGGCGCGGAAGCTGCGCACCATGATGCCGACACCTATGGTCATGGCCACGGCGATGACCAGGGCCGCCATGGCGACGCCGGTCCGGCTGAGGGTCGTCGCCACGCCGCGGGCCGCCATGCCGCCGAGGAGACCGAAGATCCGCACCGCCAGCGGGCGCAGGGCCGCCATGGCGAAGGCCGTGAGCACCGGGACCAGGCAGGCGAAGCCGAGCACGAAGACGAAGATCGCGGCGAAGCTGAGGATCAGGTCGCGCGACGGCAGCGCGAGGAGGCCGGCGGAGAGGAGCAGCAGGCCGAGCCCCGCGAGAGCCAGCTTCGGTAGCGCCTCGCGGATGCGACGTTCCAGCCCCGAACGCTGGAGCACCGCCCGCGGCGGCGCCTGGGTGGCCTCTCGGGCCGGCTGCAGAGCCGCCAGCAGGGTTCCGCCGATCCCCAGCAGCAGGCCCTTGGCGAAGCCGCCGATCGGAAGGTCGATGTCGCGCACGGCGAGCTCGAAGTAGAGGTCGTTGATGGTGCCGATCATCAAGTCGAGCAAGGTGCTGGAGAGCAACCAACCGAGCAGGAGGCCGAAGAGGCTGCCGATCAGCCCGAGCAGGAGAGCCTCGAAGAGCACCGTTCGCAGGATCTCCCGGCGGGTGGTGCCGAGAGCTCGCAGGGTTCCGATCAGAGTGCGCCGTTGCACCACCTGGAACGTCAAGGTGTTGTAGATCAGGAACATGCCCACCAGCAGGGCGAGCAGGCTGAGAGCCTGGAGATTGAGCCGAAAGGCCCGGGTCATCTGGTCGAGGGCGCCGGAGCGGGAGTCCTTGGACCGCAGCTCGAGGCCCGGCGGCAACCAGCTCTCCACGGGGTGTGCGCCGCCGGGCTCTCCGGATTCGGCCGTCGGCAGAATGAGATCGATCCGGTCGAGCCGGCCGACAGTGCCCAGGGTTTCCTGGGCGGTGGCGAGGTCGGCGACGATCAGGTCGAGGTCCGCCTGCCGGGTTTCGTCGTCCTGGGGCAGCCAGCCGATCAGCAGCAGGGAGTCTCGGCGCCCGGCGATCTCGACGTCGAAGGTGTCGCCCGGCGCGATCCCGAGATCGTCGCCGAGAGACCTGGCCAGGAGCACCGCCCCGGGCTCCGTGAGAAAACGCCCCAGGTCGAGGGTGCCCTCGCTGCTCGCGAACGAAGCAGTGAAGGAGCGAAACCGGCCTTCGGCGAAGGGATCCACGCCGAGCAGCCGCAGCGAGCGACCCGGCAGGGCTTCCGAGCGCACCCAGCCTTCGACGACGGGCGCCGCGTCGCGCCAGCCCGTCTCGGTCCGTAGGCGGGCGTAGACGGTTTCGTCGATCCCGCGCGAGCCGCCCAGAATTTCGTGGGTGGCGCGGCCCGCGACCTCCTCGACGCTGAGGTCGAAGGCGCGGCGAGCGCTGGCATTCGCCAGGTCGATGCCCACCACCACCGCCACCGCGATGGCGATCCCCAGCACCGAGAGCACGATCTGCCAGGGATGGTGCAGCAGGAAGCGCAGGTTGGCGCGAGTGACCAGCTTCATGCAGGGGTTTCCTGCTCGACCAGGCGCCCGTCGACCACCCGGAGCACACGATCGGCGCGGGCGGCCACGTCGCGGCTGTGGGTGGCCATCACCATGGTCTTGCCGCTGCCGCGCAGGGCTTCGAGCAGCAGGTCGAGCACCTGGCCGGCGGTTTCCTCGTCGAGGTTGCCGGTGGGCTCGTCGGCGAGCAGGAGCAGGGGATCGTGCGCCAGGGCCCGGGCGATCGCGACCCGCTGTTGCTCACCACCGGAGAGCACATCGGGGTAGCTCTCCCCGCGATCGCCCAGGCCTACGGTGTCGAGCCTGGCCAGTGCGTGCCGGCGCCGTTCGGTCGACAGGCGTCCGGAGAGCTCGAGGGGCAGGAGGAGATTCTCCTCCACGGTGAGGGTCGGGATCAGATTGAAGAACTGGAAGATGAAGCCGATGTGATGACGCCGAAACAGGGTGCGTCGATGCTCGTCGAGGCTCACGAGGTCGATGCCGGCCACCACGATCCGGCCGCTGCTCGGTTGATCGATGCCCGCGACCAGATTGAGCAAGGTGGATTTCCCGGAACCGCTGCGGCCGAGGATCACCACCAGCTCTCCTTCGCCGATCGTGAGGTCGGCGTCGCGCAAGACCCGGCGGACGGTGTGGCCTTCGGTGAATTCCTTGCAGACGGCGCGCAGCTCGATCAGGGGCGCGGTCGGGTCGGGCTGGGGAATGGGTGATTTCATCGTGCTCATACCGTATGTGTTGGTTCGGCGGACTCGGGTGATCAGATGCCGCCCAGACTCTCGATGGTGTCACGGGTGGCTCGAGCGGGGCGCTCGAGCGGGTGTGCTAGCGTTTGGCGAACCGTTGGACGAAGGAGACGAAGTTGATGGCGGGTCGACGTTGGCTGGTGTGGATGTTGTGCCTGGACGCTGTGGTCGTGTTGGTGCTCGGAGCGCTGTTCCTCCCCATTCCTGGGCTCGAGCCGCAGGCCTCGACCCTGCAGCAGCTCGAACAATTCGAGACTCGGACCGAGGCTCACTTCGCCAAGGTGCAGCAGGGTGAGGGCCTCGACCGCCCGTTCCCGGAAGCCGTAGAGCGACCGGAGAACCCCTTCTCGGCCGAGCGCGCCGAGCTCGGCCGCCTGCTGTACTTCGATCCGATCCTCTCGGGAGACGACACCCTCTCCTGCGCCCACTGTCACCATCCGGACCTCGGCTTCGCCGATGGCCGGGCTCGCTCCATGGGGCGTGGTGGACGCGGGGTCGGCCCGGATCGCGAAGGTGGCGAGGTTCTGCGCCGCAATGCGCCGACGGTCTGGAACTCCCTCTACAACCACCTCCAGTTCTGGGACGGCCGGGCTCGAGACCTGGAAGACCAGGCAGCCAAACCGATCCGGGATCCCGCCGAGATGGCCCAAGACCCGGTAGAGCTGGTGGCCGAGCTCGAGGCCATTGCCGAGTACCGGGAGCTCTTCGCCGAGGCTTTCGGTCCCGGATTGGACGGAGGCTCGGCGATCGATTTCGACCGGGTGACCTTCGCCATTGCCGCTTTCGAGCGCACCCTCGTGTCTCGGAATTCCGCCTTCGACCGCTACGCCCAGGGGGATCGCCACGCGTTGAGCGAAGCCGAGCGTCGGGGCCTGAACCTGTTCCGCTCCCTGCGCACCCGCTGCTTCGAGTGCCACAACCTGCCGACCTTCAGCAATCCCGACTTCAAGGTGATCGGCGTGCCCGACGCCGAAGACCTCGACGAGCCCGACCTCGGCCGGGCCGAGATCGCCGGAGGCGATGCCTACCGCGGGGCCTTCAAGGTGCCGACGTTGCGCAATGTGGCCCTCACCGGGCCCTACATGCACAACGGTCGGTTCGGTACGCTGGAAGAGGTGCTGGCCTTCTACAAGGGCGGCGGCGGACGCACTCATCGCAACGATCTTCCCAACGTCGACGACAAGATCCGCGAGTTCGAGCTCGACGACCGCGAGACCGCCGATCTCGTGGCCTTCCTGCGCGCCCTCACCGACGAATCGGCCAGACCTGCCATTCCGGAGAGGGTGCCATCGGGCCTGCCGGTCGTCGCCTCGCTCGTCGTGGAGGAGCCGAGTCGTCTCGAGGCCTCCTCTCCGCCAGGCCCGGATCTCGGGCTGGGCATTGCCGAGACGAGCTCACTGCTGCGCCCCTCCGCGATTCGCCGCGAGGGGCAGCGGCTGATCGTCGAGCCCGGGCAGCGGATCCAGGACGCCATCGATCTCGCAAATCCGGGCGACACGATCGCGGTACGCCCCGGGACCTACCGCGAGACCCTGACCCTCGACCTCTCCGGCATCTCCCTGGTGGGCGAGGTGGCAGGGGAGGAGCGGGCCGTGCTCGACGGCGATGGCGAGCTCGACGACGCCATTCTCGGCGCCGGCTCCGACCTCGAGATCCGTGGCTTCGGCATCCGCAACTACCGGTCCAACGGGGTGATGATCAACCTCGGGCGCAACCTCGTCTTCCGCGACCTCCACCTCGAGAACACCGGTCTCTACGGTTTGTACCCCGTCGAGGTGGCGGGGGTGCTGGTCGAGGGCTGCAGCGTCACCGGGGCCCGCGACGCGGGGATCTACGTCGGGCAGTCGCGAGACATCCTGGTGCAGAACAACGTCGCCCACGGCAACGTGACGGGGATCGAGATCGAGAACTCCGTCGACGCCGTGGTGCGCGACAACGATGTCTACGACAACACGGGCGGCATTCTCGTCTTCGGCCTGCCGAACGTACCCTCGAAGCTCTCGCGCGGCTGCCGGGTGGAGAACAACCGCGTGTTCGACAACAACCGGCCCAATTTCGCCGAGCCCGGGGCGATCGTCGCCGGAGTGCCCGCCGGCACGGGGATCCTCGTCCTGGCGGGCGACGACGTGCAGGTGGTCGGCAACGAGATCCGGGGCAACGATTCCTTCGGGGTGGGGATCGCCGGCCTCGACATCTTCTTCGAGCCCGGCTCCGAGTACGACATCGACCCTTATCCCGAGAATTGTCTGGTGCGCGACAACCGCTTCGCCGACAACGGCGCGAGCCCGGCGTCCCTGGTCACGGACGCCGGGCTCACCGGCGCGGATCTGCTGTGGGACCTGAGCGGCAGTGGCAATTCCTGGGATCAGCCGGGAGCCAGCCGGATGCCCTATTTCCTTCCCGGCAGCGGCTGGGGAGATTTTCGGCGCCGGGCGAATCAGCGCCTGTGGCGGCTGGTCTCCGCGCTCTTGTAGTCGATTCTCGGAGCCGATGAGCCTCTGGCCGGTCCGCTCGCGCGATAGAATTTCGAGAGGATCTCCGACGCCCTGGCCGGCGGAGTCGGAGATTCTCGAGACCAACCGAAAGCGAAGAGGAGCAGTGCATGGAAGATACCGGTTCGCCCCGATTGGATGTGCTCGGACTGATCGAAGCCTGGGACGGCAACGGAGTGGTGGTGCGGCACCACTCGCCGACCGGCGCCTGGATCTTCATCGCACTGCACAACAGCCATCTCGGCCCTCCGGCGGGAGGAACCCGCATGAAGGTGTACGGCAGTCCGGCGGAGGGCCTGGAAGACGCCCAGAGGCTCGCTGAAGGAATGACCTTCAAGTGGGCCGGGCTCGATCTCCCGCACGGCGGCGGCAAGGCGGTGCTCGCTCTCGAACGTCCACTCTCCGAGGCGGAGCAGGAAGATCTCTGGCAGGCCTATGGGGAGCTGGTGGAGTCGCTCGGTGGCGCCTTCGTGACCGGCGCCGACCTCGGCATGTCGGCGGAGTCGATGGCCAGGGTGGCGCGCTACACCCGGCATGTCCTGGGGGTCGACTACGAGGCCGGCGTGTCTCGGGATCCGGGGCCCTACACCGCCCGCGGGGTCTTCGTCGGCATCGAGGCGGCCCTGGCGCAGGTCTACGGTGCTCCGGGCGTAGCCGGGCGTCGGGTCCTGGTGGAGGGTCTCGGCGGTGTTGGTGGTCCCCTGGCGCGAGCCCTGGCGGAGGACGGCGCGGACCTGGTCGTGACCGATCTCGACGCCGACAAGGCCCGGAGGGTGGCGTCCGAGCTGGGGGTCGAGGTCGTGGAGCTGGAGGGTGCGAGCCGCGAGGTCTGCGACGTCTACGCCCCTTGTGCGGTCGGCGCCATCCTCTCGGAAGACACGATTCCCCACCTCGGCTGCCGGATCGTCGCCGGCTCGGCCAACAACCAGCTGCGGACGCCCGAAGACGCCGCGCGGCTCGCCGAGCGCGGCATTCTCTACGTGCCCGACTACATCATCAACGCCGGGGGTGCCATGGCCTTCGTGTTGATCCACAACGGCCTCGACGACCTGGGCGAGGTCATGCGGCGGGTCGGCGATATCGGCGCCTCCGTCACCGCCCTGCTGGAAGACGCCGAGGCCTCCGACGCCGAGCCCCTCGCCATGGCTCGTGAGCGCGTCTTGCGTCGGCTCGCCGCGACTCGTCGCTGAGCTCGCTCGATCGATCTCGAATCGACTTGGCCTTTATTACCCGTGTGCGCGTCCTGAGAGGAGGGCGGCCGGAACGGTGGTTCCGGTGCCCCGGCCCCCGAGGTGCAGGAAGCCGTCGTTCTCTTCACAGGAGACGATCCCTCGGCCTCGACACCTTCGTTTCTCCGAGCTCCTGCAGCTGATCGCCTCGCGGCTTCGAGGAAACGACGAGAGCCCGGCTCGCCGGGCTCTCGTTTTGTCGTTGATCGAGAATTTCCGATTTTCTCGCATGTTCGGGTAGAGATCGTGCTTCGCGCGATCGGATGTCTCTGTTTGCCGTTGGGCGGGAAATCTGGCGCGGATCGCAGATCCTCCGGCCCTCGGCCATGGATTGCAAGACCAGCACGGAAAAGGAGAAGGTCATGACTCGATGCCCGAACAGCCTCACCCTGTGGTTGCAGAAGCTCGCGTTCCCGGCGGTGGTCCTGGTTTGTCTGCCCCTCTCGGTCTCCTGGGCGGACGATGGAGACCTGAGCTCCCTCGAGACAGGCGTTCTCCGGGCCCTGGGGCCGGACCAGGAAGCGGCTCTGGCCCGAGGGGTCGCCCCCGAGGCTCTGATCCTCGAGAGCGGTGAAGATCTCGCCCACCTGATCCGGCGTCTCGAGGGCACCCTCGATGCCCTGAAAGAAGTGGAGAAGGCGAACCTGGGCCAGACCACGTTCCAGGGCAGCATCATCATCGAGGATCTCGACGATCCCACCAAGATGCTCTTCGTGGGCGACAACGCCACCTACGCTTTTCTCTCTTCCTGGGACGCCGCCGCCACCGCCTTCAAACCCATGTCTCTCAATGCGTCGACGGTGGGGATCAACACCACCTCACCGAAACGGACGCTCGATGTGGTGGGTGATATCGGTGCGCTGAACCGATTCCGTGTGTTCTATCCCACCTCCGGAGTCTACGACGACGCGAACAGCGACAGCCCCTACAGCCGGGTGAACGCGGACTCCTTCCACACCACCGGTCTCGGGGTCGGTCAGCTCTTCCTCGAAGGCCGCGCCCTCGATTCCAACACCGTGATCTACATCGGCACCGGCGTGGCCGGTGGGCAGCCGGCCCAGGACGTGAGGATCGGCAACAACAACGAGCTCTACGTCGACACCTCGGCCAATCGGGTCGGAGTGGGGACCACCCAACCCGACGAAGCTCTTGAAGTGAATGGCAACATCAAGCTGAGCGGCGATCTCGTGTCCGATGGAGACATCTGTATCGGTAGTGGCTGCTGAAGGAGGTTGCGATGAGACCCTCTCGCAAGGAGCAAGTCTTCCTTCGTCGGCGCCCTCGGGTTCCGGGAGCCGTCCGGAGCCCATGGGCCCGTTGGCTCGCCAGCGCCTGGCTGGTGGCCGCCGTTGCCTCTCCGGCCCTCGCGCAGGCTCCCCTGATCGATGCCCGGTTGCCCCATGTCCCCGGCGAGGTGCTGGTGAAGCTGCATACCGACTCCTCGCTGCGGATGCAGGAGCTCGGTCGGCACCACGGTCTCGAGACCGTACGTCACAACGATGCCCTCGGCATCTACCTGTTACGCGGCGCTCCCACCCTCTCGGCTTCGGACCTGGCCCACGAGCTGGGACAGGAGCCGGAGGTGGAATTCGCCGAGCTGAACTATCTCGGAGAAGGAGGCCTGGTACCGAACGACACGTTCTTTTCCTCTCAGTGGCACCACCGCAACACCGGCCAGACCGGCGGTGCTCCCGACGCCGACATCGATTCCGTGGAGGGTTGGGATCTGACCACCGGCAGCACGTCCACGGTGGTGGCGGTGCTCGACAGCGGGATCGACTCCGATCATCCCGAGTTCGTGGGTCGAATCGTCGCGGGGTTCGACTTCGTGAACAACGACAATGATCCCGAAGACGATCAGAGCCACGGCACCCTGGTCACCGGGCTCTTGGCGGCAAACGCTGGTAATAACTTCGGTGTGGCCGGAGTCGACCACCGGACCAGGGTAATGCCGGTGAAAGTGCTCAACTCCCAGAATCAGGGGAGTGTGATGGATCTGGTCGACGGTCTGACCTTCGCCGCCAACCAGGGAGCCGACGTGATCAGCATGAGCCTGATCAACTATCCCGGCACCTCGAGCCTCGCCAACGCCCTGCAGCTGGCCCGCAACAGCGGCGCCATCCTGATCGCCTGCGCCGGCAACGGCGG
>CAZMEL010000009.1:0-63307 GCA_964565225.1 uncultured Thermoanaerobaculia bacterium | reverse complement strand
GCGAAGGCGGACGGACCATCGGCGCCGGTACCGTCGCCGATATCGTGGAGTGATCCGGGTACCCCGGTATCGCTGTCTAGAAGGGCATAGGAACCAGGAAACACGAGTGTAGAGATGGTCAACGAAAAGATCCGTATCCGTCTGAAAGCCTTCGACTATCGAATTCTGGACACGTCCACGAATGAGATCGTCGACACCGCTCGGCGCACGGGCGCCCGGGTGGTGGGCCCGATTCCTTTGCCCACCAATATTTCCCGGTACACCGTGAACCGTTCGCCTCACGTCGACAAGAAGTCTCGTGAGCAGTTCGAGATTCGTACCCACAAGCGTCTGCTCGACATCTACGATCCGACCAGTCAGACCGTCGACGCTCTGATGAAGCTCGAGCTTCCGGCCGGTGTAGATGTGGAGATCAAGCTCTAACGACGTCTCGTCGCTGAGCGGCGGGTTTCGCAGGTTCGGTGGGGTCGTTGGCCACAGGGCGTGGCGGCTCCACGAGGCGACTAGAGGAGTGATCCGATGAAAGGGATCCTCGGAATCAAGATAGGGATGACTCAGATCTTCGAAGACGATGGTCGAGTCGTGCCCGTAACGGTGGTCAAAGCAGGGCCTTGTTTGGTTGTCCAGCGCAAGACCTCCGAGCTCGATGGATATGAAGCGGTACAGATCGGCCTGGTCGAAGATCGGCCGGTTCGCAACGTCAACAAGCCAAGCCAGGGCCACTTCGACAAGGCGGGGGTCGCTCCCATGCGGCGCCTGATGGAGTTCTCGGTCGAGAACGAAGATCCATCGAAGCCCGGAGACCAGGTCGAGGCCTCGGTATTCCAGCAAGACGAATACGTCGACGTGATCGGTACCAGCAAGGGCAAGGGTTTCCAGGGTGTCATCAAGCGCCACGGCTTCGGCGGTGGCCGCGCGACCCACGGTTCCATGTTCCACCGGGCTCCGGGCTCTGTCGGCCAGTCGGCGTTTCCCTCCCGGGTCTTCCCGGGTGTGCGTCTGCCGGGCCGGATGGGCGGCAAGCGCGTCACGGTCAAGAACCTCCAGATCGTAAAGGTCAACGAGGAGGAAAACCTCATCTACCTGCGGGGAGCGGTTCCCGGTGCCCGCAACAGTTACGTGGCGTTGCGGGAGGCCAAGCGCGGTTGAAGGCGCTGGGCCGCCCGAATCCCGGCCTAGTGGAAGGGAAAGGCAGCAGGTCATGAAGATCACAGTCAAGAACCTCCGCAACGAGGAAACCGGAGATGTCGAGATCCCCGAAGCGGTCTTCGACTATCCGTACAACGAGCACCTGATCCACACCGCGGTTCGGGCCTACCTGGCGGCTCGCCGCCGGGGGACCCACAAGACCAAGGTTCGCTCGGAGGTGTCCGGCTCGGGGCGCAAGCTCTGGCGGCAGAAGGGCACGGGCCGCGCTCGTGTCGGCAGCATCCGGACTCCGTTGTGGCGAACCGGTGGAACGGTGCATGGTCCGCAGCCCCGTTCGTATGAGATGGGGTTGAGCGTGCGCGAGAAGAAGAACGCGCTGAAGTCGGCTCTGTCCCGCAAGCTGGCGAATGCCGAGCTGGTCGTCGTCGAGGATCTCGAGCTCGAGTCCCACAAGACGAAGGCCCTGGTCGATACCCTGGCTCGGCTGGGGGCGGCTCGCAAGGCTCTGCTCGTCGATTCGCAGGACAACGACAAGCTGAATCTGGCAGCGCGGAACAATCCCCGGCTCAAGACCGTGGATGCACTCGGGGTCAATGTCTACGACGTGGTCGATCGGGATCTGGTGATCCTTTCGGCCGCGGCGCTGAACACCCTGGTGGAGGTGCTGAGCAAATGAGAGTTCAGGATGTCATTCGCCGGCCCCTGATCACGGAGAAGACCACGATCCTGCGCGAGGTCGGCGACACGTACGCCTTCGCGGTGGCGATGGATGCCAACAAGATCGAGATCCGCAAGGCCGTGGAAGAGCAGTTCAAGGTGAAGGTGGCCGAGGTTCGAGTCGCACGCATGCACGGCAAGGAACGCCGGCAGGGCCGGTACTTCGGACGCCGCCCGGATTGGAAGAAGGCCTACGTACGACTCGCCGCTGGCGAGAAGTCGATCGAGTTCTTCGAAGGCGCCTGAGCGCCGAGTCGACGAAGAGGACGGAAGTCTCATGGGAATCAAGCAATTCAGGCCGACCAGCCCCGGCACGAGGTTCAAGACCGCCTCGACCTTCGAGGAGCTCACGCCGGGTACCAAGCCGCTGAAGAAGCTCACCAAGGGAAAGAAGCGGATCGGCGGACGCAACAACAAGGGGCGTACCACGATCTGGTTCCGCGGCGGGGGTCACAAACGGCGCTACCGGGTGGTGGACTTCCGTCGCGAGAAGGTCGGGGTTCCGGCCAAGGTGATGAGCATCGAGTACGATCCGAATCGCTCGGCACGTATCGCCCTGCTCCACTACCAGGACGGAGAGAAGCGCTACATTCTATGGCCCGACAAGGTCACCGTCGGTACGGTGTTGATGTCGGGTCCGGAGGCGGATATCAATCCGGGCAACGCCCTTCCCTTGCGCAACATCCCCCTCGGTACCCTGATCCACAACGTCGAGCTCAAGATCGGCAAGGGTGGGCAGATGGTGCGCAGCGCCGGCGGCTCCGCCCAGCTGATGGCGAAAGATGGGGACTACGCGCAAGTCAAGCTTCCCTCCGGTGAGGTTCGGCGCGTCCACCTCGAGTGTTACGCAACCGTTGGGCAGGTCGGCAATGTCGACCACGAAATCGCCGCCCTCGGCAAGGCCGGCCGCAAGCGCTGGTTGGGTCGTCGGCCGCACAACCGCGGGGTCACCATGAACCCGGTCGATCACCCGATGGGCGGTGGCGAGGGCCGGTCCTCCGGCGGACGCCACCCCTGTACTCCCTGGGGTAAGCCCACCAAGGGTTACAAGACCCGCAACAACAAGCGGACCGATAGCATGATCGTGCGTCGGCGCAACAAGCGCTAGGAGAGGGCTGATGGCAAGGTCACTCAAGAAAGGGTTCTTCGTCGAAGAGTCGCTGGTCGAAAAGGTCGAGCGGATGAACTCGGGCGGCGGGAGGCGGGTCCTCAAGACCTGGTCCCGGCGGTCGACGATCACTCCCGACATGGTCGGGCATACGATCGCCGTCCACAACGGCTCGAAGTTCATTCCCGTCTACATTAGCGAGAACATGGTCGGGCACAAGCTCGGCGAGTTCGCCATGACCCGTACCTTCCGCGGGCATGCCGGCAAGAGAGAAAAGATGGCCGGGAGGAGATGAGGCGATGGAATTCATAGCCAGACTGCGCCACCTCCAGTCGTCGCCGCAGAAAGTTCGCCTGGTGGCGGACCTGATCCGGGGAATCGACGTCGAAGAGGCGGTAGCAATTCTCCAACACACCAAGAAGCGCGCCGCGGCGCCGCTCGAGAAGCTTCTCAAGTCGGCGGTTGCCAATGCGGAGAACCGAGACGAGAATGTCGACGTGGATCGGCTCTATGTCAAAGAGATCTTCGTCGACGGAGGGCCGACCCTGAAGCGGGTCTGGTTCACCACCATGGGTCGTGCCTATCGCAAGCTCAAGCGGCAGAGCCACGTCACGATCAAGCTCGAAACCCGTCCGGCCGACTACGTGGATCGAAGGAGCTGAGGAAGTGGGACAGAAGACTCATCCGTACGGCTTTCGTTTGTCCTACAACAAGACCTGGCATTCACGCTGGTACGCGGGCAACGACTACGCCAACTACCTGCACCAGGATCTGCGTCTCCGCAGCTGGCTGAAGAAGCGACTCTCGCACGCGGGCGTCAGCGAGATCGACATCGAGCGTGCCGCCGATCGCCTGCGCGTGACCATCTACACCTCGCGCCCGGGCATCATCATCGGCCGCAAGGGGACCGAGGTCGACCGCCTACGCGACGATCTCCGGAAGATGACGGGCAGAGAGGTCCACATCAACATCCAGGAGATCCAGCGCCCCGAGCTCGACGCTCAGCTGGTGTCCTACTCGATCGCCGGACAGCTGGAACGCCGAGTTTCCTTCCGCCGGGTGATGAAGAAATCGATGGAGTCGGCCTTCCGTTTTGGCGCCAAAGGTGTCAAAATCATGATTTCCGGCCGGTTGGGTGGTGCCGAGATCGCTCGCACGGAGTGGTACCAGGAAGGGCGCCTTCCTCTTCACACGCTGAAAGCAGATATCGACTACGGTTTCGCCGAGGCCCGAACCACGTACGGAGCCATCGGCGTAAAGGTGTGGGTCTACAAGGGAGACCTGCTAAAGGAAAAAGCCCGCCGAGCGGGCGCCTGAGCCTTCGGTCGGTCTAGAGGTCAAATACCATGTTGATGCCCAAGAAAGTCAAACACCGGAAGCACCATCGCATGCGCATGAGAGGCCGTGCGAAGGGTGGCGACAAGCTGTCCTTCGGCGACTACGGCCTGCAGGCATTGGAGCCCGGTTGGATCACGGCCCGCCAGATCGAGGCCGCCCGTATCGCGATCACCCGTCACATCAAGCGTGGCGGAAAGGTCTGGATTCGGATCTTCCCCGACAAGCCGATCACCAAGAAGCCCCTCGAAACCCGTATGGGCAAGGGGAAGGGAAGCCCTGAGGCCTGGGTCGCGGTCGTACGGCCGGGCCGGGTGCTCTACGAGCTCGAAGGTGTTCCGCCGGAGCTGGCGAAAGAAGGAATGCGCCTGGCTTCCCACAAGCTTGGAATCAAGACCCGATTCCTCACGCGACACGAAGCGCATTCGTGAAGAGAGTGAACGAAGATGAAAGCCTCAGAACTGCGTGAGAACACCCGCGAAGAGCTGGTTGAGAAGGAGACGGAGCTGTCTCAACAGCTTTTCAATCTCCGACTCCAGAAGGTGACGGGTCAGCTCGAAAACGCGAACAAGATGCAGCAGACCCGGCGGGATCTGGCTCGGGTGCTGACCGTCCTGCGCGAAAAGGAGAAGGCCGAGGCCTAGGCTCGACGGTGGACCGGACGAATCTCTTCGCCCGATCCCACCGCCGGCCAATTCCTCGACCAGGAGATCAGCGAGATGTCGGAGACAGCGAGCATCGATGTAGGACGCCGCCAGGTTCTCACGGGAACCGTGGTGAGCGACAAGATGGACAAGACCGTCACGGTCAAGGTCGAACGTACGATCATGCACCGTCTGTACCAGCGCTACGTGAAGCGAACCAAGAAGTTCTCCGCTCACGACGAGGCCAACGATTGTCGGATCGGTGATCGGGTGACCATCGTCTCCTGCCGTCCGCTGTCGAAGCAGAAGCGGTGGCGGGTGAGCGAGATCGTCGAGCGCGCGAAGTGAGGTGGTGAGCGATGATTCAGATGGGAACAGTTCTGGACGTGGCCGACAACTCCGGCGCCAAGAAGGTCGGGTGCATCACCATCCTCGGCGGCTCTTCCGGCCAGTACGGCGGGCTCGGTGACATCATCACCGCATCCGTCAAGGAAGCGCTGCCCGATGGCACCGTCAAGAAGGGCCAGGTGGTCAAGGCGGTGATCGTGCGAACGAAGAAGGCGTACCGGCGCAAGGATGGAAGCTACATCCGCTTCGATACCAACTCCGCGGTATTGATCGATGCCCAGCGGGAGCCGGTGGGTACTCGTGTCTTCGGGCCCGTGGCCCGGGAGCTGCGCGAAAAGAGATTCATGAAGATCGTCTCTCTGGCTCCCGAGGTTCTCTGAGCCGCGAGCCCGCGAAACGAGGTAGGTGTCAGATGGCGAAAGTCAAGATCAAGAAGAACGACCAGGTTCTGGTTCTCTCCGGCAAGGATGCCGGCGTTCGCTCCAAGGTGCTTCGCGTGTTTCCCGCAGACGGGACCGCGATCGTCGAGCGGGTCAACCTGGTGAAGAAACATACGCGTCCCAATCCGCAGCGGCAGGTACAGGGTGGTGTGCTCGAGCGCGAGGCGCCGATCGGGCTGCCGAAGCTGATGGTGATCTGCCCCGAATGTAATTCTCCGAGCCGTCTCGGGCGTAAACGCCTCGAAGACGGCCGAGGGGTCCGGGTCTGCAAGAAGTGTGGGGCCACCCTCAACTGAGGGGTCTCGAAACTGGGGTTGACGAAATGGCAAAGAACAATACCGAGGAATCGGTGGCTGCCGAGGGCAACGGCTACGTTCCCCGCTTGAAGACGCGCTATCGCGAAGAAGTCCTACCGAAGCTCTGCAAGGAGTTCGGTATCGACAACGTGATGGCGGCTCCGCGGATCGACAAGGTCTCGCTGAACATCGGTCTCGGCGAGGCGAGCCGCAACTTCAAGCTGCTCGAAACCGCCCAAGCGGAGCTTACGGCGATTGCCGGTCAGCACGCCACGATCACCCGGGCGAAGAAGTCCATCGCTGCTTTCAAGCTCCGCGAAGGGACCCCGATCGGTTGTCGGGTCACCCTGCGGGGGAAGAGTATGTGGGATTTCCTCGATCGGCTGATCAGCACCGCCCTGCCTCGTGTGCGTGACTTTCGCGGGATTTCCGACAGGAGCTTCGACGGCCGGGGCAACTACACCCTGGGCGTCAAGGAGCACGTGATCTTCCCCGAGGTCGACACCAACAGGGTGGAAGGAAACAAGGGTTTGAACATCACTATCGTCACGCTGGGTAGCAACGACGAACAGACTCTCTATCTCCTTCGGGAGCTGGGGATGCCGTTCGTCCGGCCCGAGTAGATCGGCGGTAGGTGACGGTCGGAAGCTCGAGGTACGGAGGTAGCGATGGCAACGAAGGCAAAGATCGCCAAGACTCACAAGGTGGCGAAGTTCAAGGTCCGGGCCAAGAACCGTTGTAAGAACTGCGGCCGTCCCCGCAGCTACATGCGGAAGTTCGGCCTGTGTCGCATCTGCTTCAGGCTGCTGGCCCTGCAGGGGTATCTGCCCGGAGTGATCAAAGCGAGTTGGTAGTACGAGGACCGAGCCGGCCAGCATGGAGCCCGAGCCTTTCGCAGGCGAGGGGACCACGCGGTCGCGGGGTCACTGGAGAAGAATAGAAATGAGCATGACGGACCCGATTGCGGATCTCTTGACACGAATTCGCAATGCGTTGTTGGCAAAGCACGACCGGCTCGATGTTCCGGCTTCCAAGCTCAAGCAGAGCATTTGTGGGCTTCTCAAGAGCGAGGGCTACATCGAAGATTTCGAGGTGGTGGAGAATACTCCGCAGAACATCTTGCGGGTCTATCTCCGCTACGACCTCGAGGGCGTTCCGGCCATTCGGAAGCTCTACCGGGTCAGCAAGCCTGGCCGGCGGGTCTACCGAGGCGCCGACGAGATCAAACCGGTTCTGAACGGCCTTGGAGTTGCGGTCGTCTCGACATCCAGGGGAGTCCTCACCGATACCCAGGCCCGCTCGCTGCGGGTCGGCGGTGAGATCCTCTGCGAGATCGAGTAGCCACAGAGGTATCGGCAATGTCGCGAGTAGGAAAACAGCCCATCTCGATTCCAAAGGGCGCCAAGATCGAGATCAAAGACGGTGTCCTCCATGCCGAGGGGCCGAAGGGCAAGGTGCAGCAAGAGCTCTTCCCCGAGTGCCCGGTCGAGATCGAAGATGGAGTGATCAAAGTCACGCGCACGGGCGACTCCGGTCCGCTTCGGGCCAAACACGGTCTGGCCCGAGCGCTGATCAACAACGCGGTCGTCGGTGTTTCCACCGGCTTCAGCAAAGAGCTCGAAATCGTCGGTGTCGGCTACCGGGGTGACGTCAAGGGCAAGGAAGTCCATTTCGCCCTCGGCTACTCTCATCCGATCGTGTTCCCGATCCCCGACGCCATCGAGATCGAAATCGATCGCAACAACAAGATGGTCATTCGTGGCGCCGATCGGCAGCAGGTCGGACAGGTCGCCGCGGAGATTCGCAGCCTGCGTCCGCCGGACCCCTACAAGGCGAAGGGAATTCGGTACAGCGACGAGCACATCCGGCGCAAGGTCGGTAAATCGGGCAGCAAATAGCAGCAGCCTGCGTTTCGGAGCAAAAGATGAGCGATTCACACGCCAAGAAAGTTCGCAAGAAGCGGCAGCGCCGGCAACGGGCGCACCATCGGATCCGCCGACAGATTCAGGGCACCTCGGAGCGTCCGCGTCTGGCGGTGTTCAAGAGCCTGAAGTACATCTACGCGCAGGTGATCGACGACGCAACGGGCCGCACGCTGGCCCAGGCCAACTCGGGCGAGGCCGATATCAAGAGCGGGCTCGAGGCTTCCGCCTCGAGCTGCGAAGCGGCCAAGGCCGTGGGCGAGGCGGTGGCGACGAGAGCCAAGGACGCCGGTGTCGACGCAGTGGTCTTCGATCGCGGCGGGTTCATCTATCACGGGCGAATCAAAGCCGTGGCCGATGGTGCCCGGGAAAAAGGTCTGCAGTTCTGAAGAGAAACGAAGGAACCGGAATTGAGGCCGTGAGCGCCAAACCGATTTCGGGGAAGCAGGAGAAGCACAGTGTCTAGGGATTTCGATCGCGAACCCGAGTTCTTCGAACAGGTGGTTCATATCAACCGTGTGACCAAGGTGGTCAAGGGTGGTAAGAACTTCTCCTTCTCCGCCCTCGTCGTGATCGGCGATGGCTCGGGCCGGGTCGGCTACGGCTGCGGCAAGGCCAAAGAGGTTCCCTCCGCCATCCGCAAGGGTGTCGACGCCGCAAAGAAGAACCTCGTCGAGATTCCTCTCGAGGGAACGACCATTCCTCACGAGAGCCTCGGCGTCTTCAGCGCAGGTCGCGTGTTGCTCAAGCCGGCATCTCCGGGTACCGGTGTCATCGCCGGGGGTCCGGTCCGCGCCGTTATCGAATGTGTCGGCATTCAGGACATTCTGACCAAGTCTCTGGGGACCACCAATCCGCAGAACGTCGTCAAGGCGACCTTCGAGGCCCTTCTCGGTCTCCGCAACAAGGCCGCGGTCCTCGCCCTGCGACAGCTGGAGGCTCCGGGTGCCGAGGCTCCGCCAGCCACCGAGAATTCCGCCGGTGAGGCGGCTTCGGCCTGAGCCGAAGAGATGCACGAGGATCTAGGGAAATGGCGAGCGAAAAGCAAATGATCAAGATCGAGCAGTTTCGGAGCCCGATCGGATACTCGAAGAAACAACGCGAGGTGCTTCGGGGACTGGGCCTGCGGCGAATTCGCCACGTCGTCGAGCGCGAAGACAGCCCGGCGGTCCGGGGAATGGTTCGGAAGATCTCTCATCTCGTGCGGATTGTCGAGGACTGACCATGAAGCTTCATGATTTGTCGCCCGCGAAGGGCAGCACCCATAGCAAGAAAAGAATCGGTCGCGGACCTGGCTCCGGTTGGGGAAAAACTGCGGGCCGGGGTCACAAGGGCCAGCGCTCGCGGAGTGGCTTCTCCCAGCGCATCGGTTTCGAGGGTGGCCAGATGCCCCTCATCCGCCGCGTGCCGAAGCGAGGCTTCACCAACATCTTCAAGAAAGAGTACGAAGTCGTGAACCTGCGGGATCTCGAGGGATTCGAGGGTGAAGTCTCCCCGGAATCCCTGGCCGAGCTCGGTCGAGTCCGGCCCGGCCGCATGCTCAAGGTTCTCGGCGACGGAGAGATCTCGGCGGCCCTGACCGTCAAGGCGCACCGTTTCAGCAAGTCCGCTCGAGCGAAGATCGAAGCGGCCGGCGGGAGCTGTGAGGAGCTGGGCTAGTGATCACCGAGAGCTTTCGCAACATCTTCGCGATTCCCGACCTGCGCAAACGGATTGTTTTCACGTTTGCGCTGTTGGCCGTCTATCGCGTGGGATGCAACATCCCGACACCGGGCGTCAACCCCCAGGCTCTGATCGAGATCATCGAGCAGGTTCGCAACACCATGTTCGGCTTCTTCAACGCCTTCACCGGAGGCAGCTTGGAGAGGGCGGCGGTGTTCGCGCTCGGCATCATGCCGTACATCACCTCTTCGATCATCCTGCAGCTCTTGACAGTGGTCTGGCCCTACCTGGAGAAGCTGTCGAAGGAAGGTGAGCTGGGGCGGCGAAAGATCACGCAGTACACACGCTACGGCACCCTGGTGGTGTCGTTGATCCAGTCGACCGCGATTGCTTTCAGCATCGAGAACATCACCACTCCGGGTGGCCTCTCCCTGGTCGACAACCCGGGTTGGGCGTTTCGTTTCATGACCATTCTCACGCTGACCACCGGTTGTGCCTTCGTCATGTGGCTCGGTGAGCAGATCAGCGAACGGGGAATCGGAAACGGCATCTCGCTGATCATTTTCGCCGGCATCGTAATCGGCCTGCCGAGTGCCCTCGGCAGCACCTTCAACAAGGTGCAGACCGGCACCCTGCATCCGGCCCTGATTGTGATCTTGGCCGCCTTCATGACCCTGGTCACGGCGTTCATCGTCTACATGGAGAAGTCGCAGCGGCGCATTCCGGTGCAGTACGCCAAGCGAGTGGTCGGTCGACGCGTCTACGGGGGCCAGAACACCTACCTGCCGTTGCGGGTCAACACCGGTGGCGTGATCCCCGTGATCTTCGCCAGCTCCGTGGTGGTGATGCCTCCTACCATCGCCAACCTGGCGAATTGGGAGCCTCTCACGGCGATCGCCGATGCGATCAGCTGGGGCCAGCCCATCTACTACCTGCTCTACGTGGCGGCGATCATCTTCTTCTCGTACTTCTACGTGTCCATCATCTTCAATCCGCAGGACACGGCGGAGAACATGCGGAAGTATGGCGGCTTCATTCCCGGGATCCGCTCCGGACGCCGGACCGCGGAATACATCGACCGGATCCTGACCCGCCTGACCCTGATCGGCTCGGTCTATCTGGCGGGTGTGTCGGTGCTGCCGGAATTGATGCTCTTCGGTTTCAAGGTCGACGGGATCCCCTTCATCGGGCAGACCCTCGACGCCTTCGTGCCGGCCATCATCACCCAGGGTATGGGAATCGACTTCTACTTCGGGGGCACCTCGTTGCTCATCGTCGTCGGCGTGGCCATGGACTTCGTCCAGCAGATCGAGAGCCAGCTGGTCATGCGCAACTACGACGGTTTTCTGAAGAAAGGGCGGATTCGTGGCCGGCGGTGAGAAGCGGATCGTCTTCCTGGGCCCACCGAACTCCGGGAAAGGAACCCAGGCGGTGGGGCTGGCGAAGGCGTTGGGCATTCCGGCCATTTCTACCGGTGACATGCTGCGGGCAGCCGTGGCCGCCGGTACGCCCCTCGGCCAGAGAGTCGAAGGAGTGATGGCCGCCGGCCAGCTGGTCGACGATGCCCTGATGGCGGACGTGGTCCGAGACCGCCTCTCCCAGGACGACGCCGCGCGCGGCTTTCTGCTCGATGGGTATCCTCGGACCGCTTTCCAGGCCGAGACGCTGGATCAGATCCTACAGGAGATCGACAAAGAGCTCGCCGATGTGGTGCTGATCGATGCTCCGACCGATGTCCTGGTCGGGCGCGCTCTCCAGCGAGGACGCGTCGATGACCAGGAAGAGATCGTGCGTCGTCGACTCGAGGAGTACCATGAGAAAACCGCACCTCTCGTCGAGTTCTACGATCGGCGGGGAGTGCTTCGCCGAATCGATGGAGACCAGTCCGTCGATGAGGTGAGCACCGCCATTTGGAAAGCGGTCGGTTCCTGAGGTTCAACATGGTCGTGTACAAGACACCCGGCGAGCTGGAGCTCATGCACGAGGCCAACGGCATCGTGCACAAGGTTCTGCGCGGGCTCGAGGAGAAGGTGGTCCCCGGGGCCACGACCCGAGAGCTCGATCGCTGGGCCGAGTCCACGATCCGTGAAGCCGGCGGTGTCCCCGCGTTTCTGAACTACAAGGGGTTTCCGGCGACGTTGTGCACGGCCCTGAACGACGTGATCGTCCACGGAATTCCCGACGATCGGCCTCTCGAAGAAGGTGATATCCTGGGGATCGACTGCGGCGTGATGTACAAGGGATACATCGGAGATGCGGCTCGAACCTTTGCTGTCGGCTCGATCAGCGAAGACGCCCAGGCACTCTTGCAAGTGACCCGTGAGTCCCTGGAACGCGCCGTGGAGAGAGTCCAACCGGGAGGACGGTTGTCGGATATCGGCCATGCCGTCCAGAGCCATGTCGAAGAGCACGGTTTTTCCGTCGTGCGGCAGTTCGTCGGACACGGAGTCGGGACCTCGCTACACGAGGATCCCCAGGTCCCTAATTTTGGCAAGGCGGGAAAGGGGTTGAAGCTTCGCCCCGGACTCGTCCTGGCGATCGAGCCGATGGTCAATGCTGGAAGCCGCGAGGTCCAACTCGATTCCGACGGGTGGACGGCTCGCACCAAGGATGGGCGGCTTTCGGCCCATTTCGAATATTCGGTCGCGGTGACGCCGACAGGACCGTGGATTCTCGGTGTCGGGGAATCCGGCGGTCACGTGACCGCTGGGGTACAGTCTTCCAGCGACCACCGGGTTGAGCAACGGCCCTAGAGCCGAACTCGAGGACGAGACAATGAAAGTTCGCGCATCGGTGAAGAGAATTTGTTCCAAGTGTAAGGTGATCCGTCGACGGGGCGTCGTGCGGGTGATCTGCGAAAACCCAAAGCACAAGCAGCGCCAAGGTTAGGGTGTAGAAACGATGGCACGCATTGCAGGGGTCGACTTGCCCCCGAACAAACAAGTCTGGGTCGGTTTGACCTACATCCACGGGATCGGCGCGACCCGAGCCCGCAAGATCCTCGCCGCCACCAAGGTCAACGAAACGACGAAGGTCAAGGATCTGACGGAGGACGAGGCTCGCCGAATCTTCCGCTACATCCAGGACGAAGGCCGGGTAGAGGGTGATCTGCGGAAAGAAGTGGCGCAGAACATTCGCCGCCTGATGGAAATCGGCTGCTATCGCGGAGTGCGGCACCGTCGCGGTCTTCCGACCCGCGGCCAGCGGACTCATACCAACGCTCGAACGCGCAAGGGACCGCGCCGGACCACCGTGGCCGGCAAGAAGCGGCCTACCAAGTAGACAGGAAGTCTAGAGGATACTCATGGCCAGAGGCGGGAAAACCGACAAGAAGTCGGGCAAGAGAAAAGACAAACGCGTCGTACCTCACGGCAGGGCGACGATCACGGCTACCTTCAACAACACTCTGGTGGCGATTGCCGATCCCGAGGGAAATACGATCGGCTGGTCTTCGGCGGGCAAGGTCGGATTCAAGGGCTCGCGCAAAGGAACTCCATTCGCCGCGCAGATGGCCGGGCGCGACGCCGGCATGGCTGCGAAGGATCTCGGTGTACGTTCGGTCGAGGTGCAGGTCAAGGGACCTGGTGGCGGACGGGAGTCGGCCATCCGCGCTCTCCAGTCCACCGGGTTGCAGGTCAACTCGATCAAGGATGTGACCCCGATCCCGCACAACGGCTGCCGCCCCCGCAAGCGCCGTCGCGTTTGATCCGTCGGTACTCCAGAGTGTAGATCCAGGCTTTCCGGGTGTGCCGGAAGGCCGCTTTGTCGTTTCGGAATTCGCGTCCGTAGCTTCGGGCCCTGTTCGAGTTCAAGGAGAAGAAATTGGCTAGATACACAGGCCCCGTTTGCCGGCTCTGCCGGCGGGAGAAGATGAAGCTCTTCCTCAAGGGTGATCGGTGCTTCAAGGAGAAGTGTGCGATCGAGCGGCGCCAGTACCCGCCGGGCCAGCACGGCCAGCGACGGGCTCGTCGCACCATGGGTTATGGCTTGCAGCTGCGGGAGAAGCAGAAGGTCAAGCGGATCTACGGCATCCAGGAGAAGCAGTTCCGCAACTACTTCGCCAAGGCCGACCGCAAGAAAGGCATCACCGGCGAGAATCTCCTGATCAGCCTGGAGAGTCGCCTCGACAACGTCGTCTTCAGCCTCGGCTTCGGAGGCTCCCGGGCGCAGGCCCGGCAGCTGGTGCGCCACGGTCATATCCTGGTCGACGGTCGCAAGACGACCATCCCCTCGTACCAGGTTCGTCCCGACCAGGTGGTCTCCGTCAAAGAAGGCAGTCGCAAGAACGATTTCATTCGATCGAGCGTCGAGACCGCCCGGGGCCGCGGAGTGCCGGACTGGTTGGAGCTGGATCCCGAGAACTTCACCGGTAAGGTGCTGAACCTGCCGGATCGGGAGCAGATCAAGATTCCGATCCAAGAGCAGCTGATCGTCGAGCTCTACAGCCGCTAGGTTGCGTTGTTTCCCGTCATGGATTCGGATCATCAAAGTCCCGAGATAGGAGTATTACCCATGCTGTGGAAGGGTTTTCAACGCCCCAAGCGTGTTGATATCGACAAAGAAACAGCGACGCCGACGTACGCCAAGTTCTCGGCGCAACCGTTCGAGCGCGGCTTTGCCACCACCATCGGCAACGCCCTTCGTCGTTCGCTGCTCTCGTCCATCGAGGGTGCGGCAGTCACCGCCATCCAGATCGAAGGCGTTCTCCACGAGTTCTCCTCGGTTCCCGGAGTCGGCGAGGACGTGACCGACATCATCCTCAACCTGCGGCAGGTGCCGATTCGTTACTCCGGAGAAGAGCCGAAGTACCTGACCCTCGACTTCCCCGGACCCGGAACCGTCTACGCGGGCGACCTGCAGGGAGACTCTTCGATCGAGATCTGCGATCCGGAGCTCCCGATCGCCACTCTCAACGAGGAAGCGCATCTCAAGATGCAGGCTCAGGTCCAGCGCGGGCGTGGATACGTGACCGCGGAGAAGAACTTCGACGACACCATGGGCATCGGCTGGATTCCGATCGATTCCGTGCACAGCCCGGTAAAAAGAGTGAACTTCAAGGTCGAGCCGGCCCGTGTAGGTCGCGCCACCGACTACGAGAAGCTCTCGATCGAGATCTTCACCAACGGCACCGTGGCCCCGGAAGAGGCTCTCTCCCTGGCCGCCATGCTGATCCGTGACCACCTGGGGATCTTCACCCACGCCGAAGAGAGCATGCGCGAAGAAGCCCCGGCAGCGCACAGCGAAGAGCTCAGCGGCCTCGACAAGCTGCTGGCCAAGAGCATCGACGAGCTCGACCTCTCGGTGCGCTCCGCCAACTGCCTGAAGAATGCCAACATCTACACCCTGCGCGACCTGGTTCGCAAAGGGGAGCGAGAGATGCTCGAGACCAAGAACTTCGGCAAGAAGTCCCTGGAAGAGCTGCAGGATGTCCTCGGCAAGCTGGGGCTGCAATTCGGAATGGATGTCCCGGCGGAGCCGCCGCCGGGTCTCGAGGCGGCTCTCTGAGCTGAAGGAGAGAGACGATGCGACACGCAGTACGCGGAAGAAAACTGGGGCGTACCACCGCCCACCGCAAGGCTCTGTTCCGCAACCAGCTCTCCTCGCTGGTAGAGCACGAGCGGATCATCACCACTCTGCCCAAGGCCAAGGAGCTTCGGCCGGTCTTCGAGAAGGCCGTGACCAAAGGCAAGAAGGGTACCGTGCACGCCCGGCGCCAGGTTCGCCAGTGGATCCCCAAGAGAGAGCTCGTCAAGAAGCTCTTCGACGACATTGCGCCTCGGTTCGAGGACCGCAATGGGGGTTACACCCGGATCATCAAGCTCGGACCCCGCAAGGGCGACGGCGCGGAGATGGCCCTGATCGAGCTCGTCGACTACGAGCTCGGGCAGAACAGTGGAGCCGAAGAGTAGACCTCTCGGCGCTTCGTTTTCCGATCGATCGAAAGGCCGGCGCTTGCGCCGGCCTTTCGTGTTCATGGGAGCTCGGCTACGGGTGGACGGAAGAGGGACCGGGTGCCTTCTCCAGCACCGCGTAGATGTACCCGCGGCGTAGGAGATCCTGGATCTCCCGGGGCCCGAGGTTGGAGACGTCGACCACGTTCTCTCCGAGATCTTCCCGGGTCATGTTGACGAGCCAGGCCAGGCGGTAGCCGGCGGCGAGGTAGGTCTGGCGATCGAGGCCCAGCTCGAGGTGGAGCCGGGGAGAGATCCAGGAGGTAATGAGGTCGGGCTCGCGGGCCAGCACGTAGGCGGTATCTCGCTTGTTGTGCCCCGGCCGGTCGTAGTCGGTGGGCGGAGTGCGGGCGATGTGGTGGTCGGTGAGGCCCCGCATGTCGATGGCGGGCAGGCCGGAGAAATACGGGATCTTGCCCGCGGCTTCGACCGCCAAGGTGTGTCCCGGGTACCTTTCGCCGAGAAACCGACCGATTTCGATCCAGCCGTCGTAGCGGTCGTTCCGGTAGTCGAACTTCGCGCTCTGGGCGATGGGGGCGCTCTGCAGTAGCAAGAGAACGGGCAGGAGCCAGCGCAGCTCGATGCGCTGCTGGAGAAGGGTGATGATTCCGAACGGGAAGACCAGGAGCAGAAACCGCTCGCCGAAGTGGTCGCCCCCCACGTAGAGCCAGTAGGCGAGGAACGCCAGGGGAAAGAAAGCCTGGAAGCTCGGCCGTCGCGGGCTTCCCGGAGATGCCTCGGAATCTGGCCGAAGGAACGTGAGCACGAGGACGATCAGATATGGCCCGAGGCCCACGGTAAGGCTCAGATCGTAGAGCTGGCCGAGGGAGTGGCTCAGGCGCTGCACCAGGGGCTCGCTCACCTTGGCGTAGTAGGTGTTGGGCAGCAGCTCTCCGTAGTAGACGAGGCGCCAGCCGAAGAGCAGCAAGAGGGCCGGTAGATTGAGCAGGCCAAAGACCATCGCCTCGCGGGCTCGCCGACGCAGGATGAGGTAGACGCCGATCAGGACGACCAGCACGAAGCCATCGGCCCGGAGGAAGACGGTCAGGGCCGACAGGGCGACGAGCTTCCCGAGAGCTCGCTGGCCTCCCGAGCCCTCGCTGGTTTCGAAATCTTCTACCGTTCGCCATAGCGCGAGCTGCAGGGCCAGAACGGCAATCGTCTCCAGGCCCGAGGCCGTCCACACCCAGAGCACGGGGCAGAGCGCCCACAGCCAGGCGGCGGCGGGGACATGCTCCGAGGGCAGGTGGCGGCGGGCCTGGGCGAGAAAGAGGCGATGGGCGACGGCCAGCATCACCAGGGAGAAGAGCACCGCCACGAGATAGATCTGTTCCGGTGGCACCACCCGAAGGCCGGCAGCCATCACCAGCACGAAGAGCAGGTTCGAATAACCCTCCACCCTTTCTCCAGGATTGAAGACCAGGCCATGGCCGTCGGCGAGGTTGCGAGCGTAGCGGAACGAGATGTAGGAATCGTCGAGCCCCAGGACGTGCTCGGACGAGGCCTCCGGGCCCGAGGCCCCGAAGCCGATCTGCGAGAGAGCTCCTGTGAATAGAGCGACCGTGGCCAGGAAGAGCAGTAGCCGGTCGCGACTCACCCGGCGTCTCCCTGCGCCGCGTTCTCCAGCTCTTCCCATCGAGCGTAGGCGGTCTCGAGCGCCGCTTCGACTTTTTCGAGTCGGGACTTGAGACCACCGACCTCGTCGGGGCGTTGCTTGTAGAGATCCGGATCTCCCAGGGTCTGGTGGAGCTGGCCCTGCTCGCCCTCCAGGGACTCGATGCGTTCCGGTAGCTCCGCCAGCTCTTCCTTCTGTCGGTAGGTGAGCTTGGCGGGCCGTCCGGGCTTCGGATTCTTGGTTTTCTTCTGGGTCTTCTTCTTGGTCGCCGGCTTCGGAGCCTGATTCTGTTTCTGGGCCAGCCAGTCGCTGTAGCCTCCCACGTATTCCCGCACCTTTCCCTTGCCTTCGAAGACGAGGGTGCTCGAAACCACGTGGTCGAGGAAGTCGCGATCGTGGCTCACCAGTAGGAGCGTGCCCGCGTACTCGTGCAGGAGCTCTTCCAGGAGCTCGAGAGTTTCGACGTCGAGATCGTTCGTCGGCTCGTCCATCACCAGCACGTTGGAGGGTTGGGCGAAGAGGCGGGCCAGCAGCAGGCGGTTGCGCTCTCCACCGGACAGCGCTTTCACCGGTCCTCGGCATTGTTCGGGCTCGAAGAGGAAGCTGCCGAGATAGCTGATCATGTGCCGTTTCTTGCCGTCGACTTCCAGATACTCGGTGCGGGCGACGTTGTCCATCACCGAGGCCTCTTCGTCGAGCTGCACGCGGTGCTGATCAAAATAGGCCACCTGGAGCCGTGTGCCGTGTCGAATCTCTCCACTTCGAGGCTCCAGATCTCCGAGGAGAAGGCGAATCAGGGTGGTCTTGCCGCTGCCATTCGGTCCGAGAATTCCCACCTTGTCCTTGCGGCGGAGGATCAGGGAAAAATCTCGGACCAGGGGATCGCCATCGTCATAGCCGAACTCGACCCCCTCGGCTTCGATCACCAGGTGGCCGGATCGTTCGGCTGCTTCGATACCGAATCGCGCCTGGCCCGTTTGCGACCTTCGCTGGCGCCGCTCCTCGCGCATCTTCTCGAGCGCCCGCACCCGCCCTTCGTTGCGGGTGCGCCGGGCCTTGATACCCTGCCGGATCCAGGCCTCCTCCTTTGCCAGTTTCTTGTCGAATTCCGTGTTCTGGCGCTGCTCGACCTCCAGGTTCTCCTGCTTCTTCCGGAGAAAGGCCTCGTAGCTTCCGTGCCAGCTGATGAGGCGCCCGCGGTCGAGCTCGAGAATTCGGGTGGCGAGATTCTTCAAGAAAGCTCGATCGTGGGTAACGAAGAGCAGGGTCATTCCCGTTCCTTCGAGAAACCCCTCGAGCCACTCGATCGATTGCAGGTCGAGATGGTTGGTGGGCTCGTCGAGGAGCAGCAGGTCGGGGTTGCTGGCCAGGGCGCGGGCGAGAAAGGCGCGTCGCTTCTGCCCGCCGGAGAGCTCTTCAACGGGTTTTTCGGCATCGAGCCCGAGATTCTCGATGGCGGCTTCGACCCGGCGATGGGCGAGCCAGCCACCCGAATTCTCCAGCTGGTGCTGGATCGTCTCCAGCTCTGCCAGCAGGCGATCGCGTTCGCCGGGCTCGGAAGCGAGTCGGTGGCTGGTGTGGTGGTAGGCGCTGAGTAGCTCGCCGGTCTCGCCGAGGCCCCCGGTCACCAGATCGATCACCGTGCCGTGGTCTCCCAGGGGCACTTTCTGCTCGAGGCGGGCGACCCGCAGGCCGGGGGATCGCCGGATCGTACCTTCTTCCGGCTGGACCTCGCCGCCCAGCACTCGCAGGAGGCTCGTTTTCCCGACCCCGTTGCGGCCGACCAGGGCCACGCGCTCACCGGATTCGAGATCGAGCTCCACTCCTTCGAGAAGCGGCAGGGCGCCGAAGCTCAGGCGCAGATTCTTGGCGCTCAGGATCGCCACTGGGTCAGATGCTCCAGGTCGGTTCGGGTAGGGAAAGCTCCAGGGAACGGGAGTATCGCACGAGAGCCGAGCGGGCCGCAGCACGATCGGCGGCCGAGGGAGCGGATTCTTCGAAGTGAGCGGAGAGGATCTCGAGCCGCCCTTGGCGGCGATGGGCCTTCAGATCGAATCGGGCGATCAGCCGGTCCCCGGCCAGCACCGGCAGGCAATAGTAACCGTACTGGCGTTGGGCCGCAGGTTTGAAGATCTCGAGGATCTGGTCGAAACCGAAGAGAAGCTGAGCTCGCGGACGATCCCAGAGCACGGGATCGAAGGGAGAGAGCAGAACCCCACGGTCTCTGGCCGGGCGGACCCGTCGCAGGCGTGCGGCCACCTCGAGGTCCCGCGGCCGGATCCAGCCCGTCTTGGCGCCGTTGCTCGTCTCGACCT
This sequence comes from uncultured Thermoanaerobaculia bacterium, assembly GCA_964565225.1. Taxonomy (GTDB): domain Bacteria; phylum Acidobacteriota; class Thermoanaerobaculia; order Multivoradales; family J023; genus CAZMEL01. The sequence goes on along the minus strand of CAZMEL010000009.1, from coordinate 43,805 downwards.
GGCAAGGGACGACCTCCCTTTCCTCTTGCAGCTCTTCCAGGGCTCTCTGGATCTCGTTCCGCAGGTTGCGCAGGCGCCAGGTGTTGGCCAGGGTTCCGGTCTGGGCCCAGCCGTGGCCGTCGAGAGCCCGCAGCAGCAGCACCCGTAGCGATTCACCGAGATCGGCATCCCGACCGAGCCAGGGATCGGGAATGACCCTCTCCGCCAGGTCGAAGGTTCGCTGAAACGCCTTGCGCTCGCGAATCGCCAGCTCTCCCGACGACCACAGGGCCGTGGCCACCTTCTTCGTGAGCTTGAGATTCCACCAGCCCGTGCCGCCCTTGCCCTCCATGTCGAGCGAGCGCAGAGGCCCTTCGTTCCGCAGACGATGGCGGAGACGCTCCGCCACCTGGGGGTTCTGACCCACGAGGTCTCCCCACCACGGATGCTGGGCAAAGGCCCGGCGGCGAAAACCGAAATAGGGGTAGAGATCGAGAGGAATCCACGAGGCTTCGTGCCCCCAGTACTCGAAGAGGGGCTCGCCGGGCTGGAGCAAGGTCTCCGGAAGCTCCGGTGCCATGCCTTCGAACCGCGAGAGCAAGACGATCGTGTGGCTCCGGGCGCCGGCCACAGAGACCGTGTCGAGCTGGAGGTAGCCGAATCGGTCGAGCACTGAATGCGCCGCGCGCCGCGCCCTCACGCCTCGTCCGCTGGCGTTCTTCGGCAAACCCGTCCATTCCGGCTTCAACAAGCCGGCTCGGGCCAGGGCGAGGCGCCGGGCTTCGATGGTGCTCAGGCTGTGCATCGTTTTCCAATGCGGCCAGGTTCTGGGAGAATGAGCCGCCGCCCGAGCCTATCGGAATTCCCAGGATTCGGAATGTCCCGCATCGAAGAGCCCGTCGCCCAGCTCCCTGTCGACAGCCTACGGCCCCGGTTCGTCACCGCTCTGCAGAAGGGGCCGGTGGTGGTGACTTCTCCCACGGGGTCGGGCAAGTCGACCCGTATTCCCGCGTGGTGCCCACGGCCGGTGCTGGTGGTCGAGCCGCGGCGGGTGGCCTGCCGGGCCCTGGCCCAGCGGGTGGCGCAGGAAGAGGGAGTGGCTCTGGGCGAGACGGTCGGCTACCAGGTGCGCGACGAGGTGTGTGCGAGCCGAGCAACGGAGATCCTCTTCGTCACTCCGGGTGTGGCGTTGCGTATCGCCGACCGCTGGAGCACATTCGCCACCCTCGTGGTCGACGAGCTGCACGAGCGGGTCCTGGACGTCGATCTGCTCCTGGCACTCTTCGAGCTGCGTCGGCGTCGCGGGGATCTGCGGGTGGCCCTGGTGGCCATGTCGGCGACCCTCGATGGCTCACGGGTGGCGGAATACCTCGGGGGATCCCATCTCGACGCCGAGGGGCGGGTTTTTCCGGTTTCGGTGCAGCATCTCGATGCGGACAAGATCCTTCTACCCGAGGTCCGAGGTCTCGAGGAGCGGGTGGTGCAGGGTATCGATCTCCTCTGCCGAGACAGGGAGGAGCCCGAGCGACTCGAGGATGTCCTGGTGTTTCTTCCCGGAAAAGGAGAAATCGCCCGGTGTGCACACATCTTGAGCCGTCGCGAAGACCTGGAGGTTCTGGAGCTTCATGGTGGGCTCAGTCTCGAGCACCAGAGTCGGGTCTTTCGACCGTCCAAACGTCGAAAAGTCGTGCTGACCACCAACGTCGCCGAGACCTCCATTACGGTGCCCGGCGTGGGAGCCGTCGTCGACTCGGGGCTGGTGCGGCAGACCCGCTACCACCGGGGGCGAGGTTTCCTCACCCTGGTGCCGATCGCTCTCGACAGTGCCCAGCAGCGGGCCGGGCGTGCGGGACGCACGGGCCCCGGGCGTTGTATCCGACTGTGGGGAGCGGCTGCACAGCTCGAGGCGAGGACCCCTCCCGAGATCCGGCGCGATTCCCTGGTTCCCCTGCTGCTCGGAGCGGCCGCTTGCGGAGAGAAGCTCGCCGATCTGCGTTTCCTCGATCCGCCGCGAGAGCATGCGGTGCAGACGGCCGAGGAGAGCCTGGCTCGGCTCGGAGCCTTGGAGCCCGATGGCCGGATCACCGAACGGGGGCGAAGGCTCTTCGGCTTGCCGCTCGACCTGCGCTTGGGGCAACTACTGGTAGAGGCCGAGCAGCAGGTCGCCGACTCCGGTCGCGAGGCTCTCGACGAGATGATCGATCTCGTGTCGATGTTGTCGGTCCAGCGACCTCTGAAGCTCCGTCTGCCGGATCTCGATATCGGGGAGGACATCGAGCTCGAAGATGCTTGCGACGCCACCCACCTGATTCGCGCCCTGCGTCTACCGGAGCCTTTCCTCCAGGCCGACGGAAGAGTCGCGCTACGCGAAGCCCGGCAAACGCGCAAACGCCTGCGCGAGCTGTTCGAGCTGGAAGAGGCTCCGACGAGCTCTCCGGAGGTTGATCGAAGGCGCCTGGCGGCGATGATCCTGGCGGCCGATCCCACGGCCGCCTATCTGCCGCGGCGTCGAGGCAAACGGGTGGCCTGGGCCAATGGCGGCACCGAGGTAGAGCTCGGTCGCGAGAGCGCCGTACAGCGGCTGGAGAAGATCCCCGAGGCGTTGGTCGTGCTCGAGACCCGGGCCCTGGGACTCGGCGGGAGGGAGACTCGTGTCTTGATCACCCGGGCATTGCCGGTACCGATGCTCTGGCTGGCCGAGGCCGGGCTCGGGCGAGAGCGCCTGGGGGAGGTGAAGATCGAAGACGACCAGATCTTTGCCGATCTCGAACGGGTTTATGCGAGGCGAGTGCTGGCGACCCGCCGGGAGATCCCTCGCGGGCAGCTGGCACGGCGAGCGCTGGTCGGCCTGGTCCTCGGCGGCCGCGCCTTCCGGGAGATCCTGCCGGAAGGACCCGAGCGCTTGCGGCGGCTCGGCCTTGCCCACCGTCTCGTGGCGAAGGAACGACCCGAATGGGAGGGGCTCCTTCCCGAGCTCGTCGGGGTCCGAGATCTGCCGGAAGGAAAAGATCCATTTGGCGTCTGGCTGGAGCAACAACTCGAGAGGCTCGGGTTCGAAAGTGGCGACGAGCTCGAGCTGCTGGCGCCCGAAGACCTCCTGCCGCCCGATCTGCCACCCTTGGTCTTGCAAGAGCTGGAACGCCGCTTCCCCTCGCAGCTCACTCTACCCGGTGCCCGGTACGACCTGGCCTACGACCTCGCGCGCCGCCAGGTGACCTTGCACCAGGTGACCGGCCGCAAGATCGAGATTCCGTCCGCGGCCTACCTCCCGGCCTTTCCCGGTCTTCGGATCCTCCTCGTCCACAAGGGAGTGACCCGTACCTTGCGGGAGGGGAGGTAGAGCCCCTGAAGAATCTATGGGAGAATGTGGGGCACGATGTGGATCGGCCTGTGGGTGAGGGCTGGTAGGATTGCAAGAAAAAGGTAGGGAGCATGAAAACCATCCAGATGACTCTCGATGAAGAGTTGGTCGAAAAGGTCGATCAGGCCGTTGGAGAGCTCGGTACCTCTCGCTCGGCCTTCACCCGGCATGCCTTGAGGAAAGCACTCGAACGTATCGAGGAAGAGCGGCTGGAACAGAAGCATCGCGAGGGTTATGTGCTTCACCCGGTCCGCCGAGAAGACATCGACGATTGGGAAGCCGAGCAGGTTTGGGGTGATTGATGCGGCGCGGCGAGATTCGTTGGTACCGATTCTCGAAGCCCGATAAGCGAAGGCCGGTCCTGGTGTTGACTCGAGACAGCGCGATTGAATTTCTCGGAGAGGTCACCGTGGCGCCGGTGACATCGACGGTTCGAGATATTCCTACAGAAGTCGAGCTGGGAACCGAAGACGGGATGTTGAGGCCTTGTGCCGTAAACCTCGATCATTTGCAGACCGTTGCAAAGAGCAAGGTGGGTGGCCTGATCACATCCCTTGCACCAGATCAGCTCGACCAGGTGCAAGAAGCTTTGCTCTTTGCCCTGGGATTTCCTCGGGCGAGCAGAGAGCTCGGGTCGCAAAGAGAGTTTTGATCGGACGCAATACCCAGGTATCTCAGTCCGCGATCCGCAACGGCCGTCGATTCTCGTAGAGGCGGAGGCGGGTCACCAACCGCTGGAGCGACCCCTGGTCGCCGTTGGCGGCGGCCTGGTTGACCAGGCGGCGTTGCCATTTGATGGCCTCCTCGAACTGGCCGATCTCGGCCATGGCCATGGCCACGGTTTCGGCATGGTCGGGGGAGCCTTCGACGGCGAGTGCCTTGCGGGCCAGGGCGAGAGAGCGGACGCCGTCCCGCACGTCCGGATCGGAGCAGGTGGCCAGGAGCCGGGCGAGAGTGTTGTTGAGCCCGGGGTGATCGGGGTGGTGCTGCAAGGCCTCGCCCAGGCGGTCGCGGGCGGTGGCGAACTCTTTCTGCAGGATCCACAGACTGCCTTCGGACAGCCAAGCAGTAGCGTTTTTCGGGTCGAGCTCGACGGCCCGGGCGAAATGATCGATCGCCTCTTTGCGGCGCCCCAGGAGCTGCAGACCGTTGGCGAGGTTGGTGTGAGCCTGGCTCGAGTCGGGGGCCAGCTCGATGCCCCGTCGCCACCACTTGATGGCTTCCTCGCGGCGCTGCCGGCGCCAGCTGAGCTCGGCGAGCTGGAAGTGGTAGTCGAGCTTTTCCTTCTCGGGGATCTCCAGCTCCAGGGCCTCGAGGTAGAGCCCCATGGCCCTGGGCAGGTTCCGGTTCTCGGTGAAGATCTCCGCCAGGCCCTGGCGGGTCGTCGAGTCGGTGGGGTCTTCGGCCAGCAGCTCCTGCAGCTTGCGAATCGCCCGAGGCCGCTTGCCCAGCCGCGAGAGGGTGATGGCGTCGAGATACCGCGCCCGGCGGTGGTCGGGCTCCAGGGCCAGCACCTTCTCCAGGGGAGCTCGAGCTTCCTGCCAGCGCTCCATTCCGATCCAGGCGTTGGCGAGGCTGAAATGCCCCTGGACGAAGTCGTCCTGGAGCTCCACCGCCTTCTGGAGCGTTTCGACCGCCCGCTCGGCCAGGCCGTTGGCGAGATAGGCATTGCCGAGGTCGAAGAGGATCCATACGTCTTCCGGATTCTCCTCTTCGGCTTGTTTGAGAGCCTCGAGCGCGCCGAGAGCATCGCCGCTCTGGCGAAGGGCATGGGCCAGGTTGCGATGGGCGCCGGTGCTGCCGGGGTCGACCTCGATCGCCTTGCGCAGCTGCTCGATGGCGCGATCGAAATCACCGTTCACCAGGGCCTTGCTTCCCCGGCGGAGATAGGCTCCCGAAGTCACGGCCAGGGATTCCAGACGCTCTGCCAATCGGTCGGGAGCCCGGACCTCGCCGCTGCCCTTCTTCGCGAGCTGCTCGTCGGCGAGGTCGGTTTGGCCGGCGGCACGGTAGGCCAGGCCGAGGGCGTGGTGCACCAGGCCGGCGGCGGGCTGTAGCTCGAGGACTTTCCGATACTCCGCGATGGCCCGTTCGAAGTCGCCTTCCGTGCTCGCCACCTCACCGAGGCCGAAGTGCCCGGCGGCCCGGAAGCCGTCTCTTTCGGTCAACGCCGCGAACAGTGGGCGAGCCGTCTCGGTCTCGCCGAGGCTCAGGAGCACGGTCGCCAGGCGCTTCTGGGCGGGAGCGTCCCGGGGCAGCAGCTCGACCGCTCGTTCCAGGCTCTTTCGGGCGGTCGTCGTATCTCCCTGGTCCTGGGCCAACATGCCGAGGAAGTAGGGCCAGAGGAAACTCTCCTCGTCGAGCCGGATTGCATTGCGATAGCTGGCCGTCGCTGCCTCGTGGAGATCATAGGTATGGTAGACCTCGCCGAGGGCGCCGAAGGCGTCGGCGAGGCTCCGTCGCTCGGTACCCTCCAGGGCTTCGTCGAGTCGGTTCCGCCGCTCTTCGATCTGCTCCCGCGCCACGGGCTCCACGCAGCTGAGATCGGGATGGGGAACGTCGACGAGCTCCGAGGGATCCCATTCCGGCGGGCCGCCGCAGGCGAGGAGGCCGGCGACCGAGCAAACACAGAGCCAGGCGCGAAGAAGAGATGGGCAGCGACGAAGGCTCATGAGGCGTTTCCTGGAGACGACATTGTCACGGGAGGCTCGGCGGGGCGACCGGAGCCCTGGCGCAGCTCGGAGTATTGGCGAAGCGGAGGGGAGTCCCAGGCTTCCCAGGATCCATCGTTCCAGCGGACCCGGGCTTCGGTGGGGCGCGACACGCCGGGGGCGAAAAGCAGTCGCGGGTCGTTGGCCGAGCCGTAGCTTCCCGCCGGCTGTACCCGCCGCCAGGCGATGACCGTGTCGTCCACGAGCAGGGCCACGAGGGTTCCGGGATCGTGGCGCCGCCGTTGGCTGTGCGTCGCCAGGCCGAGCCAGTCGCGGTCCTGCCCGACCTGGTTGATCAGCAGGCGGACGGGGCCATGGTTGTTGGAGATCAACACGTCGGTGTCGCCATCGTTGTCGATGTCGCCGAAGGCGGCTCCCCGGCTCACCTCGGAGAGGGTGAAGGCGGCACCGGCTTCGCGCGAAATGTCAGTGAACCGGCCGTCTTCGCCCTGCTGGAAGAGCTGATTGGGCTGGTGCAGGGGAAACGGGTCGCCAGCGAGGGCGAGGCTCTTGATCACTTTCACCGCTCCATTGACCGCCAGGAGATCCAGCCGGCCGTCGTTGTCGTAGTCGAGCCACCCGGTACCGAAGCCGGTGCTCGGCAGACTCGGGGGGCCGAGGCCCGCGGCCGTTGTGTGGTCTCGAAAGCTACCCTGCCCGTCGTTGAGATACAAGGTGTGGGTCTCGCCCGCGAGGTGGGTCACGAAGAGGTCTTCGTCGCCATCTCCTTCCAGGTCCGCCGCGGCGATTCCCATGCTCGCTTCGGGTACCCCTCGGCGATTGACCGCGGCACCGGCCAGCAGGGCCCGGTCTTCGAAGGTTCCCGGAGCGCTCTGGATCCACAGGTGATTCGGTGTTCCATCGTTGCCCGTGTAGAGGTCCCAGCGTCCGTCGCCGTCGAAGTCCGTGGCAATCGCGCCAAGGGTGCGGCCCGGGGTGGCGCTCGCGAGCCCGGCCTCCTCGGTGGAGAGTACGAAGGTTCCGTCTCCGCGGTTGCGGAGCAACTGGTCCGCGGCCGCTCGGAAGGAGAGCGGGCCGCAGTAGTTGAGGGCTCCGAGCTCGTCGCGGCAGGGTCGATCCGTGGCCTGGTCGTAGATCACGTAGTTGCCCACGAAGAGATCGAGCCAGCCGTCGCCGTCGAAGTCGAGGGGTACGGCGGGTACGCTCCAGGCCTCGAGGCCGGTGCCGCTCCGCCGGGTGAAGTCGGCGAAGGTACCGTCGCCGCGGTTTCGCCACAGCTGATTGGCGCCGAGGTTCGTGAGGTAGAGATCGGTCCAGCCATCGTCGTCGAAGTCGAATGCCAGGACGCCCATGCCGTATCCCCTGGCTCCCGTGAGGCCACTGCTCCCGGTCGCGTCGGTAAAGGAGAGGCGACCCACCGCCGGATCGAGGTCATTGCGAAAGAGTCGGTCGGTGGGCGAGGTCGCGGGGTCGGCGTCGGGATCGAGTGGACCGCCCTGCACCAGGTAGACGTCGAGGTCGCCATCGTTGTCGTAGTCGAACAGGCCGACGCCGGACCCCATCATCTCCGGGAAGTAGAACGCGCCCGACATCCCGTTGACGTGCCGGAACAGGAGGCCGCTGGCCTCCGCCCGATCGACGAAGATCTCCACCGCGGCTGGCGTCGACGACGGCTCCGGCCCAGCGTCGACGGCGGCCCGACTCGGAGGCTCCCCTGGCGCCTCGCCTCCACAGGCCAGCCAGAGGATCTGGAGAACCAGCAGAGCGCGGACCGCGGTGTGGTGGCGATTCCCTCTCATCGGTCGCGCCGGCTTCCTGGCCGCGGCTCTCAGCCGCGGTGCAGCTCGGCGATCTGGTCGCCGTATCGATCCATCACGACCTGGCGCTTGAGGCTCATCTTGGGCGTCAGCATGCCGTTGTCGACGGAGAACTCCTCGGCGATCAGCTTGAACTTCCGCGGGCGTTCGTAGCTCTTGAAGTCCTTGCTGAATTCTTCGATCTGCCGGGTGTAGAGCTCCTGCACCTTGGGGTGGTCCAAGAGATCTTCGAAGCCCTGGGAAAGGCCCTCGTTCGCCGCCCATTTTTCGAGAGCGACCCGGTCGGGAACGATCAGGGCGATGTTGAAGGGTTCGTTGAAGCCGTGAATGAAGGCCTGGTTGATCACCGGGCTCAGCTGGAGCAGCTCTTCGAGAGGCGCCGGCACCACGTATTTGCCGTTCTCGAGCTTGTACTGTTCCTTGATTCGGCCGGTGATGTAGAGAAAGCCGTCGTCGTCGAGCCGACCCAGGTCACCGGTGCGGAAGGCACCGTCGGCGGTCATTACCGATTCGGTCTCGCCGGGCAGGTTGTGGTACCCCTGCATCACGTTGGGGCCCTTCACCACGATCTCGCCATCGGTGCTGTTCTTGTCTTCCACCACGCTGGTATCGATCACGATCTCGACCCCTTGCAGGGGTTGGCCCACGGAACCGAGCTTGCGAGCTCCCGGACGGTTGGCGGTGGCGATGGGGCTGGTCTCTGTGAGGCCGTACCCCTCGTAGACCTCGATGCCCAGCTTGTCGATGAAGGCTCCCACTTCCGGAGAGAGGGCGGCGCCGCCGGAGAAGGCGTAGCGTAGGCGTCCGCCGAACCGGTCGCGGACCTTGGAAAACACCAGCTTGTCGAGAATGCCGTGTTTCGTCTCCACCATCCAGGACGTCTTGCCCTGGGCCGCCAGCTCCGCGCGGCGATCGGCGTTGGCCATTGCCGCGTCGAAGAGGGTCTTCTTGAGCCCCCCGGCCTCTTCCATCTTCTTCAACAGGCCATCGTAGATGCGGTTGAAGATGCGGGGCACGGCCATCAGGATCGTCGGCTTGACCTCGACGAAGTTGTCCACCAGCTTGTCGATCGACTCGGCGATGGCAATCGCCGCGCCGCGAGCGAACAGTGTGTGCAGCTCGCAAGTCTGGCCGAAGGAGTGGGCCCAGGGCAGGAAGGACACCGAGACATCGGCCCGGTCGATGGGGAAGTTGTTGGCCACGCCGTTGATGTTGGAGGTGATGTTGCCGTGGGAGAGCAGAACACCTTTCGGCTTGCCCGTGGTGCCGGAGGTGTAGATAAAGCCGCAAATGGTCTCGGAGGTCACATCCGCGGTCGGCGCCGGGTGCTTCTCACCCATCCGCTCGACGGAGCCGAAGCTGGCTTCGTCCTCTTCCGGCAGGGCCATGCAGAGAACCTTCTCCAGCGCACCGACCTTGCCCGGCCAGTCGCGGACGGCCTCGTAGATGGCGTAGGTGGAGGTCAGCAGGACTTTCGCGCCGGAATCGTTGTTGATGTACTCCCAGTCCTTGGCGAGCTGGCTTTCGTACATGGGGCAATAACGAGCGCCCAGGCCGTAGACGGCATACGCAGCCACGGCCCATTCCACCCGGTTTCCCGAGATCACCGAGACCGTGTCGCCCGGGCCGATGCCCAGAGACGCCAGACCTCCCCGGAAGTTGTCGACCCGTTTCCCGAACTCCTCGTAGGTGGTCCAGACCCAGCGCCCGTCGGTCTTGGTACCGAAGAGGTTGTGGGTCTTGAAGGACTCGATGGAGCGCTGGAAGACGTCGACGAGATCGGTAAAGGGGCGTTGGGTCATGCCTTGCCTCCGTGCAACGTTGCCTCTGCCGGAAATTGCGGGGAGCTGTCCGGCGAGTGGGTCGGGATCCCGAGGCCTTCCCGGCCAGATGCGAGCTTTCCCGAGGTTGAATCGGCTCAGATCATATCTTGCGGGCCCTTCGGTGCGAAGGCCCGCGCGTCTGCTCGGTGCGGTGTATTCAGGCGGAGAGCTCCGCTTCCAGGGCCGCCCGGCGGTCGGCAGAAATGTCGAAGGTCTGGCCCAGGGTTTCGAGCCATCGACGCTCCGGCTCGGACACGCCACCTTCGGCCAGCACCACCAGGGCGGCGAAACGGTAGAGCATCTCCCGCATCTCGGCGGTAGGAGCCAGGGCTGCGAGCTCCTGAGGAGTGGGCGGGATCACCAGATCCTTGTGGACCTGGCTCACCTGCTCGGGGGCGAGACCCGACTCCCCGAGCCGGCCGAGGATCATCTCCTTCTCGGCAGGGTCGAGCTGACCGTCGGCCAGGGCGCCCGCCACCATGGCACGGACGATGGCGTAGGTCACTTCCCGGGGCGGCTCCTCGGAATCCGGCTCCTCGCTGGCCGGCACTGGAGTGGGTATCGGCGGCGGCGCGGTGGCAGGCGGCTGGGCCAACCCTGGAATCGGTGGCGGCGCGGTCGCACCCGGGACCGGTGGTGGGCCGGGCGGCGGTGGTGGCGCGGCGCCGGGATGGGGAGGCCCGGGCATCGGCTGCTGGGCTCCGGTCTTCTGCTGTTGCATCACCGCGGCGGCTCCGCCCACCAAGGCGGCTCCGACTCCGGCGGCCAGAATGTTCTTGCCACCGACCATGCGCACCAGTTTCCTGGGATTGTAGCCTGTGGACTCCTTCACCATGTCGGTGACCAGCTTTTCGAGAAAACGCATCGTTCGACTCTCCGGAGGGTTGACCTTCAGGCGGGCACGCCGAGCCAGGACCGTTCGAGCTCTTCGCGGATCTGTTGCCGGATCTCGGGTGCGGCATACACCCGGAAGCTGTCGATCCGCGACATGTGGGAAATGAAGCCGCTGGCCTCGGCCATGAGGTAGTAGGAGCCGTCGTCACGCCGTACCAGCACCCGGTTCTTGCCCAGCCGATGAGGGTCTTTGGCGGAATGGTCGACCAGCAGGCGATCCCGGCCGAACGCTTCGAGCAGCGGGGCCAGCACACTTTCGAACCGCGCTCCATCTTCGGGGGAGAGATGCTCCCCGGTCTCGAAGACGAGGGGAAACCGTTTGCGATGCACGATGGCCCGGGCGTGGAGGTTGTCGGACTGGCGCATGGCGTTGAGGATCGAGATGTCGTCGTGTTGCAGGAAATCCTCGGGCTCGTCGGGCCAGCGCTGGCCTACGGCGCGCAGCCACTCGGCATAGTGCAGCTCCATCACCTTACCGGTGACGTTGAAGTAGACCTGGGTGAACATGTAGTAGCGGGCCATCACCAACGCTTCGAGCGCGTGCACTCCGCCATGATGAACCCCGAGACGCCACTCTCCGTGCTCGGGATCGAGAATCGGCACCATGGTGTCGATCAGGCGTTCCAGGTCGTAGCTACCGTACTCCACCCCGCAGTAGAGGCTGTCGCGGCGCAGGTAGTCCATCTTGTCGACATCGAGCTCGGAGGTGATCACCTCCGAGAGCAGGTGCTCGACCCCGGTGCCCTGCTTCGACAGGATCCGGATCACGTCGTGGGTGGTGATTCCGTCGCCATGACGCTCGAAAATCTCCTCGAGCTCCGGCGTCCGCAGCAGCCGCCGGCTCATCTCTTCGTGATCGATGCCTCCGGCGAAAAGATCTTCCGCGCAGTGGCTGTACGGAGCGTGGCCGATATCGTGCAGGAGGGCCGCGGCGCGCACCAGCCGTCGCTCGCGGCAGCTGGCGTCGGTCGGCAGGAGGCCGTCGCTCTTGCTGGCCAGGGCGTCGTATACTCGTCCGGCGAGATGCATGGTTCCGAGCACATGGCTGAAGCGACTGTGCTCTGCGCCCGGGAAGATCAGAAACGTCAGGCCCAGCTGGCGAATGAACCGGAGCCGCTGCATGGGGCGGCTCTTGAGCAGAGCCGACTCCAGGTCGTCGACTCGGATGAACCCGTGGATCGGATCGCGGATCGAGAGCACGAGGTGACTCGTCTCAGTTGAGACCCGACGCCTGGGCCAGGTGCCGGAACGGTCGGAGGATGTCGAGAACCTGGCAGCGGTTCTTCAGGATGTCGAGCAGGTGTCCCGCGCGGTCGGCGAGGCTGCTCTGCAGGAGCTGCTGTTTGCGCAGGGGAGGGATGTCGAGGTGGGCGGCGAGCTGATTCACCACCTGCTCGAAGGGAGCCCCGCAGTGCAGATCACTCATGAGCTCCTCGTCGAGGGGGAACCTCGATCCCAGCTCCCAGGCGAGGTTCGAGGTGCAGTCCAGCAGGCTCTGTTGCAGCTCGCGGATCTCGGGGGTCACGAGGTCGAGCCGGGGCTCGACCAGCGGACGGATCATCGCCTCCAGCAGCGGGCCCGTACCGAGCTCGCGCTCTACCTCGAATCGGTACTCTCCCCGCAGCAGCACGTCGCAGCCCTCGTCGTTCACGCTGTAGTCGAGCAGCCGGGCCACCGTGCCCGAGCTGAAGACCGAGGTGGAGGGAGCGGTGGCGCTGTCGACCATGGCCGTGCCCAGCATTTCGACACGAGAAAGGGCGCTCGCCTGATCCGGGCGCAGGAGCACGGTGCCCAGGCGACCCTCGGTTCCGACCTGCGAGAACAGCTCCGCCACCAGTTCCTGGTATTCCTCGTCGATCACCTGCAGCCGCAGCTCGGTGTGCGGAAAACAGACCTCGTCGGCGAGGGGGAACAGCGGGAGGAGGGAAGAGTCGAGCCGCTTCTCCGAGCTTCGATGATTGGGTTCCGATTTCATGGATGAAGGTTCGAGAGCAAGAGGTTCGGCACATGGCTCTGCAAACGCGGCAATGGTATCAGGGAATGTGAAGGCCGGGGATGCTTCTCTCCACCTCTCGTGCCCCGTTTTCCGGCAGGGTATGAGCAGGTATGACGTCAGAAAGAGGAGGCCGGGAGCCGAGTGACCGGCTGGTGCTCGACCGCTGCGAGGAGCTCGTCGATCGGCGTGTCATCCGGCGGCAGCCGGACGCCGGGGAGGAGCTCGGCGAGGGGAGCGAGCACGAATCGGCGTCGGCGTAGGCGAGGGTGGGGCAGAGTCAACCATTCACCGCTCTCCTGGAGATGCTCTTCGTCGGATTCCAGCCTGCCGAAGAGCAGGAGGTCGATGTCGAGACATCTCGGGCCGAAACGCGGGCCCGTGGTGCGTCCCGACCGATGCTCGATGTCTTTGACCAGGCGCATGATCTCCCGGGCTTTTTCGAGGGATCCCTGGTCGGTGGCAGGCAGTCGGCCGATGGCCACGGTGTTGTAGAAGTCCGGTTGTGCGATTTCGGAAATCGGCGCACTGCGATAAAGGGACGCCACCCGCAGCTCCCCATGAATCCCCCGCAGCTCCTCGACAGCCCGACGCAGAACCTCGAACGAATTGCCGAGGTTGCTTCCGAGCCCGAAGGCCAGAAGGTTGGTTGCGGAGATGGACAACAATATCTCCTGGTGGGGTGGTCGGTGGGTCGAGAAGCGCCGATCGAATGGGGTGTGGTTGCCCCTTCGGGGCGATTGTAGAGAAGAGGGTGGCCGGGCGGGGCAGATTTTCTCGAAAAAAGTTGGACCTCGATGACGGGTTTGGGCTGGAAATCACGCTTGGGAAGGGCAGAGGAGCTCAGAGCGGCCGGCCGGCGCCTCGACGCCAGGCCTTCGAATCGTTCTGAACACCTCCTCGAGTCCTTGCACCCACCCGTCCGAGTCTCCGTTCCAAACGGTTGCCTGGGCGGGTCTTTTTTTCTCGGGCAGAAGAGATGGCGAAGTGGCGCCTCTTCGATGCCGCGAGAGCGCGCGACCTCTTCCTGACTCCCCTCGCAATCGATCCCGAGCCACCGCGCTAGCGGTCGCGGATTCAACCCGGATACGACTTCGAGGCCGTTGCGGCGGGCTCGGGGGATTGCTCTTGCCGGCGCTCGAGATTCCGACCGAAACGGAGTGGTAGCATCGGCCGGAGAATTCTTCCGTCATCGTCCGGAGATCGTCCGCACGCCTCGCGCGGGGAGAACCATGGAGAGAACATGTCGAACGATCTGACCCTAGCGTTCCACGGCGCGGCCGGCTGTGTCACCGGCTCCAGACATCTGCTCACGTACGATCACACTCGCGTTCTGCTCGATGCGGGATTGTTTCAGGGAAAAAAGGAGCTTCGACTGCGGAACTGGGCGGATCCCGGCTTCGACCCCAAATCTATCGATCACCTGCTGCTCAGCCATACCCACATCGATCATGTGGGTTTCCTGCCGCGGCTCGTCAAGCTCGGGCTCAAGGCACCGGTGCACTGCACGCGAGCGGCCCACGAGCTGGCAGAGCTCATGCTCCTCGATTCGGCCAAGATCCAGGAAGAAGACGCACGCTACGCCAACAAGAAGAAGTTCAGCCGCCACGATCCGGCGGAGCCTCTCTATGGCGAAGAGGACGCCCGGGAGGCGTTGACGCTGCGAAGGGCCCAGCCCTACGGCGAGTGGTTCGAGCTCACCGAGGGGCTCTCGGCTCGGTTCCTGAACGCTGGCCACATTCTCGGCTCTTCCTTCATCCATCTGAAGGTGAAGGTGGGAGACCGCGAGCTCTCGGTGGTCTTCAGTGGGGATATCGGTCGCTTCGACATGCCGTTGCATCTCGATCCCGATCCTCTGCCGAGCTGTGACGTTCTGCTCCTCGAATCGACCTACGGCAACCGGCTGCACACCACCATCCCGGTGCAGGACCAGATCGGTCAGCCCTTTCGCGACACCCTCTCTCGCGGAGGCACGATCTTGATCCCGGCCTTTGCCGTGGGCCGTTCGCAGCAGGTCACCCTCCTGCTACGGAAGATGATGCACGCCGGCCAGCTTCCGGAAGTGCCGATCCACATCGACAGTCCCATGGCCTGCGACGCCACCAGCATCTACAGCCAGTTCCTCGACTTCAAGAACATCGATGCCGATGTCTTCGAAGATGGTCGGATCCAGCTCTTCCCCCGCAAGGTGACCTTGCACCGATCGGTCAAGGAATCGAAGCAGCTCAACGGACTCAAGGGGCCCCGGATCATCGTCAGCGCCAGCGGCATGTTGACCGCCGGCCGGGTGCTGCACCACCTGACCCGACTGTGCGGCGATCCCAAGAACCTGGTGGCGCTGGTCGGTTTCCAGGCGGAAGGGACCCGGGCTCGCCACTTGCTCGATGGAGCTCGCAAGATCAAGATCCACGGGCGGTACCATCCGGTTCGTTGCAAGCTGATCTCGGTCAACGGTATGTCGGGCCACGGCGACCGCGACGAGCTCCTGCGCTGGGTCGGCACGGCGCCGAAGGCGCCCGAGCTCGTGTTCCTCGTGCACGGCGAGCCGCCGTCGTCCGAGGCTCTGGGCGAGCTCCTCACCGAGCGCTTCGGATGCCGGTCGATCGTGCCCGAGCTCGGGGATTCCTTCGATGTGATGGAGCTCCTCCGTTCGGCGTCCGACCCGGCGGTGGTCGACCGCGCGGCAGAAACGCCTCCGCAGCCCGTGCGCGAGGCTCCACGCGCCAAGGGGCAGATGCCGGCGGTCACCCGCACGACAGCGAGGCCGGATCTCGATCCCGAAGTGCCGAAAAAGGCCCTGGCCCTCTCCCAGAGCGCGTCCTACCGCCGGGCGCACCGCGATCTCGACTTCATCCAGCGCGACGAGCTGCGGCCGATCCGCCTGCAGCTGGAGTACCTCAAGCCGGAAATGGCCATGGTCGAGCACGGAGTCCAGGGGACGGTCGTGTCCTTCGGCGGAGCGCGGGTGCTGGCGCCCTCGGTGGCGGCCCAGCGCCTGGAGGAGGCCAAGGCGAGAGCCGAGAAGAGCCCCGAAGATCCCGAGACCACGCGACTCCTGGCCCTGGCCCATCGGCGGGTAGAGCAGAGCAAGTATTACAACGTCGCCCGGGAGCTCGGCCGGATCGTCGGGCGCGCGGCCGGGGGGCCCGACGACCTGCGGCTGGTCTCGGTCACCGGAGGCGGCCCCGGCATCATGGAAGCGGCCAACCGCGGTGCGGCCGATGTCGGAGCCCCCTCGGTGGGCCTCAACATCACCTTGCCCCACGAGCAGCATCCCAACCCGTACATCACGCCGGATCTCTGCTTCCAGTTCCACTACTTCGCCCTGCGCAAGATGCATTTCCTGCTGCGAGCGCGGGCGGTCGTGGTCTTCCCCGGCGGCTTCGGCACCTTCGACGAGCTCTTCGAGACCCTGTGCCTGATCCAGTGCCGCAAGATCGAGCCCATGCCGGTGATCCTCGTCGGCAAGTCGTTCTGGAGCCAGGCGGTGAACCTCGAGTTCCTGGTGAAGGAAGGCACCATCTCGCCCCACGACCTGGACCTCTTCCACGTGGTCGAGACCGCCGAGGAGATCTGGCAGCACATCACCGAGTGGTACGAGAAAGCGGAGGTCGATCTCGTCCCCGAGTGACGAGGTGACACACGAATGATCGAGCTGCACGAGGTCAGCAAGACATTTTCCGGTGAAGACGGTCGGACCGTGGCGCTCGATCGGGTCAGCTTCCGAGTCGAAGCCGGTGAGACGGTCTGCCTGATCGGAACCAGCGGCTCGGGCAAGACCACGGCTCTCAAGACGATCAACGGCCTGGTGCTGCCCACCGAGGGGCGGGTGCGGGTAGAAGATCGAGACCTCGCCGACGCCGATCTCATCGCCCTGCGGCGGCGGATCGGGTATGTCGTGCAGAGCGGCGGTTTGTTCCCCCATCTCAGTGTGCGCCAGAATCTCGACCTCTTGCCCGAGATCGAGGGTTGGTCTGCGCGCAGACGGCAGCAGCGGGCCGACGAGCTCCTCGATCTGGTCGGCTTGCCGCCCGGGGAGTTCGCCGGGCGCCGGCCGCGGGAGCTCTCGGGCGGGCAGCAACAGCGGGTGAGCATCGCTCGAGCCCTGGCCCTCGATCCGCCGATCCTGCTGATGGACGAACCCTTCGGCGCTCTCGACCCGATCACCCGGCGCGAGATGCACGGAGAGTTCCGGCGGCTGGAGGCGGAGGTGAAGAAAACCGTGGTTCTCGTGACCCACGATCTCGAAGAAGCCTTCACCCTCGGCGACCGGATCGCCCTGCTCGACCGTGGCCGCCTGCACCAGATCGGCGCTCCCGGCCAGCTGCGCGACCAACCGGCCGATGCCTTCGTCGAGAGCTTCGTCGGAACTCATCTCGGCGGCGAGGAGCGAAGGTGAAGCACCCTCGACTCGGCCCAGCGGTGTTGTTGTTGGCGCTCCTGCTCGTGCTCTGCCTCGGGCCGGCCGCGGCGCAGGATCGCGCGGGCGGAGGCACCCTCGTGGTGGGCAGCAAGAATTTCTCCGAGAGTCGGCTGCTGGGCGAGATCATGGCGCAGCTGATCGAGGCCGAGACCGATCTCCGCGTCGAGCGCAAGGTCAACATCGGCGGCACGTCGCTGGTCTTCGCCGCTCTGCAGGAGGGGGATATCGATCTCTTCGCCGAATACACCGGCACCGGCTGGTCGGTAGTGCTGGAACGAGAGCTCGACGACGCCGAGCCCCTGCGCACCTATCTCGAGGTCGATCGCGAATATCGTCGCCGGTTCGGTGCCGAGTGGCTCCTGCCCTTCGGATTCGACAACAGCTACGCCGTGGCCTTGCGCCAGGACCGCGCCGAGGAGCTCGGCATCGAGCGGATCTCGGAGCTCTCGGCCCACGCCGGTGAGCTGGTGGCGGCCTGGAGCCACGAGTTCCTCGATCGCCTCGACGGGGCGCCCGGGCTCGCGGCGCACTACGGCCTCGAGTTCGGCGAGGTACGGGGCCTGGAGCACGGCGTGGCCTACGAGGCGATCCGCTCGGGCCGTGCCGACCTCACCGACGCCTACTCCACCGACGGCAAGCTCCTGCGCCTTCCCCTGCGAGTCCTGGAAGACGATCGCGGATTCTTTCCGCCCTACCAATGTGCGCCGGTGATCCGCTCCCAGGCCCTGGAGGAGCATCCCGAGCTCGAAGAAGTGTTGGGGGCCCTGGCCTTTCGCATCTCCGACCAGCGCATGCAGGAGCTCAACTACGCCGTCGACCAGGAGGGCCGAGCCTTCGCAGACGTGGCGAAGGAGTTCCTGGTGCAGGAAGGCCTGATCGGGGGCCGAGCGGAGAAGGGGGAGAGCCGGCACGAGGGGAGCTTCCTCGGCTTTCTCCTGGGCCGTATGCCCGAGATCCTCGGGCATACCTGGCGCCACCTGCAGCTCGCCGGTTCGGCGGTACTTCTGGCCATTGCCCTGGCAGTGCCCACGGGCATCCTCCTGACCCGCAAACGGGCTCTCGCCCGGCCGGTGCTGGCCGCCGCGGGCATCCTGCAGACGGTGCCGAGCCTCGCCCTCCTGGTGTTCATGATTCCCCTGCTCGGCCTCGGGGCACCGGCCGCGGTGGCGGCGCTCTTTCTCTACGCGCTCTTGCCGATCGTGCGCAATACCTACACCGGGATCCGCGAGGTGACGCCCGACGTGATCGAGGTGGCGGTGGGAATGGGGCTCACCGGCGGCCAGATCTTGCGGCGGATCGAGCTGCCTCTGGCGATTCGCACCATCATGGCCGGGGTCCGGACCGCGGCGGTGATCGCCGTCGGTGGCGCGACCCTGGCCGCCTTCGTGGGTGCCGGAGGCTTGGGAGACCCGATCGTCACCGGCCTGCAGCTCGCCGACACCCGGCTGATCCTCTCCGGCGCCATTCCCGCGGCGATCCTCGCGGTGGGGGTCGATGCCCTGCTCGGCTGGGTGGAAGGGCGCCTCAGTCCCTGGAAACGTTTGTCGACTACAGGAGCTTCCTAATGGCGGATATCTTTCATCAGCTCGTGATCGAAGCCGACCTCGCGACGGTGTTCGCCGCCGTCTCGACCCCCGAGGGGCTCGACCGCTGGTGGACCGATACATGCAGCGGCGAGCGGCGAGTCGGAGAGGAGTACCGGCTGGGGTTCGGGCCCGAGTACCCCTGGGCCGGGGTGGTGTGCAGGCTGGAAGAAAATCACAGGTTCGAGCTCGAGATCACCGAGGCGAGCGAAGACTGGATCGGCACCCGGGTCGGATTCCGTCTCGTGGAACAGCCGGGCGGGTCGACAGAGCTCCGTTTCCACCACATCGGTTGGCCCGAGGTCAGCGACCATTTCCGTCGCTCCAGCTATTGCTGGGCGATGTACCTGCGGTTGCTCAAACGTGGCATCGAAACGGGAGAGATCGTCTCCTACTCCGACCGACCCAACGCCTGACGTCGATTCGCGTCGAGAAAAAGCTCGGCAGGAGGTCGGAACGGGGAGGGTCGAGACGTCCTCGGGAATGGCAGACCCACACGGCCCGAAAGAGACGAGGTACCCATGCTCTATTCCGTGCTCATCTACGATTCCGAAGCCACCGTGGAGGCTCTCGAGCCCGAGGAAGACCGATCCCGGCTGGCACGCCATGTCGCCCTGCAGAAGAACCTCCGAGACGACGGGGCCCTCGGCCCGGTCGCGCGGCTGATGCCGAGCACCGCGGCGGTGACCCTGCGCAACGGGGGAGAGAAGGCGATCACCCTCGATGGTCCTTTTGCGGAGACCAAGGAGCAGCTCGTGGGTTTCTACATCATCGAATGCAAGAGTCTCGAAGAGGCCCTCGATCGGGCGCGCCAGCTCCCCCTCGACAGCGGCAGCCTCGAGGTACGTCCCATTCGCTGGTACGAGCCGGGCATCCTCTGATGCCTGGGCGAGCCGCGCACATCCTCTCGGAAGCGCGGCCCCGAGTGGTCGCGGCCCTGCTGCGCGCCTTCCGGGATCTCGATACCGCCGAAGACGCCTTCCAGGAGGCCTGCGTGCGGGCGCTGAAGGCCTGGAAGCAGGAGATTCCGAGAGATCCGGTGGCCTGGCTGATCCTGGTGGGCCGCAACGTGGCGATCGATCGCAAGCGTCGCATCGATCGCCGGGAGCTCACCCTGCCCGAAGGGTTCGAGCCCGAGAGCTCGCCCTCCGCCCGGGATCCGGAAGCCGGTTGGGTCGAAGGTCTCGACCGCCGCGGCTATGGCGACGATACCCTGCGCCTCTTCTTCGTCTGCAGCCATCCGGTGCTGGCGCGGGAGCAGCAGATCGCGCTGGCTCTGCGGGTGGTCGGGGGCCTCACCGTTCCCGAGATCGCCCGGGCGTTCCTGGTCAAGCCACGGGCCCTGGAGCAGCGACTCACCCGGGCCAAACGCAAGCTCGCCGGGGCCGATGTGGCCTACGGCACCCCCAGCGAGTCGGAGCGGGTGTCGCGTCTGCCGGCGGTGACGCTCATGATCTATGCCCTGTTCAACGAGGGGTATTCCGCCAGCGCCGGGGAGGAGCACCTGCGACCCGAGCTCTGCGGCGAGGCGATTCGCCTGGGGCGGATGTTGCTCCGGGCCGTGCCCTCCGATCCGGAGGTGATGGGTCTGCTCGCTCTCTGCCTGCTGCAGCACTCCCGACATCCGGCACGGCTCGACGCCAGCGGGAACCTGGTGCTGCTGGAGGCCCAGGACCGTTCCCGCTGGCTCCGGGAGCCGATCGACGAGGGGCGGGTCCTGCTCGAGAAGGCGTTGCGCAAGCAGCAGATCGGGCCCTTCCAGGTCCAGGCCGCCATCGCCGCGACCCACGCCGCGGCTCGGCGGCCCGAAGACACCGACTGGGAAGAGATCGAGCGCCTGTACACGGTCCTCGAGCGCCTCCTGCCCACTCCGGTGGTGGCGCTGAACCGCGCCGTGGCGATTCGTGAGACCCGGGGGCCGCGCGCGGCTCTGGCACACCTGGAAGGCCTGGAACCGGAGCTCGACGGCTACCTTCCGTTCCACGGCGTCCGCGGCTCCCTGTGGCTCGAAGCCGGCGACGAGACCTCGGGTCTCGCCGATCTGGAGCGGGCCCTGGCGCTGGCCGGCACCCGGGCCGAGAGAGCCCACCTCGAGGAAAAGCTCCGGGCCTGGAGAGAAAAATCGCCGGAGGTGTCGTAGCCGGTGGGTCGTGAGCGTCCTGGAGATGGTCGCAATCGAGCGGCCACCAAGAACGAGGTACAGACCATGGATGCCATGAAGACCCACGGTGCTTTCAGCTGGATGGAGCTGCAGATCGACGAGCCGGGCCAGGTGAAGGAATTCTATCGCGATGTCATCGGCTGGCAGCTGCTGGACATGCCGATGCAGGATGGCTCGACCTACTCGGGCTTCGCCCTGGGAGAGCAGCCCCTCGGTGGATTCTCGAACAAGGCCGAGCCGAAGCCCGCCTGGTTGCCCTATGTCACCGTCGACGATGTCGACGCCCGGGCCGGCAAGGTCGAGGCCGCCGGTGGCGAGATCGTCACTTCCCCTTTCGATGCCCCGGGAGTGGGCCGGATCGCCGTGGTGCGCGACCCGGCGGGAGCCTCCCTGGCCCTGATCACCTATCCCGCCCCGGCCGCGAGCTGATCGTCTCCTGTGGGCGGAGAGCTCTCCGCCCGCTCTTTCCCGGTTGCCGGAAACGCGATATATACGACGGCATGACCACCCCAACCCGATTCCGGCCCTCTCCGTCCGTCCCGAAGAGCCCGCGGCTTCGAGCCACGGGCCTTCTGCCGTGCCTCCTTCTCACCTTACTGATGCTGAGTGGTTGCCCTACCTCCTACCGGTCGCTGACGATTCCCGAAATCCAGGGGGCGGGCCACCGTTCCCCGGTCGAGGGTGAAACCGTCGAGGCCGGCGGCGTGGTCACGGCAGTGGACGCGAGTGAGGAGGGCGGTGGTTTCTGGCTGCAGGATCCGGAGGGCGACGGCGATCTCGCCACCTCCGACGGAGTTTTCGTCGAAAGCGCCGGCCTCTCCGAGCGTCCGAGCCCTGGGGATCGGGTGTTGGTGCGAGGGCGAGTGCTGGAGAGTGGCCGGGAGGGCGA
Organism: uncultured Thermoanaerobaculia bacterium; assembly: GCA_964565225.1. Lineage (GTDB taxonomy): Bacteria > Acidobacteriota > Thermoanaerobaculia > Multivoradales > J023 > CAZMEL01. The sequence continues at coordinate 22,210 of CAZMEL010000009.1, read as the reverse complement.
TCTCACCGTGACCTCGTTGGCGGCCGTTGGAATCACCGTGGAGGCGAGCGAGCAGGCGCTGCCCGAGCCAGTGGTCCTGGGGGTGGCCGGCCGCCAGCCACCGAACCAGGTGATCGACGACGACGGTCTCTCCAGCTTCGACCCCGAGAGCGACGGAATCGACTTCTACGAGAGCCTCGAAGGCATGCGGGTCGTGGTGCCCGAAGCGGTGGTGGTCGGGCCGACCACTCGACATGGCGAATGGGTCGTCGTCGGAGACGGAGGGGCCGACGCCTCGGTTCGGACTCCCCGTGGCGGCCTGGCGCTCCGGCCCGAAGATGCCAATCCCGAACGGATCCTGCTTGCGTCGAGGTTGTTGCCCGCAGCGCCGTCGGTGGCAGTGGGAGCGACCTTCGGCGGGCCGATCTCCGGCGTTCTCGACTACACCTTCGGCAACTTCAAGGTGTTGCCCTCCGAGCTGCCGGAATCCATAGACGCCGGCCCGGCAATGGAGGAGACCGCGCTGCGTCCGGAGGAAGGCCGGCTCACGGTGGCTTCGTTCAATATCCTCAACCTCTCTGCGGCTTCGGAGCCGGAACGAATCACCCGGGTCGCCGAGGTGATCGCCCGAGACATGGCCGGGCCCGACCTGATCGGGCTGCAAGAAGTGCAGGATGCCAACGGGCCCGAGGACGATGGCACCGTCGACGCCGGGCCCACTCTCGACGCCCTGGCCGCGGCGATCCGCGAGGCCGGCGGGCCCAGCTACGAGCACTGCCAGATCGACCCCGTCGACGGGGTCGATGGCGGCCAACCCGGAGGCAACATCCGGGTCGCCTTCCTGTACAACCCCGCGCGGGTCGAGTTTTCGGGCCGGCCCGGGTCCGGCGCCGAGCTGCGGGTCGAGGCGAAGGCCGGGCGCCCACGCCTGGCTACCAACCCGGGCCGCATCGAGCCCGAGCACCCGGCCTTCGAGAGGAGCCGCAAGACCCTCGCGGCCGAGTTCACGTTTGCCGGCGAGACGATCTTCCTGGCGGTTGCCCATTTCCGTTCGAAAGGGGGCGACGACGGCTTGATGGGTGCTCACCAGCCGCCGCAGCAGCACAGCGAAGAGCAGCGAATGGGCCAGGCCGAGTCTCTACGCCGTTTCATGGATCAGATGCTCGAGCTCGATCCCCGGGCTCACATGGTGGTGCTGGGCGACCTGAACGAGCACGAGTTCCGGGCGCCGGTGCAGCATCTCCTGGCCCCTGGCTGGCGAAACCTGATCGAAGACATTCCCCGGGAAGATCGTTACACTTTCAACTACCAGGGCAACAGCCAGGTGCTCGATCACATCATCGTCAGCCCGGCCCTGGCCGAAAGGCTTCCCGAGGTCGACATCGTGCACGTCAACGCCGACTTCGCCTACGACGGCCGATCCAGCGATCACGACCCGATCGTGGCTCGTTTCGCTCTCCGGGGTGGTACACAAGGCGGATCGTAGACAGCGCCGGGAAACGCCAGCCAGGAACCCTTCACAGAGGCTCTTCGTCGCTCGAGCTCTTCGGCCTGGAGCCGCCGGATCCCGGTCTCGATTCCAGGAGCGCCATCAGTTTCCGGATCTCGGCCAGGTCCGGTGCCAGGTCGAGGGCCTGTCGGCCGTGTCGCCGTGCCGCCTCGATCTCACCCTGGCGCCATTCCATGGCGGCCAGCTCGTAGAGGTTGTGCCAGCCGGGACGACGCTCTACGGCCCGCCGCAAGAGCTCGAGGGCTCTCCGTGGCTGGCCCCTGTGCTCTAGGAGCTGTGCTCGATGCTGTTGCGCTCGGACGGTGTTTCCCTCCGCCTCCTGGAGGGCTTCGAGGCTACTCTCGGCGAGGCCCAGACGATCTCCGTCGAAGGCCAGCTGAAATCGGAGAGCGGCGATGCGAGGATCCCCGGGCGACAGCCGCTCGGCGTGATCGAGCACCGCCAGGGCCTGGTCGAGGTGCTTCGCCTCGCCCGACTCCCGGTAGGCCTGGCGCGCGACTTCCGCCTCGAGAAGAGGAGTTTCGAGGAGGCCCGGCCAGCGTCTCCGCAGGGTCTGCAGGCGGCGCAGCAGCCGGGTCTGGTCCTGTAGAGACCGTGCTTCGCGTCTTTCGGCTTGGAGACCGACGAGGCGCTCGAAAGCCTGTCCGGGCAAGGAAGGGTCGAAGGACGCCCCGGGACGGTGGGGAGCTTCGTCGAAGGCTCGGTCGAGCTGGTTGCGCACTGCCGAGTCGAGAGAGCGGAAGGCGCCCGGGGGCACGGTCAGATCCTGGGTCCAGATCCGTTCGCCGTCGTGGCCTCGAATCCGCTGCAGCTGCACCCGGCAAGAGGTCGACTCACAGGCGACCCGGGTTTCCAGCACCTCGTCGGCGGCGACCGCTCGCGCGATCTCGGCCGGGGAGCCGGTGAGGCCCTCGAGCGCAGCTTCGGGAATCAGGAAGAGCCCTTGGCGCTGGTAGAGGTCGCGAATCGTCGCGAGGTGGATCGCGGAAGCGAGGGCGGCGATCTCCCGGCCCTTTGCGCCCTCTACCGTGGGGTGTGGAATCGCCAGGTAGAGAGCGGAGTCTTTCGCCGTCCGCGGCGACCCCAGAAACCCCCACGCGGCGAGCAGCAGAGCCCCCAGCACGCCGAGGCCCACGAGAGTCTCGAGATGCCAGGAGGGGCGAGCTGCTGCGACGGCCGGCGGAAGCACTTCGGCCTCGGGTGGGGAGATATCCATCGCCGGTAGCGGCTCGAGGGGCGGCTCCTCGACCTGGGTCATGTCTCCCGTGTCGACCTCGGCAGAAGCGGTCCGTGCGGCGATGGCCTCGGGGTCGAGCCCTTCGTAGAAGGTGGTCTCGAAGGCGGAGGAGTGCTCGAGATCGGTGGGACTGCGTTCACCTGGGGGCTGCCCGGCGAGAATCTGGTCGAGTCGGCTGAGGACCTCGTTGGCATTCCGCGGACGGTGATCCGGATTCTTCTCCAGCAGGTGATCGATGAAATCCGACAGCGCCTCGGGAAGGTCCGGGCGCAGATCGCGGGCGCTGGGCTGGCGGTAGGTGCAGATCCGTTTCAGGGTCTGGAGCGAGTTGCCGCCAGCGAACGGAGATACGCTGGTGGCCATTTCGTAGAGAAGGCTGCCGAGGGAAAAGAGGTCGGACCGAGGGTCGAGGACGTGGCCCCGGGCCTGCTCGGGCGACATGGCCCGGGTCGTGCCCATCAGGACCCCGTCGGCCGTGAGCTGGGATTCGGTGTCGGTCAGGAGCCCCTTGGCCAGGCCGAAGTCGAGGATCTTGGCCCGGCCATCCTGCGCGATCATGATGTTCTCGGCCTTCAGGTCCCGGTGGATGATGCCGTTGCGGTGCGCCTCGGCCAGGCCCGCGGCGATATCGCGTGCAATCTCCATCGCCCGGTCCGCTGGCAGCGGGCTCCGTTGCAGGCGGAGGGCCAGGGTCTCCCCCTCCACCAGCTCCATCACCAAGATCTCACCGTTCTCCGTTTCCAGGAGCTCGAAGAGCTTGACGATGGACGGATGGTCGAGGCGTGCCACGGCGCTGGCCTCGCGACGAAACCTTCGGCGCCGCTCGTGGTCACCGGCGCTGTCCGCCCGGATCGCCTTGAGCGCCACCCACCGGCCGTTCTCCTGGTCGAAGGCGCGAAAGACATCACCCATGCCTCCGGAGCCGATCCGGGTGTCGATCCGGTAGTTTTCGAGTCGGAGAGGTCTCATGCCGAGGCGGGCAAGCCTGGAAAGCTCACCAGGTTTCGTCGCGAGGGTCCGTGGGTTTTGGGAGATCCAAGGCTTGGCGGGCCGGAGCGCCGGAGGCGTACTTGCGGTCTGCCGAGGAGCGCAGGACCGGAGTAACGCTGCAGATTCATCGACATACGGTCTCGTAGCAGGAGTCTGGTGAATTTCCAGGTCAGAGGAGCCCGAGCTCTCGCAGGCGGCGCTCGAGCGCCGGCCGCGAGACTTCCAGATGGTCCACCATCGCCTCGAGGTCGCCCCCCGAGCTCTCGTAACACGTGGTGATCTCTCCCGGCTCGAGGTCCGTTGCGCGGCGAATTCCCGGGGATCTGGCGATCAGGGCATAGAGAGAGGTCCGGGAGACGCCGAGATCGGCAGCGGTCGGTTGCAGCAGCCAGCGGTGGGCCCGCAGGCTCTCCACCAGCTCGGACTCGCTGACCTCGTTGGGCTTGCGATACCCACTCCCCGATTTGGTCCTGTGATTTCGGAGCTCGTCGTCGCCGGGCTCCGGCTCTGCGTCGTTCATCCGGAGGAGGTGAAGGATCTTCTGCTCCAGGTCGGCCGCGGTGACATCGGAACCCGCGATGGCGACCTGGCGAGCGATGTTGCGCACCTGGCGCACGTTGCCCGGCCAGCGGTGGCGGGCCATGCGTGCGATGAGCGCCGGGGGAGGAAATGTGCGCCGACCGTGGTCGCCGCCCGGTGCCATGAGATCGTATCGACCGAGTCGCTCGAGCTCCTGTCCGAGGAAGAAAAAGAACAGCCGGCCGAAGTCGTCGCGGCGATCTCGCAGGGGTGGCAGGTCGATCCGGTAGCCGCTCAGCCGGTGGAGGAGTGGAGCTCGGAACCGCCCCTCCCGGATGCTGCCCTCCAGGTCGGAATCGGTGGCGGCGATGATCCGGACATCACATTTTCGCGGCTCTTCGTCTCCCACGGCCTGGATCTCGCCGGTTTCCAGGGTGCGGAGAAGGAGCGACTGGACCTCCAGAGGCATTTCGCCGACTTCGTCGAGAAAGAGAGTGCCACCATCTGCCCGGCCGAAGAAACCGCTGCGTCTGCGGCTGGCGCCGGTGTAGGCGCCCTTCTCGGCGCCGAAGAGCTCGGCCGCGGCCAGGGGAATCGGAATCCCTGCCATGTTGATACAGAGATAAGGGCCCCGCTGGCGGTGGCTCAGCCGGTGGATCGCCTCCGCCACCAGCTCCTTGCCGGTTCCGGTCTCGCCACAGAGCAAGAGGGGGACATCGAGACCGGCCGCCCGACGTATTTCCTGTCGTAGGGAGAGCAGGCCACGACTCTCGCCCACCAGGCCGCAGTCGGGCAGGCCGCTCGGGGGCGTGGGGTCGAGCAGGTGCAGCAGGAGCACCAGCCGATCGGCGAGTAGCACCACCACACCTTCGTCGAGCTCCTCCGCCGGAATCGTTCGTTCCGTCTCGACCGGCTCTCCGTCGATCTCGACCCTCTGAGAAGTTCCGCCGGCCAGCAGGCGCACCGCGCCGTCGACGCCGGGTTGGAAGCGCAGGGGGCGGCGACTGATGTAGGGGTCGATCAGGGGCCGCCGCTCGACCCGGCCCGGGGCCGCGAAGAGCGGGGCGATCCGCGAGAGAACGGCCTCTTGTCCCGAGCACAGCTCGGTGAGATGGGTCTTCTCTCCGACCCTGCGGACGTCGGGGTGATCGAGGATCGTGAGACCGGGGACCAGGAACTGGGATTCCTGCTCGTCGAGAGCCGGGCGATCCCGAGTATCGGACTGGAGCTGATCCTCCCAGTCTTGCATCGTAAGGTGATTCACATCGGCGCCATCTTACCAGCACGACGAGGACCGGCCGTGTACGGAGGTGAGTGGGCGCCCTCGAGGACGCTCAGGCAGGGGCCGTCGCGGGGAGGTCGAGCTCGTGGTCGAGCATCCGGTCGCCGTCGAAGATGAATCGGCCCGAGAAGGGACGCCCTTCGAGCATCAGCGGCAACCAGATCCGATCGTCGGCCCACATCTCGTCATAGGGAATGTGGTCGAGAGGAGTCCAGAGGGGAACCGCCTCGTCGGTTTCGCTGGCCCTACCTCGGCACTCTCCGGACCGGAACACGAAGACGTGGATCGAGTAGCCATCGACGAACTGGAAGCGGAGCTCCCCCGCGGCGCTGGGTGCGAGGGGCTCGACGAGCAACTCCTCCTGCACCTCTCGGATCGCCCCGTCCACCGGGCGTTCCCCCGCCTCCAGGCGCCCACCGGGGCCGTTGATCTTGCCCGAGCCGAGGCCGCGTTTCTTGCGGATGAGGAGAATCTCGCCGTCGCGGATCACGAAGAGCAGGGTCGCGAGATCCACCGGTTTCCAGGTCTGCCAGTCGATGTCTCGGATCCGCCGAGGGAAGGTCGCTTCCGACATGGATTCAGCCCAGGGCGAGGAGGTAGATGGAGTAACCGAAGTAGATGCCGAGCAGCAGGACGCCCACCGAACGGCCCAGCTTGGGGCGCACGAGGAGCATCAGCAGGAGGAAGGCGCTGATCCCGAAGGTGACCCAGAAATCCAGGGAGAGCGCTTTCTCGGCCACGGCGATGGGGTGCACCAGGGAGGTCAGGCCGAGAATGCAGAGCAGGTTGAAGATGTTCGAGCCGATCACGTTGCCGAGCACCAGGTCGCCCTTCTTGCGTCGTGCCGCCACCACGCTGGCCGCGAGCTCGGGCAAGCTGGTGCCGAGGGCGACGAGGGTCAGGCCGATGACCCGTTCGGGAACCTGGAAGGAACGGGCGATATCGGTCGCACCGGTCACCAGCGCCTGGGCGCCACCCACCAGCAGGCCGACCCCGAAGGCGATGCCCAGAGCACAGAGAAGGGGGGTGCGATCGGGCCCGGTGTCTTCGCCGAGCTCCTCGAGAGTGGGTTGGTGGCCCGTGTCACGCAGGGAGACGATGAGAAAACCGGTGAGGATGCCGAGGAGCAGCAGGCCTTCCAGGCGTCCGATGAAGTAGCCGCTCCGCAAGATCGGAAAGGTGGCCAGGGTCACCAGGACCATGAACACGATCTCGCGGCGAATGAAACGGCGCGAGGTGGTGAGGGGGAAGACCAGGGCGGTCATGCCGAGGATCAAACCCAGGTTGGCGATATTGGATCCCAGCACGTTGCCGATGGCGATGTCCGGAGACCCGCGAAAGGCGGCGGTGAGGGTGGCGGCGAGCTCCGGCGCCGAGGTGGCGAAGGCCACCACCGTGAGCCCGATCACCAGCTCACTGATGCCGAACGACCTGGCCAGGCGAATCGAGTTGTCGACCAGGACCTCGCCGCCGAAGTACAGCAGCGCGATACCGGCGATGACGAGAAGAGTGGAAACGAGCATGGGTCCCTTCGAAGAGTCTTGCGATCGGAACGGGCGGCGTCGTTCAACCCGAAGCGGCCTCGGCCTTGGACCGTTTCCTCGGACCGAAGCTCTGCTCGGCCTCGATTCCCAGGTCGTCGTAGATCGCCTCGGTGATGTCGCGGAAGCGGTGGGTGTGTTTGGGCTCGCCGGGCTGTCCGTTGACCACGAGAGCGACCACCAAGCCGTGGCGGGGATCGGCAAAGGCGGTGGACGACTGGAAGCCGCTATGGCCGAAGGTCCGGCGCGAGGCGCGTCGGCCGTAGCCGTAGGGCGGTAGCTCGGCGCCGTAGTGTTGGGAGTTGACGATGAATCCCAGGCCCCAGTCGAGCTCGTGGCGAAAGGTCTGATCGTAGAAGCCCACCCGGCTGGGAGTGGTCAATGCCTCCACGGTCTGAGAGGAGAGCACTCGGATGCCTCCCCAGGTACCTCGGCCCAGGAGCATCTCGTAGAGCCTTCCGAGCTCGCGGATCGGCCCGTGGCCGTTGCCACCGGGAGAGCAGCCCACCACGTGGGCCGCTCGATCCCAGGATCGCGGTAGAGGCGAGTCGGCGCGGTTCTCGGTGCTGTACATGCGGCCGATGCGGTCGCCGTAGGAGGCGAAGGCGTCTTCCGCCATGCCGATCCAACAATCGTTCATCCCCAGGGGCAGGAAGATCTCTTCGCGCACGTATTGCGGAAACGGGCGTCCGTCGACCCTCCGGATCACCTCGCCGAGCACGAACCAGCTGGAGCTCATGTGGTAGCCGGCCTTCTCTCCCGGCGGCCAGCGAGGCTCGGGCCGGGCGGCACAGATGTTGGCCAGGATCTCGTCCCATCCGGCTTCGGGCCAACCCACGTTGAGCATCCGGATGCCGCCGGTATGGGTGAGGAGGTGTCGCAGGGTGATCTCGGTCTTGCCATGGGTCGCGAATTCCGGAAGGTGGCGGACCACGGGGTCGTCGATCTCCAGGAGGCCTCGTTCCCACAGCTGGCCGAGGGCCACCGCCGTGACCGGTTTGCTCGACGAGAGCCAGATCATCACCGTGTCCGGGGTCATCGCCTGGCCGATGCGTCGTTCTCCGAGCACGAGATCGAGAAACTCACCATCTTCCTCGGCGTGGCGGTGCCGGGAGAGATACAGTTGAGCTCCCAGGTGAAGCCCCTCGTCGATTCCCGCCTGCAGGGTTTCGCGAGTGGTGGCCAGGGTGTCTAGGGTCAAGGTCTGCATGGTTCGATTCGGGTGTCTGGTGGAGGGTCTCTGCGGCTCGAGGCGCAGCATAGCAGCTTCGCGAGAGCAGGCCAGGGTGGTGTTGTCCGCCCGCGGGCTCCACGTCACAGAAGAGGAACACGAATGGGCGGTTTCGAGCGTTTCGACTATGAACGGGATCCGATCGACGAGACTCTGGATACGGTGGTCACCCCCTGTGCGGTGATCGATCTCGACATCCTGGAACGGAACCTTCGGCGGATGGCCTTGCGAATGCGGAAGCTGAAGGTCAAGATGAGGCCTCATTTCAAGACCCATCGCTGTCTCCAGATCGCCGAGATCCAGCGGGAGCTCACGGCTCCGGGCTTCACGGTGTCGACCCTGCACGAAGCCCACGTCTTGCAAGACGCCGGGTATCGCGACCTCACCTGGGCCTTCCCGGTGATCTTTTCTACCATTCCCCTGCTGCGGCACCATGTGAGCCAGTCGCTGCGCCTGGTGATCGATTCTCATGCCGCCATCGACGCCCTGGAGAAGGAGTTCACGGTCGACGAAGACTTCTTCGTGCACGTCTGGTTGAAGGTGGACTGCGGATACCACCGGGCGGGCGTCGACCCTCGGTCGCCGCTCGCCATCGAGCTGGCTCGGCGGCTGCAGGACTCGGAGGTCTTCAAGTTCGACGGAATCCTGTCCCATTCCGGGCACGCCTATGCCGCCCGGGGTAGAGAAGCGCTGCGAGCCGTGGCGGAGCAGGAACGAGCGGTGATGGTGGAGGCGGCCGAACGCCTGCGGCACGAGGGAATCGAGGTGCCGGGGGTGAGCATCGGCTCGACACCCGCCATGGCGGTGGTGGACAACCTCGAAGGGATCGACGAGGTCCGCCCCGGCAACTATGTGTTCTATGACTACTTCCAGGCCAGCATCGGATCGTGCGAGGTCGGTGATTGTGCCCTGACCGTGCTCTCGAGCGTGGTTTCGGCGCAGCCGGGAGCCGGGCACAGCGTGATCGATGCCGGAGCCCTGAGCCTGTCGAAAGATCCCGGGCCCGAAGAGCAGCAGCCTCGTTCCTACGGCCGGATCTTCGCTGACTACGACCGGTCCGAGCTCCATCCCGACCTGCGAATCCCCTCGCTCTCCCAGGAGCACGGGATCGTCGACGCCTCGCTGGAGGTGGGCCAGCGCGTCAGAATCCTCCCCAATCATTCCTGTCTGGTGGTACCCAATTTCGACTACTACATCGTCGTACGGGGTGAGAAAGTCGTCGACTATGGCGACATCTCTCCCACCTGTCGCGACCTGTGAGCATCAATCGAGCCGTCGAGCTCCCGGCTTGGCGATGAAGCCGCGCCCACTGCGGCCATCGATCACCACGGCCAGCGGCGACTCGCAGCGGATGTGCAGCAGATTTCCCGAGCTGCGGAACACGGGCTGGGCGGTGAGCCAGCCGCGGTCGAGGAAGTTGGGCGGATGGTCCCGGAGGGATGGGGTGGCCTCGGTCGGATCGGGCGGCAGGGTGAAATAGCCGATCTCGAGAGATGTGAGGTTCTGGAAGAAGTGGGTGCCCTGCGAGGGCTCGACCGGATACCCGGAAGGCGACGTCTCGACGATCGCCTTGACATTCGACAACTGCGACCAGCCGACCGGGACTCCGAGCCACGGGTCGGCGGTGCCCCAGCGACCCGGCCCGATCAGCAGGTACGGGCGTTTTTCCTTTTGCAGGGCCCGGTTGAAGGTCTCGATCTCGTGCACCAGGCTCTGGGTCAGGCGGGAGCTCCAGGGCTCGCCGGGGGCATACAAGATGTCTCGGACACTCTCGTCCACCCCGTTGCCCAGGGCTCGCATGGACGTGCAGAGCAGGTCTTGCGGGGCGAAGCGGATGTTCTGCCCGATCTGGCCTCGGTTGCGGCCCGCGAAGGGGCGAATCTGGAGCAGGAAGAGACGTGGCGGACGAGGCGTGCGGCCGCGAACGGGCCGTCCCCAATCGCCCATGTCCCCGGCGAATTCGATCTCCACCGATTCGCCGAAGCCTTCCTTGCCGATCTCCAGGCATTGGCTCAGAGCCTGGGCGAGGGGGATCGCCTGGTGTTTGAGAATGTTGTTGAAGGTGATGACCCGAGGCCCCTGGCAGCCGAGGTCGTCGCGGATCTGCTGGTCGTCCATGCAATAGACGCTGCCCGCGAGGTCGAGGGTGCCGTCGGCCTCGGCGGTTTCGAGCTTGCAGGGAACGAGGGTCTCGAGGAGCTCGAGAGGGTGCTGGCTCCGCTGCTCCATGTCGAGGGCGAAGAAAGTCCGCTGGGATTTGTCGAGCAGACTCTTGGGATGCGAAAACTGGGGGAGCACTTCCGGGCATTGAGGGCAGAACCGCAGGGCCCGGCCGCCGTCGACGACCTGGCGGCCGAAGCCGAGAGCGATGTGGGCGATTCCCTGCTCCGGTTTCTGGGGATGGATCGGATAGTAGTTGTACGATTGGGCGACACCCGAATATTGGGGATAGAACCGGCGGCCGTACGGCTGCCCGACCACCTCTTCGAGAATCACTGCCATGTGGTCTTCTTCCATCCGTCGCCCGGTGCGTCGCAGATAGGCCTTGGCGTTGGCGAAGTAGGTCGAGGCGTACACGAGGCGTACGGCGTCGCAGACCTCGCGGTGGCGGCGGGACGGAGCGCCGCTGTTGGGCAGCATGAGAGTGGTGTAGATGCCCGCCAGGCGCTGGTGTCGGGAGTCTTCCAGCAGGCTGGAGGAGCGTACGGCGATCGGCCCCGGAATGCGCTCGACGATGAACTTCAGGTCGGAGGCGAGGCCCGGATCGAGCTTTCCCGCGAGAAATCGCCGCGTGATCTCTTCGTCGTCGTCGCAGGTGAAGGCGAAGCGCCGCAGGTCGTTGGTCTGCAGAAAGCGATCGAAGAGCTCGGTGGTGAGAACCACGGTCTTGGGGAGAGTGACCTCGAGGCCGCCGAAGTCCTGGGGATCGAGCTCGGCGATGGTGCGATGCAGGAAAGCCATGCCTCGAGCCTTGCCGCCGAGCGAGCCCTTGCCGAGGCGAATGAAGGGATCGCGGTCGAATCGCCGACGGTCGAAGTCGGCGACCTCTCCACGATGGGTCCGGCTTCGGGAGTCGCGGAGAGCCTCGATGAGATACCGGCGAACGGCTTCGGAGTCTTCGAACTCCTCGACCTTGCGGGGGCGAATCTGTCGGGCGAGAGCGAACTCGCTCCGGGCCTTGAGCCAGATGGAGAAATGGTTGTGCCTGGCGTGGTAGAAGAGCGACTCCTCGGGCACCCTCGCCAGCTTTTCCTCGAGCTCTTGCAGATGGCGAGCCTGGGCGACCTCGGTGCCGTCGGCGAGGCGGAAGACGAATGGGCCGAAGCCGAGAGAATGGATGAGGAAATCGCCGACCTGTGCCAGGAGCTCGTGGGAATTCTTGTCGATGAATCCGGCCTCCAGCTCCTTGGCATGGGCTCGATTTTCGGGCTCGGCCGATTGCAGGAGCACCGGCAGGTCGGGGTCGTGGCGCCGGGCCTTGCGAACGATCGACAGCCCTGCGCGGGGGTCCAGGGCTCCGCCACGCGGCAGGCGCATGTCGCAGATCAGGGCCAGCACGTTCTTCCGGTAGCGTTTGAAGAGGGAGACTCCCTCTTCATAGGAAGTGGCGAGCAGCACCTTGGGGCGCGACTGCAATTGCATCTGCCGGTGGATCTCGTTCAAACCCTCCTTGTAGAGAGAGAACGAATGGGTCATCAGCTGCTTGTAGAGCAGGCCCAGGAACGCGGAGTAGTAGGCGGGGTTGTCTTCCACCACGATGATCGCCTGCAGATTGCCGTGGCGGATGTCGAGATCGAGGTTCTGGCTGTCCTCGATGTACTGGATGATCGCGAAGAGAATCTTCGGGTCGCCGGTCCAGAGGAACGCTCCGTCGATCGCCTCGCGGTCGATCCGGTCGTGAATGTCGAGCAGCTCCTTGCGATCGAGGGCGAGCATCACCACCGGGCGGCCGGGGCGTAGCTTCTTCACCCGCCGGCCGAATGCGTTGACGTTCATATCGGCGAGCGAGGTCATCGTCAGCACCAGGTCGAATCGACGCTTCTTCAGCCGCTGGATCGCCGCCGCACCCGTGGCGACATGGGTGAACCTCGGCGAGGCGGGCAGGCTGAGGCTGCTGTACTCGCGGAAGACCTGCTCGCTCAGGGGGCCGTCCTGCTGCAGAATGAAGGCGTCGTAGGGCGAGGAGACCAGGAGCACCTCGTGCACCCGGTGCCAGGTCAGGTCGTGGAACCGAAACGCCTTCTTGGGGACCCTGCGACGTTCACTCATGGATATACCTTAGTACACCCTCGGCGTCACTCGGGTCGACGGCGGTCGAGCCACGGGTCGGCGCACCGGCCCTTCGATCGATTTATTCTTCGAACCGAGCCGGCAGGCCCGATCGTGGTGATCGCGAAGGGCCCGAGAATTCGGGCCCCGGGGCTGGCGTCAGACGACGCCCTGGTCGAGCATGGCGTCGGCGACTTTGATGAAGCCGCCGATGTTGGCGCCGTCGACGTAGCTCACGAATTCGCCTTCCTTGCCGTACTCGACGCAGGTCTTGTGGACGTCTTTCATGATCCGGCGCAGGTGTTGGTCGACTTTCTCGCGAGGCCAGGAGAGGCGCATGGAGTTCTGAGTCATCTCCAGGCCGGAAACGGCCACGCCGCCGGCGTTGGCGGCCTTACCGGGGCCGAAGAGGATCTTGGCTTCCAGGAAGGCCTCGATGGCATCGGGAGTGGTGGGCATGTTGGCGCCCTCGGTCACGCAGAAGCAGCCGTTGGCGAGCAGCTGGCTGGCGTCGTCGGCGTCGATCTCGTTCTGGGTCGCGCAGGGTAGGGCGATGTCACACGGGATCGACCAGGGTCTCTTGCCTTCGAGGAACTCGGCGTCGGGGTAGCGCTCGCGAAACTCGTGGATCCTCGCTCGGTGATTGTTCTTGAGGTCCATGATGTGCTCGAGCTTCTCGCGATCGATCCCCTTCTCGACGTGCAGGGTTCCCGAGGAGTCGGACATGGTGAGGATGGTGCCACCGAGCTCGAGGAGCTTCTCGGCCGCGAACTGGGCGACGTTGCCCGAGCCCGAGAGCAGGGCCTTCTGGCCGGCCAGGTCACGGTCGCGGGTCGCCAGCATTTCGGAGGCGAAGTACACGGCGCCGTAGCCGGTGGCTTCCGGGCGGATCCGCGAGCCTCCCCAGGCCTTACCCTTGCCGGTGAGCACTCCGGTGAACTCGTTGGCAAGCTTCTTGTACATGCCGAAGAGGAAGCCGATTTCCCGACCGCCGACGCCGATGTCTCCGGCGGGTACGTCGGTGTTCGGGCCGATATGGCGGTAGAGCTCGCTCATGAAAGCCTGGCAGAAGCGCATGACCTCACCCTCGCTCTTGCCCTTGGGGTCGAAGTCGGAGCCACCTTTGCCGCCACCCATGGGCAGAGTGGTGAGGCTGTTCTTGAAGACCTGCTCGAAGGCCAGAAACTTGAGGATGCCGAGATTGACACTGGGATGGAATCGGAGGCCGCCCTTGTAGGGTCCCAGGGCGCTGTTCATCTCCACCCGGAAGCCACGGTTGACCTGGATCTCGCCCTGGTCGTCGGTCCAGGGCACTCGAAACATGATGACTCTCTCGGGCTCTACGATCCGTTCGAGGATCTTTCCCTGGCGGTACCGGGGTTGGCGTTCGATGAGCGGCCACACCGACTCGACCACCTCCTGAACCGCCTGGTGAAATTCCTGCTCTGCCGGATTGCGATCGATGACCCTCTGGATGAACTCTTCCCTCGACTCTTGCACTCCCCGTCTCCCGTTTGGTCTGGATGGTTGGAAAGGGATCTCGAACGGTCGCGCGATCCTATAACAAGGTCCAGCGGCCCGGCGATGTCTCAGCGGCTCCCGAGCACGGATTCGAGGGCTGCAGCCAGGCGGTACCCCGCGACCGCGATCCGGCGGAGCACCACCGGCTGGGCTTCGCGGATATAGGCCGCGCTGGGTGCTCGGCCCGGCTGTGTTCCCTCGTAGGCCACGGAGGCGGCGAGCCGATGGCTCTCGCGGGCCCACTCGGTGGGGTCGTCCCGAGTCCAGTGTGGCACGCTCTCGGGTGGAAATCGGTGCTGGATCTCAGCGGCCAGGGCGGTCAGGCAGGGGGCGTCGGAGGGCCAGCGGGTTTCGGGCAGGGCGAAGGCTCCGCGGTCCCAGAAGGAATGAAGGTTTTCCTGGCGGTCCGGTTTCGGCTCCTGGTTCTCGGCTTCGGGACTAGAGGTTTCCGGACAGGAGAGCAAGAACGGGTGTCGACGTTCGGAGAGGAGGAAGTCGTTGCCGCCGCGGTCGCCCCGTGGGAGCTCCGGGGACATCCTTGTCGCCGCGTGCAGCGGTTGGTGCACATCGCCCACCAGGTGGATCAAGACCCGCAGCATCAGAGCCTTGGAGAAGTCGTTCTCGGTGGTGGGGTGGTCGGCGAGGGTCGTCATGGAACGCTCGATGGCCCACACCACGTGGGGTCCCGGAGGCAGGCTCGGAAACGTCTCCGGGGATTTCCCGAGGGGTAGGTTGACGTAGTGCCAGGGATCGAAGGCGTCGAGGCCCGTCCGCTTGATGCGGTCCATCCAAACCGAGGCGGGGACGAAGTGATCGGACTTGGGATCGAGCTCGGCGAGCACCCGGATCAGGCGATCGGCCTCTTGCCGGGTGTCGGGATCGAGCCGATGATAGGCGATCTCGGCCACCAGCATATGGCCGGTCCCCGACCAGGCTTCGGCCGGGCTGGCAGAGAGCAGGAGCCAGGTGAAAAAGGGAAGGAGCAGGGCAGCTCTACGTCGGTTCATCGGGCGTCGACCCTCCGGCTTTCAGGAGCAACGGCAGGTATCCCGGCAGGAAGGCCACCCACCACGACACCAGGTGGACCGGGTAGTCGGGGCCGTCGGGAGCCGGCTCCAGCCAGATGCCGGAGATGGCGTAGAACGCGAGCCCCGAGAGCACCGCGGCCACAAGCCCGCGGAGGCACGCTTCCTTGGGCGACTGGTGGATCTCGGCGGCCCAACGAAAGGCGAGGGCCATGAGCACCCAGAGCAACATCCAGCTCAGGAACATCGCCGTCCAGCGGAAGAGTGGGAAGAGCAGGTAGAAAGAAACGGAAGCCACCAGCCCCACCACCAGGGCGGCGCCTGCTCCGCGCGCCATAGCGGCCAGTGTTCTTCGGTACCCTCCCAGCACGGCACCGATGATCAGGCAGAGAATCACCCCGTGGGCGATGCCCACATGGGTCTGGTGTGTCGGGAACCAGCGCGCCCAGATGTAGTCGCCGACCGTGGAGACCACCGCCAGCACGAACGAGGCGCCCATGCTGTAGACGAGGCCGGAAGGAAGAGAGGACCGGCTGGCTGGACTGGATTCGACCATGCTTCGAGCCCGATCGCGAAAAGGGCCGGTCAGGTGAAGGGGAGCTCGATCTCCGCGGTTTCTTTTTCAGTGCTCTTGGGCTCGGCTCCGGTCGCCGCAACCCGCACCCGGTTGCGCCCGGCGCGTTTGGCTTCGTAGAGCGCCGCATCGGCCAGGGCGATGAGCTGTTCCTGGGTGCAGCCGCGGTGGTAGGAGGCGATACCCAGGCTCAGTGTCACTCCGGTGATGTCGGAGTTGTCGCGGCCCTGGAACTCCAGGGCGGCAACACACTGCCGGGCTCTCTCGGCGACCGTTTGTGCATCTTCCAGGGAAGTCTCGGGCAGAACCAAGGTGAACTCTTCCCCACCGTACCGGGCCACCAGGTCCGACGTCCGGCTGACCTGGCGCAAGGTGTGGGCCACGGCCATGAGCACCTCGTCTCCCTGGGGATGTCCGTAGGTGTCGTTGTAGGTCTTGAAATGGTCGAGGTCGGCCATCACCAGCGAAAGCGGACGCCGATAACGACGAGCTCGGTCGAGCTCTTCCCTGAGGCGTTCTTGCAGGTGGCGGTGGTTGTAGAGGCCGGTCAGACCATCGGTGTTGGCCAGTCGGTGGGCCCGTGCCAGGTCCCAGGCGCCGCGAATCCTGAGATCGAGAAACGCCGAGTCGACCGGTTTGGTGACGAAGTCCGTCGCGCCGTGGCGCATGGCGGCGACCGTATTCTCGGCGCTGCTGAGACCGGTCACGACCAGGATCGGCATCACCCGGTCGTGCTGGCGGATCTGGTCGATCAGCTCCAGTCCGCTGATGGCCGGCATGACGAGGTCGATCAGGGCGACATCGAATTCCCCTTGCTGGAGCAGGCCGAGCACCTTGCGGCCATCGGTCTCGGTCACCACTTCGTAGCCGCGGTCCTTGAGCATGGCGGCCATGACCTGGCAGACGCTCGGGTCGTCATCGACTACCAAGAGATTCTTCGGTTCGCTCAGCGCAGAATAATCCATCGGCTCTCCGGGGCCCGAGGGTACCGGTCGGGGGCGCATCTCCGATCCGGTGCCCGAACTCTTGACGTAGCCTGCCCAGGGCATGAGGCCATGACCCCAAGCTCCGTCGTTCTGGCAGCTACCGAGGGACGCCAAAATCGCCGCTCGATCGAGAATTCTACCGAATGGTCGTTCGAACGGCTCCAGATCGAGTATAGCAGCGGTTTTTTTAGCGTCAACGGAGGTTTTGTAGAATTTGTAACAGTGGCACGGGCCCTCGTTTTTCCAACAGCGCCCGAGGCGTTCGAAGAACTGTGGCAGCCGTGAGATCGGGTCGAGATCCGGGGGGAAGAGGGCGCGGCTGTGTGGGTCGGGCTGTGACAAGATGAGCAGCGGCGGCTCGAGCTCGAGCCTGCCCTTTCCTTTGAGATTCCCACCGACCAACTCCAGGACCCCTCGAAACCGTGTCCTCTGAAGAAGTCACTCCCGACCCGCGGTCGTACTTCCAGCGACCGAGAGGAGCCGCAACCGAGGAGCTCGCCGGTTCGGCTCCGATCGACCGGCGCCGGTATCTACGAGTTCTCTGGTTCTTCTTCCGCGCTTTCGCCCGGATCCTCTGGAGCGACTTCTTTCTCCGTTTGCCGGTCCTCCGCTGGTTTCGAACGGCGCCCATTCCTCGCTGGACGGCGATTGCGATCCGGTATCGAGCCCTGGCGGTCGACCTCGGCGGGGTGTTGATCAAGCTCGGGCAATACCTCAGCACGCGGGTCGACATTCTGCCGCTCGACGTCACCCGCGAGCTGGCCGGGCTGCAAGACGAGGTGCCTCCCACCGACTTCGACTCCATCCGGCAACAGATCGAGGAGGACTTCGGGCGTCCGCTCGCCGCGATCTTCGCCGCGATCGACGAAGATCCCCTGGGTGCTGCATCTCTGGCCCAGGTCCACTCCGCCCGGCTCCTCGATGGCCGCCCGGTGGTGGTGAAGGTGTTGCGGCCGGGCATCGAGGTACTGGTCGAGACCGATCTCCGGGCCATCGGCCAGGCGATTCGCTGGTTGCGCTGGTGGCGTTTCGTCCGGCGGCGGATCGATCTCGACTGGGTCGACGAGGAATTCAGCACCACCACTCGCAAGGAGCTGGATCTGCGGCTCGAAGGCAGAAATGCCGAACGGTTCGCCGAGCTCTTCTCCGGCGATCCCGAGATCGTGGTGCCGGAGGTGTTCTGGGACGTCACGGCCCGGCGCACCCTGACCGAAGAGAACGTGGCGTTCATCAAGGTGGACGACGTCGAGACGCTGGCCGAGAACGGTATCGAGCCGGGGGCGGTGGCGCGGGTTCTCTACCGGGTCTACATGCGTCAGATCTTCGTGCATCACTACGTACATGCCGATCCGCACCCGGGGAACCTCTTCGTCAAGCCCAAGCCTCCCGGAAGCGACGGTCCCCCCTTTCAGGTGATCTTCATCGACTTCGGCATGATGGCCGAGATCCCGCCCCGCCTGCGCGCCGCCCTGCGGCAGTTCCTGATCGGCATGGGGAGCCGCGACGCCGCCCTGGTGGTGCAGAGTATGCGCGACGCCGGCTATCTGCTCCCCGGAGCCGATCTCCTGCAGCTCGAGGAGGCGGTGGAGGCGATCTTCGATCGTTTCTGGGGTGTCGACATGAGCCGTCTCAACAATCTGGTGATGAGCGAGGCCGCGAACCTGTGGCGCGAATTCGGGCGCCTCCTGCTGGAGACACCGATCCAGCTGCAGGTGGACTTGATGTTCACCGGCCGCGGCATCGAGCTGCTCAGCGGCCTGGCCACCGGGCTCGACAACGAGTTCAATCCATGGGCCGAGGTGGTGCCCTTTGCCGAGACCCTGGCCAGCGAGGCCGCGGAAACCGATTGGAAAGCCCAGGCCCTCTTCCTCCTCGAGCAGGTGCGGCTCTTCGCCGGCCTGCCGGGAGACGTCAGCCGGGTGGCGTCCATGGCCAAGCGCGGTCGCCTCACCCTGCGAACCGCCCTGGCACCCGACACCCGCAAACAGCTCCAGCGCATCGAACGCTCCATCGATCGCCTCGGCACCACCCTCCTGGCCGCCGCCCTCCTGGTCACCGGCGCCGTGCTCCACGCCAACGACCCTACTCTCGGGCAGATCGTCGCGGGGGTGGGGGTGCTGCTGGGGGTGTACGCCCGGTTCGGGCGTTGAGGTCTTCTATCGTTGCATGGTTGCCATTCTTCTCTCTTCGTATACCTGGAGTCAGCGGGGGGATGGCGGTTCGTCGAGTCCGAATTCCATTCGCTGAACTCGCTGCCCCCTCCGCCACAAGTACCTGAGCGATGCCAGGTCCAAATCGAGAAGACGCTCAGCGCGGAGATTCGATCCCATTCAGGCCCAACATGCCCTGGAAAGGATCGACGTTGTCCAGATTGGGGAACTCACTCATTAGCTCGAGTAATTCGGGATCAGAAATGGAAAGAGCCCAAACCTTCTTCCCTGGCTCTTCCAAGGTCCAGGTCAGTGGAAAACCTTTCGTCACTCGCCCTGCCGGATCCAGAGCGAGAATCAGCTCGAAAAGAGGAGCTCCAATCGAACCGAAACCTCGCGCCAGATCGAGCTCGGACTCCAGGATCGATCGAAACATCAAGGCTATGGAGTGGGCAGCCGGCGGCGCATCGATGTGGCGAGCTTGAGAATCTGGCGCCTGCAGCTGTTCCAGCATCTGGACCTGCCAATCTTTTTTCCCATAGCTGATCTCGGCAGTCCAGACCTGTCCTTCGGAAGAGAAGATCCGACGGGTAAAGCTCGGTTTCTTTGCCTCTCGATAACCGCCGAGAAGGAATTGGAAGAATTGATGGGTGTTCTCGGCACGGATTTCGTGTTGGTCGACAACTTCTAGCCACCAGATACCGGAGGAGTCTTCGAGGCGCACCCGTTGCTCTCCTGTTTCTAGGTCGATCGCATGGTCGAGCAACATTGCTTCGCCTTCGGAAGGGGCCAGGAGGATTCTTTCTGCAATACAACATTGAAAGTCTAGAAGATACAGCTGCAAACCCTGGGCCCGGCTCATATCAGAGGCGGTCCAATTGATCGATCGATGAAACCCACCCTTGGTTGTCTCTAGCTCTCGTCCGTAGGACATGGGTGTGAGAATCAAAAACAGAGAGACTGCATGCAAGGCAAGTAAGATCGAGCTTTCGATGACTTGATCGCAAGGGCGGACCTTCCGCCGATGAAGAGCAGGGGTCTGAACAAATGGAGTCTTACGTTTCCTCGGCTGCATGAAGTTCTTCCTTTCCACCGTTCAGAAACCTGCACAAGAGATTGGCGGCAGGAACTGGCCCGAGGAGTCGCAGCCAATATCGAGCTCACAAAGCACGAGGCATGAAGTGAAAGCAGATCTCGCACTCATGGCATCCTCCCCTTTGCAAATCGCAGTGAAGGCTGTATCGCGGCAGCATCGAAAACAAAGGTTGCAAACCGAGGTCTGCTGAGCACAAGTAACCGTTTCGCTGTAGCAAGCAGGATTACAGAACTTCTTGCAAGCCTTCGCACGTCCGTTACCCCGGCGCCTGTAGAACCGCGGGTAACAGTTGTCGTCCGTTTCGAGCACGAAGCCTTCGAATATGCAGGTCGCGATCGGCCCCAGCTGAGGAGCTGACATTGGAGCCATCCCACTGGAAGGGTGACCTTGGGCCGAACCAGATGGGTGTGGTCGGGAACGGGCCCGAGTGGCCGGTGCAATTCTCGACCATGACCGAAGCCTGGAAACCAGGATTCTGGCCCGGGCCCACCGCAACCTGAGAAGGAATGGTGGTCAAGTATTCGTGCTCCTCGCAGCAACCTTCGCAGTTGAATCCGACAATACCACCATCCGCGAGAGACTTGGCTTCGGTCCGCGCGATCAGCTCACCCGAGCCACCGAGAGAGGTCCACTGGAAGAACCCATCTCGATACTGTGGGTCGAGGGTTCGGCCCATGAGGTCGGGCTGGGCTGCTTCAGCGATCTCTCGGAAATCGATGCGGTGTGAGGCACCCGGCGGGATTTTCATCACTTCTAAGGTGTGCTCGCCACCGTGCCAAACCACATGACCACCAACTCGGGCAGTTTCCTTGCCGAGGTTGATCAGTGTCGTGGTCACTTCGTGTTCGGCGAGCCCCGGCAGAGGGTAGGTGCCGTTGGCATGGGCTTCGGCAGAGTTGAAGAAGGTGAGGCCGGAAGGCTCACCGCCCGCCTCGAAGCTGAAACCGGAAACCAGGAACGCCTTGTCGCCGTGAACCGAAAGGCGCATGCTCGGCTCAGTGCCTCGAATTGAAAAGAGAGAGCGCAGCGGCAGGGTGAGCAGATTCCAGGGTAGCACGGTACGGTCGACCCTTTGCTCCACCTCTCCGGTGATCTCGTGTTGTAGGGAGATCTCCGCTACCAGGGGTTGCGGAGCCGGATTGAACAGGGTCACCAGTGCTTCGAACGGCCTCGGAATTGCGATGGCGTGAGCCGCCGTTTTCTCTGCCGAGCCTAGCGGGCCAACTTCGGCGAAGGGAATCAAGAGCCGGCCGGCTGGGCTCTCGGACCAACCCACCGTTACGAGACCCTCCACGTCGCCCTCGGCCTGGACCCTCGCCCACACTACTCCCAATTCGGGATGAAGGCTCTGCTGCTGTCCGGGTTCCAGAATCCACGTTTCTGGCTCACTTACCTCTCCTCTATCTGTGCCCCAGGTCACTCGGAGCTGCAGTGGGCCGTTTCCCAGGTGGGTACAGGTCAGATGCACAGCGGTGCTCCCTGAGCCGGCGCTCCAGAAGGCGACGCGATCGTTACCATTCTCTTCGCCGATCACCTGGAGCGGAATCTCCATTCCGTGGCGCGGACGCCGCACGACGAGCCAGCCCTGTGCCGTGTCACCATCGCCGAACAGGTCGAGCACCAACGTGCCAGGCCTTCGTTCGAGAGCTTCGGATCCCGCCAGATTACGCAGGGGAAGCCAGAGGTGCGACCTCGGCTCCAGCTGCCAGCGGCCCAGGGCTTGCTCGGCCCCCGAGCGCTCGAGGAAGAAGACGTCGAAGTCGACTGGGTGATCTACCGTGCTCACCAGCACCAGAAACGCTTCTTCCGAGCCTACGAGATTCGGAACGGGTACGACCATCGACAAGGGCTTTGCCCTTGCCTGCCGCTCGGCTCGATACCGCTCGGCTTTTTCGATCACCGCCTGGGCATCGAGAACTTCGGATTCGGGTTGTGCAAGGGCACCGAAGGGCAGACAGAGAAATACGATTGAAAACCCCACCACCTCACCATGACAAGAGATCCTCCAAATAGGCCAAGTAAAAAAGGGAGTCAAAACAATACTTGAATGAGATTAGGAGAGAAAAAGTGAAAAATCAAGGCCCCGTGCTGACTTTGTGCAGGAGCCTCAGAGCGACCCTTCTGCCATCGGCAAGGCAGACCCTATCGCCCATGTGTCGTTTGAACGAGGCGATATCGAGCTTCCGATGAGGCAAAAGACCTTTCGCGCTCACGGCCTTGAAGGTCGACGGATCGGATGGAGATTCGCAGCGAGTGGAGGAGGAAGAACCGCGCGGTGGAGGATTGTTCTACTCTTGTCC